>NZ_JAMYLR010000006.1:0-239778 GCF_040318155.1 Mesorhizobium sp. M1307 | reverse complement strand
AGGAAATGGCAGTCGCTCCTTCGCTCAACTGCCTCTCCAAAGAATCCTTTCTCAGCCTAAACTCAACCCCAAAATCGCCATATGCGATTCCCCTGCCACGAGAGGGGGGGAGATTGAATGTCACGTATCGTTTCGCCAATCGCGAATGTTGAAAGAGAGGCGCTACCGGCGAAGCTACCGATCTCCCCCCTTGAGGGGGAGATGGCCGGCAGGCCAGAGGGGGGTGGCTTGGCGCAAACATCCGACGAGGCTTGAGCCCTACTTGCTCATCGCCGCAAGCCACTCATCGACCCAGGCCTTGCGGTTGGCCGCGACGTCTTCCGGGCTGAACAGCAAGGTCTTGGTCGGCTTGACCAGCTTGTCGAACGCCGGGTTGAGCGGCTTGTCGGTTTTGCCGGCCGGGAACATCCAGTTGGTTTCGGGAATGACATCCTGGAATTTCGGTCCGGTCATGAAGGCAATGAACTTTTCTGCCAGCGGGTTCTTCGCACCCTTGGTGGTGATCCCCGCAACCTCGATCTGCAGATATTCGCCCTCCTCGAAGGACGCCGCCTGGTAGCGCTCGGTGTTTTCGGCGACCATGTGGTAGGCCGGCGAGGTGGTGTAGGACAGCACCATCGGCGCCTCGCCCTTGGTGAACAGGCCGTAGGCCTCGCTCCAGCCCGGCGTTACCGTCAGCACCTTCGCCTTGAGTTTGGCCCAGGCTTCCGGCGCCTTGTCGCCATAGACCGACTTGACCCACAGCAGCAGGCCAAGGCCCGGCGTCGAGGTGCGCGGATCCTGGATGACGATCTTCTCTCCGGCATCGCCCTCGACCAATTCCCTGAGGCTCTTCGGCGGGCTCTTCAGTTTTTCGGTATCGTAGACGATGGCGAAATAGCCATAGTCGAACGGCACAAAAATATCGTCGCTCCAGCCGCCCGGCACACTGACGCCCGATATTGCGCCATGCGGCGAAAACAGGCCGGTTGCCTTGGCATCCGCCGTCAAATTGGTATCGAGGCCAAGTACGATATCGGCCTTGGTCGCGGCGCCTTCCAGCTTCACACGGTTGAGCAGCGCCACGCCGTCGGCGACCGAGACGAATTCGACGACGCAACTGCATTCGGCCTCGAAGGCCTTCTTCACCGCCGGTCCCGGACCCCAATCGGCGGTGAAGCTTTCATAGGTATAGACCGTCAGCCTATCCTGTGCCGATGCCTGCCCTGGCAAGGCGAGCGCGGATGCCGCAAGCAGGACAATTGAGACAAGAGAGTGGAAAAAACTGCGCATCGGCGCCTCCTTCGTTCGCGTTGAAAGGAATTGAGGCGTCGGGCTGTCCGAAACGTCTAATCCCTCCGCCGGTACAAACCGGATCAGGTTCAGCGGGTTGGCAGTCTTGCCTCTCAGCCGGTCCGCGAAAATCGCGTCCGGCACCCCGTTAGAGCGTTGCAACACATAGGCCCGGCGGAAGTGCTGCGCAAGCGGAAGTTTGCCGGGCATCCAAAGCCCAGCCTTCCGTTTCGTCTGCCGTTTCATCTTCCGTTTCCGGGGCAGGGCTGGTAAGGGCCACGAGATATGAGCACATTCACCATCCTGCTTGGCGGCGATCTCATCCGCACGCCGCTGCTCGACCGCCAGGTCGAAGGCTCGCGTGTCATCGCCGCCGATGCCGGCATCGGCCATGCCCGCATGCTGGGCCTGAGGCCGGAACTCTGGGTCGGCGATTTCGATTCGGTGCCTGCCGAGTTGCCGGAGGATCTGGCCGCCGTGCCACGGCAGGTGTTTCCCGCCGAAAAAGACAAGACCGACGGTGAACTCGCTATCGCCGCCGCACTCGAACGTGGTGCGACCAGCCTTGTGCTCGCAGGCGCCTTCGGCGGCAAACGTACCGACCACATCTTCCTGCATCTGGCGCTGAGCGTCCGGCTGGCGGAAGGCGGGACGGAAGTGCTTTTGACCAGCGGCGCACAGGAAGGCATTCCCTTGCTGCCGGGAAAGACTGACTTCGACTATGCCGACGGCACGCTGTTTTCGGTGCTCGGCTTTTCGGATCTCGCCGGCCTGACAGTCACCGGCGCCAAATGGCCGCTCGACCATGTCGAGGTTGCGTTCGGCTCGTCGCTGACCATTTCCAACGAGGTCAGGGGCCGGTTGGAAATCGCGCTGGCCAGCGGCCGCGCGCTGCTGCTCGCGCATCCCTATCCTCTTCCGGAAAGCTGAGCCCAGAAAGCTGACATGGCGCCGCCGCTTCTCAATCTCGACGGAATAAAGCTGACCTTTGGCGGCACGCCGCTGCTAGACGATGCCGCCCTGACAGCCTCAGTTGGCGACAAGATCGCCCTGGTCGGCCGCAACGGCTCTGGCAAGTCGACGCTCCTCAAGATCGCCGCCGGGCTGATCGAACCGCAGGACGGCGAAGTCTTCCGCCAGCCATCGGCGACCGTGCGCTACTTGCCGCAAATGCCCGACATGGACGGCTTTGCGACTGTCCGCGCCTATGTCGAGGCGGGGCTCGGGCCGGCCGACGATCCCTACCGCGCCACCTACCTGATGGAGCATCTCGGCCTATCCGGCGAGGAACGGCCGAACGACCTCTCCGGCGGCGAGGCGCGGCGCGCCGCCCTCGCCCGCGTCATGGCGCCGGAGCCCGACATTCTCCTCCTCGATGAGCCGACCAATCATCTTGACCTTTCGGTCATCGAATGGCTGGAGGAGGAGCTTGCCCGCACCTCCTCGGCATTGGTCGTCATCTCGCATGACCGCCGTTTTCTCGAGCGCGTGTCACGCGCCACAATCTGGCTCGACCGCGGCCAGACCCGCCGTCTCGACAAGGGCTTTGGCTATTTCGAGGAATGGCGCGACACGGTGCTGGAGGAGGAAGAGCGCGAGCAGCACAAGCTCGGTCGCCAGATCGTCCGCGAGGAGCACTGGCTGCGCTATGGGGTGACAGCGCGGCGCAAGCGCAACATGCGCCGGCTCGGTGAGTTGCAGACCATGCGCCAGCGCTTTCGTGGTCATCGCGGCGCCGAGGGTGCGGCGACGATGACAGCCAGCGACGCCGCCGAATCCGGCAAGCTGGTGATCGAAGCCAAGAACATCGAGAAGAGCTTTGGCGATCTGACCGTGGTCAAGGGATTCTCGACCCGCATCCAGCGCGGCGATCGCGTCGGTCTGGTCGGGCCGAACGGCGCCGGCAAGACGACGCTGTTGAAGATGCTGACCGGCGAATTGAAGCCGGACGCGGGCACGGTGCGGCTCGGCACAAATCTGGAGATCGCCACGCTCGACCAGAAGCGCGAAGCCGTCGACCCGCAGGAGACATTGGCGCAGTATCTCACCGACGGGCGCGGCGAGAACCTCGTCATCAATGGCGAGCAGCGCCACGTCGTCTCTTACATGAAAGACTTCCTGTTCAAGCCGGAACAGGCGCGCACGCCGGTGCGCGAGCTTTCAGGCGGCGAGCGGGCACGGCTGATCCTCGCCCGCGTTTTGGCGCGGCCGGCAAACCTGCTTGTGCTCGACGAGCCGACCAACGATCTTGACATGGAGACGCTGGAGCTGCTGCAGGAACTGGTCGCCGGCTTTGCCGGCACGGTGATCCTGGTCAGCCACGATCGCGATTTCCTCGACCGCACCGTGACCAGCATTATCGCGCCGGATGGTGACGGCCGCTGGATCGAATATGCCGGCGGCTATTCCGACATGCTGGCGCAGCGCGGCGGCACCAGGCTGGACGACCGCAGGGCGCGGCCAAAAGCAGAAGCCGGTGAAGCGACGGCGGCAAGCAGGAACGAAGCGGCCGCACCGAAGGGCCCGGCCAAGAAACTGTCGTTCAAGCAGAAATTCGCGCTGGAATCGCTGCCCAAGAAGATCGAGGCGGTGTCGGCCTCGATCTCGCGGCTGGAGAACAACATCGCCGATCCGGCCTATTACGAGCGTGACCCGGCCTCGTTCCAGAAGACGATTGCCGCGCTCGACAAGGAGCGCGTCACACTGGCAGCGCTCGAGGAGGAATGGCTGGAACTGGAAATGCTGCGCGAGGAGATGGAGGGGTAATTCGCGAGTTCAAGCACCTTGTCATTGCGACTAGAGAGGAATGCGCATATGTTATGCGCATACTGTGGAGGTGATCATGCGCAAAATTGCTGTGAATGCGGTTCGCCAGCCGGCAAATCTGTCGATCGACTCAAAGCTCATGAAGGAAGCCAAGGGGCTCGATGTGAATGTCTCGCGCGCCGCTGAAGCCGGCATCGCCGAGGCCGTGGCCGCCGAAAAGACGCGGCTGTGGAAGCTTGAGAACCGCGCGACGATAGATGCGTGGAACGAATATGTCGAAAAACACGGTATTCCGCTGGCAGAACATCGGCAATTCTGATGGCGCGCTACGACGTCTTCGCGGGTAGCATCGAAGGCGGCTATCTCCTCGACGTCCAGGCCGATCTGCTAGACCATTTCAAGACCCGGGTGGTCGTCCCGCTTCTGCCGGCTGCGATGGCGCCATCACCAATGCGAAAGCTCCACCCGATTTTCGAGATCAATGGTCGGAAATTGGTCATGGCCACCCATTTGATCGCCACGGTTGCGGCGACGGAACTGGGCGAGAGCCGACTGAATCTGACGAGGCATCACGACGAGATCGTGGCCGCGCTCGATATGCTGTTCCAGGGCTTCTGAACTGCTGGGGAGCTTCGGGGTGGCGGACCGTCTTCACCCCGCCGTCTTAGTCTGCCAGGCCTTCAGCGCCTCGTCGAACACCTTCTCGCCTGGAATGCCCTTTTCCATGGTGAGCAGCGCCCGCCGCCCGGTCTTGTAGACGACCGGCACGTCGATCCAGTCCTGGCCTCTGAGCAAGGTCAGATTGGCGTCTTCATCCGCCTTGGTATCGTTGAGCGCAACCAGGAAGAAACCGTCGGCGATCTTGGCCGGGATGCCGATCAGCGGGCTTCCGGCATCCTGCTCGGAGCCCTTCATGGCGACACGCAGGATGTTGTCGACGCCGCCGCCCTCGAAGCCGTCAGGCGTCAGGAAGATCATCTCGATGATATGGCTGGCCGGCAGCGTCTGGTCGGTGTTGCGACGGATCGTCATGCGCAACTGGATATCCTTGCCTGGAATGGTCGCCTCGGCGCGGATCGCCGGCTCGGGCGGCAAGTCGCCGCCGGGCGATTCCTGCACTAGCGACCAGACGATGTTGCCGGGCTCGGCCGAGCCTTGAGCGGTGCTGGTGCGCTCCTCGTAGAAGATCGCCTTCTGGCCGACGGCCAACGTGGCTTGCGGCGGAACTGCCGTTGGTGCCGCTGCCGGTGCGGGCGGCGGGGCGGCCGCTGCAGCATCGGCCGGCGCTGCTGCCCCGTTGGCGGGCGGCGTCGCGGGAGTTGGTGCAGCGGACCCATCGACTGCTGGAGCATTGGCCGTGGCTTGCTTGTCGGCGGGTGCGGCCGGTGCCGGCGCGGCGGGTGCCGGGGTGGTCGGCGCCTGTGCGGCCGATGGCGGCGTGGTCAGTGCGGCGACGGATTCGCCTTCGCCGATGCCCGCCTGCCCGGCCGCGGGGCCGGGATCGACTTCGTGGCCCTCGGGCGTCAGGCGCGGCGTGTACTTAGCGCCCTCGCCGGCCTCCGTCGGAGGCGCGGCGGCCGGTACGGCCGCATCGGCCTCCGGCTTGGCCGGGGCTGGTTTTACCAGCGGTTCGGTGGCGACGGCTTTGGTCGAGTCGAGGCCGAGCATGCTGCCGAACGCATCCTTGTTCAGCCAGATGCCATAGCCACCACCGGCAATGACAAGCAAGGCAATGGCGGCGGCGATCAGACCGCCATAGCTGCGCCTGCGCTCGGCAGGATGGAGCCGCTGGAACGTGTCCTCCGCGGGGCCGCCGTCGTTGGAAAAGTCGTCGCCCCGAAAAACGCCGTCTTGGCCGTCAGCCGTCGGAAGATCCATATCGGACGGCGGCGGACCAGCGCGCTCCTGAGAAAGAGCGACGGGCTGCGGCTTTTGCCAGTTCGGCGCCGGCTTGGCGGGCGTGGGCTGCCAGGCTGGCCCGGTCTTTGCCGGCTCGGTCTTGGCCGGCTGCCATGCCGGCTCCGTCTTTGCTGGCTGTCGGATATGGCTGGACTGGTTCTTGTTGCGGTCGATGGAGGAGAAGATGTCCTCCAGTTCCGCCAGCGGGTCGGGTGGCGGCGCAGGCTTGGCATAGTCCCGCTCGACTTTGGCGATGGCGTCTTCCAGTGCACGCATCTGCCGGTCGACATCGGAAGGCGTCATCGTGGCCTTCTCTGCCAGTTGTTTCGCGATTGACGAACGGGCCCTGTCATAGACCCTGGCGCGCACTTCCGCCGACGGCTCACCGAGTTTATCGAGCGCCTTTTTCAGAATAGGAACAAAATCTACCATACGTCAGTCGACCTGCATTTGTTTCTGGGCCGGCCCCCGCAAATCAGCCGCAATGCCCGGAAGGCTGAGAAACTAGTCTTGAAACGGATCGGTCACAAGTATCGTGTCGTCCCGTTCAGGGCTGGTGGAAAGGAGTGCGACCGGCGCGCCGATCAGCTCTTCGATGTAGCGGACGTACTTCACCGCCTGGGCCGGCAGGTCGTTCCAGCTGCGCGCGCCGGCAGTGGTGCCTTTCCACCCCTCCAGCGTCTCGTAGACCGGTTCGACGCGGGCCTGCGCACCCTGGCTGGCCGGCAGGTAATCGATCGCCTCGCCGTCGAGTCGGTAGCCGGTACAGACCTTGATCTCGTCCAGCCCATCGAGCACATCGAGCTTGGTCAGCGCAATGCCCTTGATGCCGTTGACGGCGACGGCCTGGCGGACCAGCACGGCATCGAACCAGCCGCAGCGCCGCTTGCGGCCGGTGACGACGCCGAATTCATGGCCGCGCGTGCCCAGGAACTCGCCGATCTCGTTCTTCTGTTCGGTTGGAAACGGGCCTTCGCCGACGCGCGTCGTATAGGCCTTGGTGATGCCGAGCACATAGCCGATGGCGCCCGGCCCGACACCCGACCCGGCGGCGGCCTGACCGGCAACCGTATTGGACGAGGTGACGAACGGATAGGTGCCGTGGTCGATGTCGAGCAACGTGCCTTGCGCGCCCTCGAACAGGATGCGCTCGCCGGCGCGGCGCTTGTCGTCGAGGATTTTCCAGACGCGGTCCATATAGGGCAGGATCTCGTCGGCCACCGAGATCAGCTCGCTCATGATCGCCTCATGCGTGACCTCGGCATGGCCGAGCCCGCGCCGCAGCGCATTGTGGTGCGTCAGCAGCCTGTCGACCTTCAAGGGCAGCGTTTCCAAATCCGCCAAATCCATCACCCTGACCGCGCGCCGGCCCACCTTGTCTTCATAGGCGGGACCGATGCCGCGACGGGTCGTGCCGATCTTCGTTCCGGAATTGGAAGCGGCGTCCTCGCGAAATCCGTCCAGCTCCCGGTGCAAGGACAGGATAAGCGCGGTGTTTTCGGCTATTTTCAGGCGGTCTGGCGTCACCTCGATGCCCTGCGCCTTCAATTTCGCAACCTCCGCGACGAAAGCGTGCGGATCGAAGACGACGCCATTGCCGATGATGGAAAGCTTGCCTTGCCGCACCACGCCGGACGGCAGCAGCGACAGCTTGTAGACCTTGCCGTCGACGACCAGCGTGTGGCCGGCATTGTGGCCGCCCTGGAAGCGCACGACAACATCGGCGCGCTCCGACAGCCAGTCTACGATCTTGCCTTTGCCCTCATCGCCCCATTGCGAGCCGACGACCACCACATTGGCCATATTTCTTTTCCCTTGAGACGCCGCACGAGCAGCTTGAAACAATTCGAAACGATAGGCCTCTATCGCATCGGCCCCCAAAATCGGAATCGATTTTCGGAAAAGCACGACGCGAGATTAAAGCCTTCCGACGCGTACTTTGTAGCGTCCAATTGCACGCACGTCGCTCTATAGCGTCAAGACCCGGCGAGCGCGACCACTCTTTGCCGCCCAAAACGCTCCGAGGCACAACAATTTTCGTCTTTGACATCATTTACTTGGGCTGGCGGTCGCAATAGGCCCACACCGACCGTCAAATTCCCTCTGCCTGGCCGGGAGTTCACGATGCATCGAGCCGCCTATCTGTTCCTGCTGTGCACCACCTTGCTGTGGGGCGGCAACTCCGTGGCGGGAAAGCTGGCGGTCGGTCATATCTCGCCGATGACGCTGGTCTTCCTGCGTTGGCTGCTGGCGGTTCTGATCCTGCTGCCGATCGGCTGGGGAACGCTACGCCAAGACTGGCCGGTGGTGCGCAGGCACTGGTTGCTGCTTGGCGGGCTCGGCGCTTGCGGCTTCGCCTTTTTCAATGCGATCTTCTACACGGCGCTCAACTACACGACGGCGATCAACGTCTCGATCGAGCAGGCGGCGATACCGATCGTGATCATCATCGCCAATTTCGTGCTGTTTCGTCTGCGGGTGAACCGGGTGCAGATGGCTGGCGTCGTGCTGACCATCATTGGCGTCGCGGTGACGGCGAGCCATGGCGACCTGCGCCAGCTTCTCAAGCTGGATCTCAACTTTGGCGACGCGATCATGCTGGTCGCCGTGCTTTGCTACTCCTTCTATTCGGTGGGGTTGCGGCTGAAGCCGGTCATCCGCTGGCAGAGCCTGATGCTGGCGCTGTCGGTTGCCGCACTCGTCACATCGCTGCCTTTCTTCCTGTGGGAGATTGCCGCCGGCCAGGTCATCGTCCCCGATGCCCGCGGCTGGGCGGTCGCGTTCTATACCGCCATCGGTGCTTCGGTCATCTCGCAGATCTTCTATATCAGGGGCAACGAGCTGATCGGCGCCAACCGGGCCGGCCTGTTCATCAATCTGGTGCCGATCTTCGGTACGCTGCTATCGGTGCTGATTGTCGGTGAGACATTCCAGCTCTATCAGGCGCTGGCTCTCGCGCTGGTGCTCGGTGGCATCAGCCTCGCCGAATACAGCGGACGGAAGATGGCGGCATCCGCTGCTGAATGAAGTCGCTTGCCGCGACGTTCCGCCGCCCCGCGTGCTGCTGCACACGGGGCGGCCGAATTTCAGGCTATCCCCACATCGAAATGCAGCCGCTTGGCGGAGTCGATCGATTTGTGCGAGCGCACCTGCGCCAACACGTTTTCCGGGAACGGCGCATCGAGATAGAGCAATGCGATGGCATCGCCGCCCGGCCGGTTGCGGCCGAGCTGGAAGTTGGCGATGTTGACGCCGTTCTCGCCGCACACCGTGCCGAGCAGGCCGATGATGCCGGGCGCGTCGGCATTGGTCGTGTAGAGCATGTGCTGGCCGACCTCTGCGTCGAGATTGATGCCCTTGATCTGGATGAAGCGCGGCTTGCCGTCCGAAAAACAGGTGCCGGCGATCGAGCGCGTCCTGTGCTCGGTCTTGACCGTCAGCTTGATATAGCCGTCGAACACGCCCGACTTGTCACGCTTGACCTCGGCGACGATAATGCCGCGCTCCTTCACCATGATCGGCGCCGACACCATGTTGACGTCGGAGACCTGCGGCCGGATCAGCCCGGCAAGGGTGGCACTGATCAGCGCGCGCGTGTTCATCGTCGCGGTCGAGCCGTCGAACAGTATCTCGACCTCCTTGATCGGATCCTCGGTGACCTGTCCGACAAAGGCGCCGAGCACTTCGGCAAGCTTGACGAAAGGTTTCAGCCGCGGCGCCTCTTCGGCGGTGATCGACGGCATGTTGATGGCGTTGGAAACGGCGCCCTTGATCAAATAGTCGGACATCTGCTCGGCGACATGCAGGGCGACATTCTCCTGCGCTTCGGTGGTCGACGCGCCGAGATGCGGCGTCGCCACGACATTCTCCATGCCGAACAGTGCGTTGTTGTCCGCCGGTTCGACCTCGAACACGTCGATGCCGGCGCCGGCCACCTTGCCGCTCTTCAGCGCCGCGATCAGGTCGGCCTCGACGATCAGCCCGCCACGGGCGCAGTTGATGATACGCACGCCGGTCTTCATCTTGGCGATCGCCGCGGCGTCGATGATGTTGCGCGTCTTGTCGGTAAGCGGCGTGTGCAGCGTGATGAAGTCGGCGCGGGCGAACAGCTCGTCGAGCTCGACCTTTTCGACGCCGAGCTCCTCGGCGCGGCTGTCCGACAGGAATGGATCGAAGGCGATGACATGCATCTTCAGGCCGACGCCGCGCGTAGCGACGATCGAACCGATATTGCCGCAGCCGATGATGCCCAGCGTCTTGCCGGTGATCTCGACACCCATGAAGCGGTTCTTTTCCCATTTGCCGGCGTGGGTCGAGGCGTTGGCCTCCGGTATCTGGCGGGCCAGCGCGAAGATCATGGCGACGGCATGCTCGGCGGTGGTGATCGAATTGCCGAAGGGCGTGTTCATCACGATGATGCCCTTGCGGCTCGCCGCCGGGATGTCGACATTGTCGACGCCGATGCCGGCGCGGCCCACGACCTTCAGCCTGGTCGCGGCATTGATCAGCTTCTCCGTGACCTTTGTCGCCGAGCGGATGGCCAGCCCATCATACTGGCCGATCACTTCGAGCAGTTTTTCCTTGTCCTTGCCGAGATCCGGCAAATAGTCGACCTCGATGCCGCGATCCCTGAAGATCTGCACGGCGGTGGTGGAAAGTTTGTCTGAGACGAGAACGCGGGGCATTGGCTTGGTCCTTTGCGATTGGCGTCCCTCCCCCTTGAGGGGAGGGTCGGCGCGAAGCGCCGGGGTGGGGTCGTTGCGGCCGGATGCGGCCAAATCTTTTTCTTTCTGGATGGCGGATCGTTGAGCGGGTGGAGGCGACCCCACCTGGCCCTTCGGGCCACCCTCCCCTCGAGGGGGAGGGAGTCAGGCCGCCGCTTTGAGCGACGCCTTTTGCGCCGCAAAGGCCCAGTCGAGCCAGGGCAGCAGCGCTTCGAGATCGGAGGTCTCGACTGTCGCGCCGCACCAGATGCGCAGGCCGGGCGGTGCATCGCGGTAGGCGCCGATGTCGTAGGCGACGCCTTCCTTGTCGAGCACCGAGACAATTGCCTTGGCGAACGCAGCCTGTCCATCGGCGTCGAGTGCAGCGACTTGCCGGTCGGTGAAGGAAAGGCAGACCGATGTGTTCGAACGCGTCGCCGGGTCTACGGCAAGATGGCCGAGCCAGGAAGATTTTCCGACAAAGCGATCGAGAACAGCGGCATTGGCATCCGCTCTGGTGACCAGCGCGTCGAGGCCGCCGATCGACTTCGCCCAACGCAGCGCGTCGAGATAGTCTTCGACGCACAGCATCGACGGCGTGTTGATCGTCTCGCCCTTGAAGATGCCTTCGATCAGCTTGCCCCCCGAGGTGAGACGGAAGATCTTCGGCAGTGGCCAGGCCGGCTTGTAGCTTTCCAGGCGTTCGACGGCGCGCGGGCTGAGGATCAGCATGCCGTGCGCGCCCTCACCGCCCAGCACCTTCTGCCAGGAGAAGGTGACGACGTCGAGTTTCTGAAAATCGAGCTGTTGCGCAAAGGCCGCCGAAGTCGCGTCGCAGATGGTCAGGCCCTTGCGGGTGGCCGGGATGAAATCGCCGTTCGGCACGCGCACACCCGACGTGGTGCCGTTCCAGGTGAAGACCACGTCGCGGTCGAAGTCGATTTTGGTCAGGTCCGGCAGTGCGCCGTAGTCCGCCTCTAACCTGCGAACATCGGCGAGCCTCAGCTGCTTGACCACATCGGTGACCCAGCCGGAGCCGAAGCTCTCCCAGGCGACCATGTCGACGCCGCGTTCGCCGAGCAGCGACCACAGCGCCATTTCGACCGCGCCGGTATCCGAGGCCGGCACGATGCCGATGCGGTAGTCCGCCGGAACCTGGAGGATTTCCCGGGTCAGCTCGATCGCTTGTTCGAGCTTGGTCTTGCCGATCTTGGCGCGGTGCGAGCGCCCGAGCGCGGCATTTTTGAGCGCCTCGACCGACCAGCCGGGGCGTTTTGCACAGGGACCTGAGGAAAAATTGGGATTTGCCGGACGGAATCCGGGCTTCGTATGCGTGGTCATCGTGGTCTATCCTTCCAGATAGTGGCCCCTCGTTGGGGAGGGGTGGCCCACGGATGGCGATATGCGTTCAGGCTTTCGGCGTCAAGGGGAAAGTTTTTGTCGCTGTCGGGATACTGGCCGCCTTTGGCGAAAATGCCATAACGCAAACGGCGGGCCAAAGACCCGCCGCTGCAATGCGTCCGGTTGAATCGTGCCTACCAGAGATCGTAGCGTAGTCCGACTTTGACTTGATGATTGTTGATCCCTTTGCGGATCGGAAAAGAAGTCAGACTCTCGGCAGTCACATATTCGGCGTCTGGCGCGGAAAAATACTGATAGCCCAGATCGACTGAGACGTTCTTGGACACTTGGTACGCAAGCCCGGCATTCAGCGTGTAGGCGAAGGAGTACTGGGTCTTGTTGTCACGCCGGACGAAATCGTCGGTGGGGTCGGCGTTGTCGGTGAAGTAGCTCGCCGACAGGCGACGCTTGCTCTGCACGACACCGACACCGGCGCCGAGATAAGGTGTGATTCCGACATAGGTGCCAAGGTCGACATAGCCGTTGAGTATGCCTGAGAAGGCATAGTTCTTCAGGGTCGCCGATGCCACGGTCGTTCCGTCGTTATAGCCGACGTCGATCTTGTTGCCGGGAAGATAGCCGACATTGAGATCGGCGCGCAGATAGTCGTTGAAATGGTAGCCGAAGCCAATGCTGGCAAAGATGGGATCTTCCTTTTCGTCGAAGCTCGCGGGTGTGAAGGCGAAATGCTCATCCTTGAAGCTCTTCTGCACCAGATAGGAGACATCGCCACGCAGATACCATCCCGAGCCAACCTCGACCGGTACATAGTCGGGCGCCTGGTCGACATAGACCGGCGGTTCGTAATCGGCGCCAAGCGCCGGCGTCAGCGGCACCAGGACGACTGCTGCAAGCGCCAGTGCTACAGGCGATTTGAATGTCATGGTCCTCGGCTCCCGAACTTGGCGCATTCGCGATCGCGCGCCGTTTCAGACAGCATTGTTAACCATAGTGGTTAAGTGCGGGTTAAGGATAACAAGGCGTTAGCAATTGATTTGATCCGCCTTCGCTCCTCGAGCCGGACGGTGTTGCAGAGCGCCGCAGCATGTTTAGGCAGCCAAACGAAACCGCCCGGCATCAGCCGGGCGGTCAACGAATTCCTCGATTTCGAAGCGACTACTTGGTGTAGACGGGCTCGGGTTCCGGAACATAAGGTTCCGGTTCAACGCAGTCCGATCTGCCGAACTGGTAGCGCAGGCCGCCGCGCACCTCATGAACATTGATGCCATTGTCATAGCCGGGGCCGACGCCGCTGCCGAAGTCGAACATCTTCCCACCGTTTATATGGCTGTAGCGGTAGCCGACGTCGAGTTTGACGCGATCGGTCAAACAGTAGGATGCGCCAACCATGGCAGCATAGGCAAAACGCCAGCCCTTGCCGCCGTGGTGGAAGAATTCACCGTCTTCATCGCTGTTGTGGAGTGTATCCCACTTAACCCAGGCGCCGCCGATGCCGGCGCCGACATAGGGCGTGATACCGTGCCATGTGCCGATATCGACATAGGCGTTGGCGAGCAGCAGCAGCGCGGTATAGGACGAGGTGTCGACCGAAGTACACGGATCTCCATCAAGGCAGATGCCGCTGGTCGAGCCGCGGAAGGTGGATTTGCTCATCCAGTCCGCGGTCAAGTCGGTGCGGAAGTGCCGGTCGATTTGATAGCCAACGCCGGCACCGGCCGAGAAAGCACTCTTCAGCTTGCCGCTGTCAAAAGTGCCGGTTCCGGGAGGCGGTCCGTAGGTGATATAGTCGGCGCCGCGAAACTTCGACCAGTGATAGTCGATGTCGCCACGGATATACCAGCCGCCAAAGTCGGCCGGCCGCTCGTAGGCGATCGGTGGCGGCGCCTCCTCGACGACGGGCGGCTCGACGAAATCGGCGGCGAATGCCGGCCCGGCGCCGGCAAACAGCGCGGCCAGGAGAGCCATTCTTGCTGTGTTGAACATGCTTTATCACCCCTGAGAACCCTCGAACGGCGAACGCGCCCGAAATGTGATTGACCTCAGTTGTGGATAATGAATCGGAAAGGTTAAAAGGCGTTTAACCGTATTGATTAACCACGAATCACTAAAAGTGGAGCAATCTGGCGGCCGTTGCTGCAGGCGGAGCTGGCCGCGACTCAATAAAATGCCCGCCGGCAAGGCGGGCTTTTGAACCGATGTTGGAGGGAGATCAGGCGGCGCTGCGCGTTTCCGAAATGACCTCGACGATGTCGTTGACCACGGACTCGACAAGCTGCGGGTCGTCGCCCTCCGCCATGACGCGGATGAGCGGCTCCGTGCCGGATGGCCGGATGACCAGGCGCCCGGCCTTGCCGAGGCGATTGCGCGCATCTTCGATCGCCGCCTTGACCGGCGCCTCCTGCAGCGGCTTGCCGCCGGAAATATGCACATTCTTCAAAAGCTGCGGCACCGGCTCGAATTTCTTCGACAGTTCGCTGACCGGCCGGTTATGGCGCTTGATGCAGGCGAGCACCTGGAGCGCCGAGACGAGCCCGTCGCCGGTAGTCGAGAAATCGGACAGCACGATGTGGCCCGACTGTTCGCCGCCGACATTGAGCCCATGGGCACGCATGTGCTCGACGACATAGCGGTCACCGACCTTGGTGCGATGCAACTGCAGGTTCATGTCGCCGAGGAAGCGTTCGAGGCCGAGATTGGACATCACCGTCGAGACGACGCCGCCGCCGGCCAGCCGTCCGCTCTGGTGCCAGGATTCGGCGATCAGTGCCATGATCTGGTCGCCATCGACGATCGCGCCGTTTTCATCGACGATAACGACGCGGTCGGCATCGCCGTCGAGCGCAATGCCGATATCGGCGCGCACCTCGTGCACCTTCTTTTGCAGGCCGGCCGGATGAGTCGAGCCGCATTCCTTGTTGATGTTGAAGCCGTTGGGCTCGACATTGATGGCAACGACCTCGGCGCCGAGTTCCCACAGCGCGTCGGGCGCCACCTTGTAGGCGGCGCCATTGGCGCAATCGACGACGATGCGCAGGCCCGACAGCGACATCGAGCGCGGCAGCGTGCGCTTGGCGAATTCGATATAGCGGTCATGCACGCCGTCGACGCGTTTGGCGCGGCCGAGCCCATCGGAATCGGCGAGCGCCAGTTCGATATCCTTGTCGAGCATCCCCTCGATACGCTCCTCGATCTCATCGGACAGCTTGTAGCCGTCGGGACCGAACAGCTTGATGCCGTTGTCGTAATAGGGGTTGTGCGAGGCAGAGATCATCACGCCGATATCGGCGCGCAGCGAGCGCACCAGCATGGCAACAGCCGGCGTCGGAATCGGGCCGAGCAGGAAGACATCCATGCCGGCGGCGCACAGGCCGGATACCATCGCGTTCTCGATCATGTAGCCGGAAAGCCTGGTATCCTTGCCGAGCACGACGCGGTGGCGGTGGCTGCCGCGCTGGAACGAGAGGCCGGCGGCCATGCCGACCCGCATGGCGACCTCCGCCGTCATTGGAAACTTGTTGGCGCGCCCACGAATGCCGTCCGTACCGAAATAATGTCCTGCCATGTTCGCCAGCTTCCCGATGGTTCTTTCCGAGCATCTCATGCCATAAAATGGCCCAAGCCCCGTCATCACATTGTATGATTATGGACGACCAATCCTTAGAAAATTGTTGTTTTGTGTGTTTTACGTCACGCTAGTGTGTTGATTTTCAAGTTCCGAGCCCTTGTTGCGGCAGCAGCATCAGAAACATCAACTCAAACCTCATCTGGATCCTTTGGGCTGTGGCAGTGTGGCCTTGAACCCGAATCCGCATCGTGCTGCTCCAGACAGCGGTGGCTCAGGTCCGCCGCAGCCGCCGATTTGACTGGCTGTCATTCGACGCAGTGTCCTCGCTGGGAACCAGCCATAGGCGCGCGCTCCGTGCAATGCACCCGGACGAACTTGGCGGGGAGACGGTCCCGGCAACGAATTCATCACCTTAAAGAAAAGAATGCACTTCTAAATTTGTCTCTACGCTACTTAGCATCTGGCGCAACCAGCCGTTGAGCGCTATTGCTGCACTGGGACATATCATGAACCGCCGCAGGGAGAAAACGCATGCTCATCCACCGACTTGCCACTTTGACGGGTCTTGCCGTCGCGACTTTATTCCTGGCGGCGCCTGCCAGCGCGCTGACCATGGCCGAGTGCAGCACCAAGTATAACACGGCCAAGGACGCGGGAACGCTTGGCGGGCAGAACTGGAACCAGTTCCGCAAGGCCCAATGCGGCACCGATGCTTCCGCCGCTACAACCGAACCCGCGCCAGCCAAAGCCACGGCCAAGGCTGCCGACACGACCAAGGCAGCCGCCGCCGACGATGCGGCGCCGGGCCTGACGGCGAAGGAGTGCAGCACCAAATACCAGGCCGCCAAGGCTGCCGGCACGCTCAACGGCATGAAGTGGAACGATTTCCGCAAGACCCAGTGCGCCGCCGGCGCGACGGCAGCCGCACAACCCGCCGCCAAGACCAAAGCAGCGGCGGCCAGCAGCGATGACGCAGCGCCTGGGCTGACGGCCAAGGAATGCAGCACCAAATACCAGGCCGCCAAGGCTGCCGGCACGCTCAACGGCATGAAATGGAACGACTTCCGCAAGAGTGAATGCGCCGCCGGCGGAACTGCAGCCGCACAGCCTGCCGCGGCACCTGCCAAGGCGACGACAGCCGCCGCGACCGATACCGGCAAAGGCCTCAGCATGGCGGATTGCAGCGCCAAATATCAGGCTGCCAAGGCCGGCAACACGCTGAATGGCATGAAGTGGAACGACTTCCGCAAGAGCCAATGCGGCGCCGGCGCAGCCGACGACGACACCCTGCCGGCTCCCGACGCCAAGTACACCGGCGATCCGCAACCGCCGACCATCACCGCCCCCCAGGGCGTGAAATTCCCGACGGCGATCTCCAAGAAGTATGCAACCGAGACCCCGGCCAAGGGCCGCATGCACACCTGCCTCGACCTCTACTACGCCAACAAGGACGCCAACACGCTGGGCGGCCTCAGGTGGATCCAGAAAGGCGGCGGCTTCTACAGCCTCTGCAACGCCAAGCTGAAGAGCTGACCGGCGCCACCATCCGACGACATGAGCCCGCGAGCCGCAAGGTTCGCGGGCTTTTTTGTTGCTGCCGAACACGTGCGAAGAGCGCCATCCGCGCGCAAGCGGCGCCGCTGCCAATCGGCCCTCGTGGGGGAGATGTCCGGCAGGACAGAGGGCACTGTCCAGGGGACTGTCCCGCCGACATCGATGGTCGCCAGCACGCGCGACGCTTGGTCGAAAAGGAGCCTGAAATAAAAAACCCCGCCTCAGCGGGCGGGTCGTCAGCGCCAATTGGCACTATACCCAAATTAATAGCATAGCTGCCGGCACAAAGCAAGAACAAAATGTGGCGCCACCGGCAAAAAAATGCGAGCTTCATTCTCCGGCGCGCTTTGTCGATCTTCCCGAAATCGTCAACGAGGACGATAGAAGGCCCCATTCCTTCGCGCCCCTCTCTGTCCTGCCGGACATCTCCCCCACGAGGGGGAGATTGGCCGTCATCGTCACTTTCGCCAATTTCCAGCGATGCAGGAAGGGTCGCATTCCCCAAGAGAAAACGCCGCGGTTAGAGCCGCGGCGTTTCGAAGTCGATCTGTCCTGGACCGGAGCCTAGCTTGATGGCTGGGGTTCCATGCCGCCTTCGGGCTCGGGGCCTTTCTTGCGGCGGCCGGACTTCGGCACGGCCGAGCCGCGGCTCGGCGGCGTATCGTCGCCAAGGTCGCGCGCGGGCTTATTGCCGGCGATCAGCTGCTTGATCTCCTCGCCGGACAGCGTCTCGTATTCGAGAAGGCCCTGCGCCAGCGCGATCCATTCCTTCTTTTTCTTGGTCAGGATGGACCTTGCCGTCGAATAGGCCTCGTCGATCAGCCGGCGCACTTCGGCGTCGATGATCTGCGCCGTCTCTTCCGAGATGTTCTGCGTGCGCGCCACCGAATGGCCGAGGAACACCTCCTCCTGGTTGTCGCCATAGGCGACATGGCCGAGCTTGTCCGAGAAGCCCCAGCGCGTCACCATGGCACGCGCCAGCTTGGTCGCCTGCTCGATATCGGAGGAGGCGCCGGAGGTGATGTTCTCCTTGCCGAATTTGAACTCCTCGGCGACACGGCCGCCCATCATGATGGCGAGGCGCGAGATCATGTATTTGTAGCTCATCGAATAGCGGTCGCCTTCCGGCAGCTGCATGACCATGCCGAGTGCCCGGCCGCGCGGGATGATGGTCGCCTTGTGCAGCGGATCGGCCGACGGCACGTTGAGCGCTAGGATGGCATGACCGGCCTCGTGATAGGCGGTCAGCTCCTTCTCGGCCTGTGTCATCGCCGACGAGCGGCGCTCGGCGCCCATCATGATCTTGTCCTTGGCGTCCTCGAATTCGGCCATGGTGACGAGGCGCTTGTTGCGCCGCGCCGCCATCAGGGCGGATTCGTTGACCAGGTTCATCAGGTCGGCGCCGGAAAAGCCCGGCGTGCCGCGCGCGATCACCTTGAGGTCGACATTGGGCGCCAGCGGCACGTTGCGCACATGCACTTTCAGGATCTTCTCGCGGCCGACGATATCGGGGTTCGGCACCACCACCTGGCGGTCGAAGCGGCCCGGCCTCAGCAGCGCCGGATCGAGCACGTCTGGCCGATTGGTGGCGGCGATCAGGATGATGCTTTCGTTGGATTCGAAGCCATCCATCTCGACCAGCAGCTGGTTCAGCGTCTGCTCGCGTTCATCATTGCCGCCGCCGAGGCCGGCGCCGCGATGGCGGCCGACCGCGTCGATTTCGTCGATGAAGATGATGCAAGGCGCGTTCTTCTTGGCCTGGTCGAACATGTCGCGGACGCGGCTTGCGCCGACGCCGACGAACATCTCGACGAAGTCCGAGCCCGAAATGGTGAAGAACGGCACGTTGGCTTCACCCGCGACCGAGCGGGCGAGCAGCGTCTTGCCGGTTCCGGGAGGACCGACGAGCAGCACGCCGCGCGGGATCTTGCCGCCGAGCCGCTGGAATTTCTGCGGGTCGCGCAGGAATTCGACGATCTCTTCCAGATCTTCCTTGGCTTCGTCGACGCCGGCGACGTCCTGGAAGGTGACGCGGCCATGTGCTTCGGTCAAAAGCTTGGCCTTCGACTTGCCGAAGCCCATGGCGCGGCCGGAACCGGACTGCATCTGGCGCATGAAGAATATCCAGACGCCGAGGATGAGGATCATCGGCAGCCAGGAGATCAGGGTGCCGAACAGCGAATTGGAGCCGTCGGATTCAGGACGCGCATTGATGGTGACGTTCTTGTCCTGCAGCCGCGAAACCAGCGACGGATCCCCAGGCGAATAGGTCTGGAAGCCGTTGGAACTGTCAGTGTAGTTGCCGGAGATACGGGCGCCGGCGATGGTCACCGACTTGATCCGTCCCGCCGCGACTTCCTGCAGGAACTGCGAATAGGGAACATCGCTCGAGGCTCCACGCGTCTGCGGCGTCTGGAAAAGATTGAAGAGAGCGATGAGCAGGACCGCTATGATCGCCCAGAGCGCGAGGTTGCGATAATTCGGATTCATCAATTGTCCCGTTGGCGCCGCTGGGCGGACACGCGTCGTGAGAGGAAACTTGGCCCTAACATAGGGAGAGCGTTCCCCCTTGCCAAGCATAACAGCAGGTCTCGGTTAAGCATTTGCCCGTGGTAGGCCGGCACTGTGGCCACCGAATGGCGAGGCTGGAACCGGCGCCGCGCCAAGCAAGGCGGCGACGGCATCGGCCGGCGCCAGATCGAAGGACGGCAGGAAACGGGCGAAGGGCGCGACTGCCGGATATGCGGCGACAGCCGCCGGCATCGGGCCTTCCCCGAGCAAACCAAGGCATTCGCCGTCCCGCCAGAGCGCCGGCTCGGCGGCCAAGGCGGCACGTACAAGGCTTGCCGGCGTGCCATGCCCTTCAATTGCCCGCTTTGCGGCAAGAGCCGCCCCGAGCGGTGCTACCAACAGCGGCGCGATCAACAATGCACCTGAACTGTCGCCCAATGTGATCCGTCTGCGGCAGTCCCAAAGCGCATTGCCGGAAACCGCAACAGCGGGCGGCAGATCCCGCAATTCGCGGTGCAGAAAGATGCCCGTACGCCGGGCATCGATCACGGTCCGCGACAATGTGGCACAAAGCGGCCCGGTGCGGAACCGGCCGAAAAGGGCTTCGCTGCGGGCCTGGTCGGGAAGGAAGGCGGTGCCGCCGGTCGCCGCCAGCAGGATGCGCAGCGCATAAATGGCCGCCCGGCTGTCGGCGGCCGTCGCAAAATCCTGATCGAGGCGGACGAGGCCGGCGGCCGGCCTGGAGGCCAAGCTGCGGATCAGCATGGCCGCGCGATGTCCCAGCTGCTCACGCTCGACCGCCGCCTTTCTGGCCAGCGCTATCGCTTCAGCCACGCGAGGCGCACCATCGCCTTCGGCAAGTGCTGCGCGGACGCGCGGCCGCTCGAAAGCGGTATCGGCATTGGTCGGATCATCGATCCAGGCAACCTGTTCACGCCGCAGGAATTCGCGCAGCTGAGCACGCCTTATGCCGAGCAGCGGCCGCACGATCCAGTGCCGCCACTCGTAGAGGGTTGCCGGCGCCATGCCGGCAAGGCCCCGCCCTTCGTCGCGCGATCCATCGTCGCTTTGCCCTGCATCACTTGGCCCTCCATCACTTGGCCGCTCGTCACGCGCCCACTCGTCACGTGCTTGCCGCATCAGCACGGTCTCGGCCTGGTCGTCGGCGGTGTGGCCGGTCAGGATCAGGCCGATGCCTGCCGCTTCGGCGGCCTCGGCGAGCAGCCGATAGCGCGCCTCGCGCGCGGCGGCAGGCAGGCCGGTCGATGGTTTGTGCCCCGACCAGGCGAGGACGCGATGGGCAATGCCGCGCGCCGCGCACAGCCTGGCCACGGCTTGCGCTTCCGCTGCCGCTTGCGGCCGCAATTGATGATCGATCGTTACCGCCAGCAATTTCGTTGCCGGGGCGTTACGGTCGAGATGGGCTTTGAGGAGGAGGAGAAGGGCGGTCGAGTCGCTGCCGCCGGACACGGCCGCAACAGCGCCGTTGGAAAAGTCGATCTGCGAAAAATCCGAAAGGTCAGGCTCGGTGTCGAGCGTCATGCATGTCGTCCAAAAGTGGACCCGGTTTTGGGGCTACGACATGCAACAGAAAAACTAGCACGCCGCGAGCGCCCTTTCCTGCTTGACCCGCTCCTTGAGCGCGCCGGAAATATCGGGGTAGCGCTTGCCGATCTCGCTGAAGGTGGCACAGGCCACGTCGCGCTGCTTCAGCCCGACAAGTGAAACGCCGAGCTTCAGCAGCATGTCTGGCGCTTTCTTGGCCTTGGGATAGTCCTTGCTGGCAGCGAGGAAAGTCTCGGCCGCATCGCGGTATTTCTGCTGGCCGAGCAGCGATTCACCAAGCCAGTAATGCGCGTCCGCCGCTTTGGCGTCCTTGGGAAAACGGGCGATATGGTCGCGGAAGCCCTGTTCGGCGGTGCTGTAGTCGCCCGACAGGATGAACTGGTAAGAATTGCGGTAAAGCTCTTCCGGATCGTTGGTCGACGGGAGTGCCGCGACCACCGTATCATCGGATTTACCGGCCTTGTTGCCGGCTGCGCTGGCGCCGTTGGCTGGGGCCGTATTCTGCTGCGGCGCATTCGCTTGGGCATTGCCGTCGGCTTCGACGACATTGCCGTTTTTGTCGACGGTGATGGTGCCGAACGTCTTGGGCGGCGCGCCGGGGATCAGCTTGCCGGGATCGCCGTTGGGCGATTCGACGATGACGTCCTCGACGCTCTTGTCGCCGTCTGCGGCCTTGCCCGCATCGGCCGGAGCCGGCGTCCCCGGCGCCTCCGCCACGTTACTGTCGCCGTTGGGGCTGTCGCTGCTAGGCGCCGCCTCGGACTTCTTCTGCTCGGCCGGCTGCTGCGCGCCTTGCGGACCGCCTTCCAACTGCTGGAAGCGGAATTCGTTGTCTTCCTGCTGCTTGCGGATCTGCTCCTGCATCTGCAGGACCTGGAAATTGAGTTCCTCGATCTTGCCATTCATCTGCCGGAGCTGTTCCTCCAGCGCCGGAGTGCCGGTGCCATCCTGTTGCGCGAATTGAACCTGATCCGGCTTTTTCTTTTCGCCGAAAATGCCGGGCAGTTTGATCGTCGGCAGGTGGAAGGAAAAACCGCTTTCCGATGACGGCCCGGTGCCGTTTGCCCCGTCAGCAAGTGCCGCGATACTTGATACGAGCAGCAGCGCAAGCGTGCCGCTCAAGACCGATCTGAAATGCATGTGCCTCTCGCCGTGAAACCATTGTTGCGCGCCTCTCATTCGAAGTAGACCAGTCAACTGGGGACTAGCCAGACGCTCTCGGCTCTTAACAGGACGTGAGACTTCGGCCAAATTTTGTTTGGAGCGAGCAGATATGAAAAAGGCGGCCTTTTGGCCGCCTTTCACACCAAGTGTTGCATTTATGCCGATCAAGAACCGGCGCCGCCCAGCGTGGTTACGGCGCGGCGGTTCTGCGACCAGCAGGAGATGTCGTCGCAAACCGCGACCGGACGCTCCTTGCCGTAGGAAATGGTCTTCAGGCGCTGCGCCGAAACACCCTTGGCGACCAGGAAGTCGCGTGTGGCGGCAGCACGGCGGGCGCCGAGCGCCAGATTGTATTCGCGCGTCCCGCGCTCGTCGGCATGGCCTTCGATGACGATGGCATACTGCTTGTACTGGTTCAGCCACTGCGCCTGGCGCGACAGCGTCGTCTGCGCATCGGCGCGGATCGAGGACGAATCGGTATCGAAGAAGATGCGGTCGCCGATATTGACGGTAAAGTCCTGGGCCGACCCTGGCGTTGCCGCGCCGGCGCCGTTGAGGCCAAGATCGGCGGCGCTGTTCGGCGTCTTCTTCGAGGCGCAACCGGTGATCGCGAGCATAGCGACCAGCGCGATCATGACCGGGTTTGTGGTAAGTGCTGCGATACGGCCCATGCCGCCTCTCCTTCGCAATTCGAGTGATTTCATTGATCGTCCAGTAACCACGTTTGGGTTAACCGACGCTCAAGAAACACGGTTAAAATTTGGTTTTCGGCTGCCGTCCGCAACCGTTCTGCCGAGGGGCGAGAATGAGCGCGGACCGTAGGCGGAAATGCGGCCAAAACATGAAAAAGAGGGAATTGAGGAACTGAAGAACTGAGGAATTGAGGAAAGAGATCACCTCAGCTTCTCTCTGAGATTGACCAGCATTCCGTAGATGCGGGCATAGGATTGCAACCAATCGTCGCGTTGCGCCTGTGTGATGTACTCGAGGTCGAACGCATACGAAATCCAGGTCTCCACCTCACTGCATGATCCTATGGCCATCGAAATGAAGCGTGCGAATTCGGGCTTGGAGTGAGTCTGTTTGGCAAAGCCTTCGGCCAAATTGGCGCAGATCGCCTTGCTGGAACGACGTAGTTGATCGGCGAGCGCGTATTGCTCCATTTTCGGAAAAGCAAGCGTGGCTCTGTGTACCCCAAGGGAAACCGCATAGGCACGCTTATAGACTTCTAAATCCCTCGCGTGCTCGATGTAGACCCCTGCCTTCTCCATTCTTCAGTTCTTCAACTCTTCAGTTCTTCAACTCCTCAGTTCTTCAGTTCTTCAATTCCTCAGTTCTTCTTCCATCACTCCAGCAGCGGCGACCAGGCCGGATCCGAGGCGAAGTTCGCCGTCGGGATCGACTGTTCGTTGCGGCCGGTGAGATCGACCGAAACAAGTTTTGGTCCGCCATTGGAATCGCGGAAGAACATCAGCACCCGGCCGTTGGGCGCCCAGGTCGGCCCTTCCTGCTGAAAGCCGGTGGACAGGATGCGCTCACCCGAACCGTCGGTGCGCATGACGCCGATCTGGAATTCGCCGCCGGTCTGCTTGGTGAAGGCGATGAGATCGCCGCGCGGCGACCACACCGGCGTCGAATAGACGCCGTCGCCAAACGAGATGCGGGTCTGGCCCGAGCCGTCGGCGCCCATCACATAGATCTGCGCGCGGCCGCCGCGATCCGAGGTGAACACCACCTTGCTGCCGTCAGGCGAGTAGGACGGTGAGGTATCGATGGCGGTCGAGTTGGTGAGCCTGGTCGTCGAGCGACTTCTCAGATCCATGGCGAAGATGTTGGAATTGCCGTCATCGCGCAGCAGGCTCATGATTACCTTCTGGCCGTCCGGCGAAAAGCGCGGCGCAAACGTCATGCCGGGGAAATTGCCGACCAGTTCGCGCTGCCCCGTCTCGATCTGCAAAAGGTAAACCCGCGGCTGGCCGCTCTCGTAGGACATGTAGGTGATTTCCTGCCGGTTCGGCGAGAAGCGCGGCGTCAGCACGATCGATTTGCCGTTCGACAGATAGCGGACGTTGGCGCCGTCCTGGTCCATGATGGCAAGCCGCTTCTTGCGCGCATTCTTGGCACCGGATTCGTCGATGAAGACGACGCGCGTGTCGAAATAGCCCTTCTCGCCGGTCAGCCGCTCGTAGATCGCATCGGCGATGATATGGGCGACGCGCCTGGTATTGGCGTCGTTGGCGAAGAACTGCTCGCCCGACATCTGCTGGCCGGCAAACGTGTCCCACAACCGGTACTGGGCGCGAATGCGGCCGTCAGCCTCCTTGCCGACACTGCCGGTGACCAGCGCCTGCGCATTGATCACCTTCCAGTCTTCGAAGCGCGGCGTGGCATCCGGGTTCGAGATCTTTTCAATGAAAGCGCTTTTGTCGATCGGCGCAAACAGGCCGGAGCGTTTCAGGTCGGCACTGACGATGCCGGAAATCTCGGCGCCGAGCGCATCGCCGCCCTCGAAGTCCGTGATGGCGATCGGCAACGGCTCGACATTGCCCTTATTGACGTTGAGCTCAACGAGCGCCCGCGCCGGCAGGGTGACAGCAACAGTCATACCCAGCGCCATCGCTGCGATCGTCAGGAGCGGCTTGAGGATGGATTTCATGTCTTCTCGCTTCTCTTCGCTGATTCTGTGGGAGCCGGGCCTAAAGACCGAGCATCTCCCTGGGGTCAAAAGTGACCCGAACGTCGGACCAGATGTCTTGCTTGCCCGCCGGAACCTGCAAGCCGGCCACATCGCATTTCTGAACCGCGCGCACTGCACTTTCGTCAAACGGGCGGTTTCCGCTCGACTTTTCAACGCTCGGCCGGCCATCCAGCTTGCCGGAGGCGTCCAGATTAAACCGGACCACGACGACGAAATTCTCCGAACCCTCGAGCCCTGCCGGAAGCGTCCAGCAACCACCAAGCTGGGCCTCCAATGCCCCCTGCTCCGATTTCGAAAGCTTCTGGCCCTGGTCCTTCTCGCCGCCGAGCGATGCCTGCTGGGTCGAGCGCTTGGCGCCGCCGCCGGACGGCTTCCGTTTGTCGAGCAGCGCCGAGATCTCGTCGGCATTGAATTGCTTGTCGTCCGATTTCGGCTTGGACGAGGCTTCCTTGACCGGCTTGTCGGCGTCCTTGCGCTCCGGCGCCTTCGCGCTTTCAGCCTGGGCCGGCTGCGGCTTCGGCCGAGCCTCAGGCGCCGGCGCCGAGTCCGGAAGCTGCGCCTCCTCGGTCGGCGGTTGCTTGGCAATCGCCTCGGCGACGGCATCCGGCTTGACCTCGGGCTGCGGATCGATTGCGGCAGTCTTGTCCTGCGGCGGCGTGGGCGTCGGCTCCTTGGCCGGCGTCGGCTTGGGCTCGGTCTGCTTGACAGGTTCGGGCTTGACCTCTTCCTTCGGCTGCGGCACCGGCGCCACCTCCGTAGCGGGAATAGGCTTCGGCTTTTCCTTCGGCTTCGGCACGTCCTCAGGCTTGGGCTTTTCGACCGGCGTCGGCGCGGGTGGCGGAGCCGCCGTCATGTCGACCGGCTGGGGCTTGGGCTCAGGTGTCGGCTGCTTGTCGGTGTCGACGCTGTTATCGCCGACTTTCTGGGCATCGGGAACGATGTCGGGACGCTGCGTCGGTAGCGGCGCCGGCTTGTCGTGCATTACAGCCTTCTTGTCGCCTTGCAGGACCTGTGCCGTCGCTTCCATCGGCACGATCTCGACCGACACCGATTCCGCATCGGACGCAGGCATCGCGGGCGGCGCCGACAGCGTGAACAGCCCGAAGGCGATCGCCACCGTATGCAAGATCACCGATGTGGTGAGGCCGGTCCTCATCTCGCGTTTATTGATCCTGTTTCGGCAGTGTAATCAGGCCGAGGTTCTTGTAGCCTGCGTCCTGGATGAGACCCATCACCACCATCGCGTCGCCATAATTGGTGGTCTTGTCGCCCTTGACGTAAATGCGCTCTTCGTAGCCGGTCTTAGAAATCGCCTTCAGCTTGGCGATCAGCTCCTCCTGCGGGATTTCGGTCTCCTGCACGAAGATCTTGCCTGTGCCGTCGATCGTAATCGTAATCGGCTGGGTATCGGTGTTCATCGCCTTGGCCTTCGTCTCCGGCAGGGTGACCGGCACGCCGACCGTCAACATGGGTGCGGCGACCATGAAGATGATCAGCAGCACCAGCATCACGTCGACCATCGGCGTGACATTGATTTCCGATATCATCGCGTGATGGCGGCCGCGCCGCCTGTGGCCTCGACCACCGCGTCCTCCGCCACCTGCGCTTACAGACATTCCCATGATCGTTCCTCAAGCCTTCTGCGCGACTTTTTCATCGATTTGGCGCGAGAGTATGGCGGAGAACTCATCCGCGAACCCTTCCATGCGCACCGCGATCTTGCTCGCATCCGACGACAGCTTGTTGTAGGCGATGACGGCCGGGATGGCGGCGAGCAGGCCGATGGCCGTCGCCAGCAGCGCTTCGGCGATGCCGGGCGCGACCACCGACAGGCTGGTGTTCTTCGAGGCTGCAATCGCCTGGAACGAGGTCATGATGCCGATCACGGTGCCGAACAGGCCGATGAAGGGCGCCGCCGAGCCGGTGGTGGCGAGGAAGCCGAGCCGCCCTTCAAGTTTTTCCATCTCGCGGGTCAGCGCCAGATCCATAGCCTTGTCGATGCGGGTCTGCAGGCCGAGCGGCGATTTCGCGCCCTTCTCGAAGCTTTTCTTCCATTCGCGCATGGCGGCGACGAAGATCGCGCTCATGCCGGTCGTCTTGCGGTCGGCGAGCGTGCGGTAAAGCTCTTCCAGCGACTGCCCCGACCAGAACACCTGTTCGAAGCGATTGAGCGCCAGCCGCATGCGGGCATAGGCGACGAGCTTGTCGACGATGATCGCCCAGGTCCAGATCGAGGCACCAAGCAGCCCGATCATGACCAGCTTGACCACCCAACCGGCCTGCATGAACAAGGCCCAAATCGATAAATGCGCGCCCGGTTCGGCGAGAGCGATGTTTTCCATGTTACGTCCTTAAAGATTTTCGGGGCGTGGCTGGCGGCTGGCCCATGGGCATCCCTTGTGGTCCGTTCGCGTTAGGCTTGCGGAATAACCCCAAATGCACCGTTGGCGGCCTTTTCGGGGCAAATATTGGTGAAAGGAAGGCGCTTGGATTCTCCCAATCTTAACCAATCCCTTCATGGACCGTTATGGTTAAGGATGGGTTAGGACGTACAGCGCGGCGCATTGCCGCGCCCTGATAGGCCGCCTCGCGATTCTGGCCTGGACCGGGAGCTCCGGGATCGTCCGCCTCTGAACCTTTATTTGCGCGTTCTGGGCATGAAGGCTGCGATCCAGTCCTTGGGAAAGCGCCGCGGCCGCCCGTTCTCGCCGACGATCGCCGCTTCGACACGCGCCGCGACCAGCACTTCGCTGCCGCGCTTCAATTGCTGCGCCATGACGATGCGCGCACCGGAAATCTCGTCGGTGCGCGTGTCGATGGTCAGGATGTCATCCATGCGGGCCGAACCGCGGAAATCGATCTCCATGCGCCGCACCACCCAGACTATTTTCTCGCCATGCTTGCCGTCGGCAAGCTCGGTGTGGTGGACGCCGGCCAGCCGCAGATAGTCGGAACGGCCGCGCTCGAAGAATTCGAGATAGCGTGCGTGGTAGACGACGCCGGAAAAATCGGTATCGGCATAATAGACCCGCGCCATCAATCGATGGCCGAATTCCGTCAGCGCGCCGGAAAGTCCTGCGGACAATGCCGATTCACCGTGATCGTCCATTGCGCTGTCCTTTTGGCCCGACAGGCCCTGTTTCAAGCAACACCTGTTTTGCGCATAGACCGGCGATGATCAAGACCTGGAGGGCTGGGCCGGGGAACTGCCAGCACCGAAGCCATAAGCAGCGGAACTTAGGGTTCTTCCTGGAACAGGCTGATCTGCTGCTGCGCCAGGTCCTTTGGCGCGTCGAGGCCGAGATGCCGCCAGGCATTGGCCGCCAGCACGCGGCCGCGCGGGGTACGCATGATGAAGCCTTGCTGGATCAGAAAGGGTTCGATGATGTCCTCGATGGCATCGCGTGGCTCGGAAAGCCCGGCAGCGATTGTCTCGATGCCGACCGGCCCGCCGCCGAAATTCCGGGCGATCATCGACAGATAACGGCGGTCGAGCGCGTCGAGGCCGAGCCCGTCGACCTCCAGCCGCGTCAGCGCCTCGTCGGCGACCTTGCGGTCGACATGACCGTCGCCGGCAACGCTGGCGAAGTCGCGCACCCGGCGCAACAGCCGGCCGGCGATGCGCGGCGTGCCGCGCGCCCGCCGGGCGATCTCCAAGGCACCGTCGTCGCCGAGCGGCATGGCAAGGATGCGGGCGCCGCGCCGCACGATCTGCTCGAGTTCCTCGACCGAGTAGAAATTGAGCCGCACCGGAATGCCGAAGCGGTCGCGCAGCGGGTTGGTCAAAAGACCGAGCCGGGTGGTGGCGGCGACAAGCGTGAAGCGGGCCAGGTCGATCTTGACCGAGCGCGCCGCCGGCCCCTCGCCGATGATCAGGTCGAGCTGGAAATCCTCCATCGCCGGATAGAGGATTTCCTCGACCGCCGGGTTGAGCCGGTGGATCTCGTCGATGAACAGCACGTCGCGGTCTTCGAGGTTGGTGAGCAGCGCCGCGAGATCACCGGCCTTGGCGATGACCGGACCCGAGGTCGAGCGGAAATTCACGCCAAGCTCGCGCGCCATGATCTGCGCCAGCGTCGTTTTGCCGAGGCCGGGCGGGCCGACGAACAGCACATGGTCGAGCGCTTCGCTACGGCCCTTGGCGGCTTCGATGAACACTTTGAGATTGGCCCGCACCGCCGCCTGGCCGACGAAGTCGCCGAGCGTCTGCGGCCGCAAGGTCTGCTCGGCGTCCTCGCCGCGTCTGTCGGGAGCAATGAGGCGTGGCGAAAGGCTCATGCGAGCAGTTCCATACCGGCAATGGACCTTGCAGCCCGCTGGTCGAACGTGACCGTATGCGAGCAACCGAAATTTCGATTGTGCTCGGCTATCAGCGCATCAGCAAAGTCGACCTGGCTCGAATTCGATCGTTCGAGCGCGATCACGATGGCATCGAAATCCTCAAACACCAGCATCTTGATCTTGAGCAATCTCTGGATCGCGGCCAGTATTTGCTCCTTTGGCTGCCGGTAACGCGAAAGCAGTGACCAACTGAATTCCACCAGCACAATTAAACTCACAAAGCCGAGCTTGTCGCCGCTGAGGCTCTTACCGAAGGCGAGAGCCTTGGCCTGTTGCTCGGCATCATCGTTCAGCACCATTCGAAGCAGAACGTTGGTATCGATACCTATCGACGTCACGCGTCGCCCTCTTTTCCGCCCTGTGGCTTGTCACCAACAACGTGCTGGCCTACGGCCTCCCTCACAGCCGCATCGATCTCTTCCAGGGAAGCGGGACCGCCGGGTGGATCGCCGAGAAATCCGGCTAGGTCGGCGAAGTCGAGATTGCGCGGCGTCCCGACCAAATAGCCATCCATCACCGTCCAGGCGATCGTGTCGCCCGTCTTGAGCGACAAGGCGTCGCGGACGTCCTTTGGAATCGTGAGCTGTCCCTTGGAGGTCAGACTGGCATATGCGCCCATATTCTTACTCCTGCAAAAAATTCTTACCGATCAGATAGTAGTTGGAATTTCACTTTCCAGCAACGTCTCACCGTGCCAGCTCCTTCAGCCCGAAGCGGATCAGCTTCGACGCGTCCGCCTCTTCGCCTGCCGTCTTCAGCGCCGCCGCCACCGCATTGGCGGCGGTGTCGCGCGAATAGCCGAGATTGACCAGCGCCGAGACGGCGTCGGTGATCGGCGCCGAGGCGACGCGCTCGCCGAGCTCCTGCTTCAGGCCGATGGTGCCGGAGGCAGTGCCCGCATAGGCCGGCGCCTTGTTCTTCAATTCGGTGACGATGCGCTCGGCGACCTTCTTGCCGACGCCAGGCGCGCGGCTGACCATGGCGATATCGCGCAGCGCAATCGCATTGGCGAGGTCGGCCGGCGCCAGCGTCGACAGGATGGCCAGCGCCACCTTGGCGCCGACGCCTTGCACATTGTTCATCAACAGCCGGAACCATTCGCGCTCCAGCACCGACTGGAACCCATAGAGCCGCAGCATGTCCTCGCGCACATAGGTCTCGATGAACAGCACCACCGCCTCGCCGGGCGGCGGCAACGCGGCAAGCGTACGCGCCGAGCAATAGGCAACGTAGCCGACGCCATGCACGTCGACGATGCAGAAATCCTCGTCGATCTCGTCCAGCGTGCCTTTTAGCTTGCCGATCATTTGAGCTTGCCGATCATGCCGGGTGGGTTTCCGGAGAGATGATATCGAGGTCCGGGAAATAGCTGCGATAGCGCGCGGCATCGCGCGTCAGCAGGCGATGCCCGGCGACAACCGCATGGGCTCCAATAAAGAAATCCGGCAGCGTTCGTTCGCTGAGGCCGCCGGCGCGGCGATAGCGCGAGTGCGTGACACCAGCGAGGAAGGCTGCTTCCCACGGCAGAAATTCGCGATCCATCTTGAGCATGTCGGCTGCTTGACGAAGAGCCTGTTCGGTCGCAATCAACGGCGCGAGCTCGGACCAGACGATTGCATTGATTACGAGTGCGCCGTCGCGCCGGCATGCGGTAATCGCGGATGCCGACCATTTCGTCTCCCGTCCGGCAGGACCCCAAACGTCGATCAAGACATTTGTGTCAATCAATGTCGAGATCTTCACGTGGGCCCCTCAGCCATTCCACATATTCATCCGCCGTCATGCCTCCCAGATCCAGCGTACCGGCCATACGATCGAGTATCTGGCTGAATCTGCGCGAGGCTTCCTCCTCCGACATGTTTTCGTCGACGGCTATGACACGAGCGCCGTCCTCGGTGGGGACGAACTCCACCTCCGAGCCCGGGCCGATACCGAGATGATCCCGTATTTCCTTCGGGATGGTCACTTGGCCCTTGGTGGTAACGCGCATGGTAATACCTCGTTGGTATTACCTATTGCCCACTGGAGAACAAGTCAAGAACATACTTATCCGGCCAGCGCCGCCATCCTGTAGGCGATGCTCTGCCGGTGATGCGCGTGACAGATGGCGATGGCCAGCGCATCGGCGGCGTCGTCGGTGTCGAAAGTCGCCTTCGGCATCAGCACCTTGACCATCATGTGGATCTGCTTCTTGTCGCCATGGCCGACGCCGATCACCGCCTTTTTGACGGCGTTTGGCGCATATTCGGCAACGACAAGGCCGGCACGCGCCGGCACCAGCATGGCGATGCCGCGTGCCTGGCCGAGTTTCAGCGTCGCCGCCGCGTCCTTGTTGACGAAAGTTTGCTCGACCGCCGCCTCGTGCGGCATCGCGGCATGCAGGATCTCGGCGAGCCCGTCATGCAATTGGCAAAGACGCACCGCCAGCGCGGCCTTGTCGTCGGACCGCACCGTGCCGGAAGCGACGAAGCGCAGCGAATTGCCGAGGCTTTCGACTATGCCCCAGCCGGTGCGCCTCAGCCCTGGATCGATGCCGATGATGCGAATCGCTTCCCCCATCCGTCAACTTTAACCCCGGCGAGCAGCGATGCCAGCGAAATGTGAACAAACCAGAAACAGCAACCGAGTCTGGTTTAGAGAATGTTTGAGAATTCGCTCTGGCAGACAGATAGCGTGGTTTTCGAGAACCGGAGCGGAGCGTACATAAGTACGCGAGCACCGGAAGCGCAGAAAGCTGCGCTAGTCTAGTCGTTTGAATAACTGTTGGCGCGAGCGACAGACGGTCCTCTGATCCTTTGGCGGATGTGACAGCCGTCTCGGTTTCAACCGCGCAATGCTGCCGCAACGACGCTCTCCAGTGGCGTTGTCGGTCGACCGATCAGCCGGCTCATGGCGCCGCCGTCATCGAACAACGCTCCGCGTGAGGCTGCAATGTCGGCATCGGCCAGGATAGCGGCGAGATCGGCGGGCAGCCCGGCGCCTGTCAACACACCCTCATAGGCCGCCCCGGCAAGATCGTTGTAGGCGATCGCCTTGCCCGATTGCCGCGAGACCTTCGCCGCAAGCTCGGCGAGCGTGAAGGCTTGGTCCGCGGCGAGCTCGTAAGTCCTCCCTGCTTGATCCTCGCTCGTCAGCACCACGGCCGCGGCCTCGGCATAATCCTGCCGCGCCGCGGACGAGAAGCGCCCCTCATTTGCGGCGCCGATGAAGGCGCCGTGCTCCAGAGCCGCCGGGAGCGCCATCAGATGGTTCTCGGTGTACCAGCCGTTGCGCAGGATGACGGCGGGTAGGCCGGAGGCCGCGATGACCTCCTCCGTCTGCCGATGTTCGACCGCGAGCCTCGCGGGAGACGTGTCCGCATGCAGCATGCTTGTGTAAGCGATCAGCGAAACCCCCACCCGTTGGGCGGCCTTGATCACCGACCGATGCTGCGGCAAGCGGCCGCTGACTTCGGTCGAGGAAATCAGCAGCAGTCTATCGATGCCGGCCAGCGCCATCGGGAGCGTGTCGGGACGATTATAGTCCGCCTCCCGCACGACTACGCCGCGTTGGACAAGATCGCGGGCCTTTGCCGGATCACGAACCGCCGCAACGATCCGGCTGGCCGGAACTGTCTTCAGCAGTGCGTCGATCACGAGACGGCCAAGCTGTCCTGTTGCTCCAGTTATTGCGTACATCGTTCTGTCCATTTCGTGGTTGGATGGATTGAGAGCCTCAGATAGCGGCTCTCGTTACCCTCGGAAACCACGTATCTTGTAGTTACCATCATTTTCCGATAACCAACTGGAAACTCTCATGGAAGATGCGCGATGGTCCTCAGGATGCGAACGAAGGTGAAGGCGCTTCCCGGCTGCCCCATGTCGAGGTGCATGGCGCTGCTTGGCGGGTGCTGGACACCCGAGGTGCTCTGGTCCTTGAGCGACGGCCCGCGCCGGTTCTCCGAATTGCGCCGCGATATCCCAGCCATTTCGGCGAAGGTGCTGACCGCCAGGTTGCGCGATCTCGAGGAGCGTGGCGTCCTCGCACGCCACGTGATGCCGACATCGCCGCCGACCGTGGAGTATGAGCTGACGTCATTGGGACAGGAGCTGCTCCCAGCGATCAGGTCTATCGTGGAGGTCGGATCGCGCCTGCTGCTGCGTGATTCTCCCCGCCTGATGATCGCGAGCCCATCCCTTCGCGGTTAGTCTAGATGGCCGCCGGAGTAGAATTATGAAACGGTCTCTCAGCCGCGGGCGAAAGCCGTGTTGAGCAGCGTGATCTGGTCGGAGACCGGATTGAGGCGACGGCTCGACGGCGGCACCTCGGCAAGGCCGCCATAGATCTCCTCGTCCATCCGGCGCACCAGCGCCTGCAGCCGCAGCGAACGGTTGACGAGGTCGATGAAATCCTTCGGCAGCTCGGCCCAGCCGGGCGCCTCATCATGCGCCGAGGCAGTGTCGAGACGCACCTTGGATTTTTCTGAGGCCACCTGATCGCGGGTCATCTCGCCGGAATTCGCCGCCCGCTGCAAAAGCAGCCACGAGGCGACCTGCATCAGCCTGGTGGTCAGCCGCATCGATTCGGCCGCATAAAGCGTCGCCGCCAGCCTCGACAGCTTCTTGGCCTCGGCGCGGCCCTTGCCGTCGAGATATTCGGCCGCCTGCTCGACCAGGCCCATGCCTTCCTGATAGAGCGGCTTGAAGGATTGGGAGAAAACCCGGCGCTCCGCCAGCTTGATGGTTTTCGCGCTCGCCTTCGAAGGCTCGTTCATCGCTACGCCCCTGCACTTGCCTGACAGCCGGCCGATTCGGCTCTTGGCCGCCATATCCGGCAGCCTAAACGACTGAAGCTTGAAAATGCGCTTCGCTGCCAGCGAAGGCAAGCACATGTTTAACAAACGGTTAACGGCCGCATTTAGCCGGAAGGACGCCCATGCCGGCGGACAAAAAAAGAGCCGCGGATAAGGCGGCTCTCAGGAGTTTAACAGGGAGGCGTCAAACAAAGTGGCTCCAACCACTCGGTAAGAATCCAGATCACTGGATGGACATAGTAAACGCCTGTAAAGCTTAACGAAGCCTTAACGCAGGGCATATTTTTCGATCAAGCGCCCAGCATCTGTGCCGTAACAGCACAGCTGACTGGCCACGGCACCCGTTCCCACTACCGGCTGGAAAGTCGGGGCGACGCGCTTGCGCCATGTTTCCTCCAGATCGTGACCGACATATCGAAACAGATCCGCTCGCCGCGCGACATCGTTCCGAAACAGGCGCCGCGGTAAACGCCCGCTCCTCGCAACGAGGCGGAGCAAACCTTGCGCTCCGGCAAATCATCAAATCTCTCAAGGAGCGAATAATGGACTGGTACTCGGCCGTTAAATTTCTGCATATCGTCTCGGCGATCCTCTGGGTCGGCGGCGGCTTCACGCTGATGCTGCTCGCGGTACGCGCCGACCGCGCTGGAAACGTCGAAGGCATGCTGCAGGCGATGCGCGCCACCGGCGAGCTCGGCAACCGGTTCTTCGCGCCGATGTCGATGCTGACATTGCTTTTCGGCCTCATCATGTGCGGCTTCTGGGTCGGCTTTTCCGATCTGTGGGTGCTGATCGGCCTTGCCGGTTATGCGACGACCTTCTGCATCGGCATGTTCATCTTCAAGCCGACTGCCGACCGCATGGCAGGCATGATCGCCAAGGAGGGCGTGACGCCGGCAGTGCTTGCCCAGGGCCAGCGCGTCCTCAGCGCCGCGCGCTTCGACTATTCGGTGATGCTGGTGATCATCGCGGACATGGTGCTGAAGCCGACGCTGCACGACATCACCATTCTGGGCTGCATGGCGTTCGTACTGGCAACCGGCGCCGCGCTCGCGCTTGGCAGGACGCGGCAGCTGCTGCCGAGTGCCGCCTGAGGTGTAAGGAACCGGCGGCGGCCGAATGGGGCCGCCGTCTTACAGGAGGCCGGCGATGCCGTCCCACAGAAGCTTGACCGCGACGACCGCCACGGTCGCATAGGTGAAGGGATAGAACAGCTCCGGCCGCATCCGCCGCACCAGCCAGGCGCCGGCGATTGTCGACAGCGGCGCCAGCGGCATCAGCACCGCCGACGCAGTCAAATTGGTGGTATCGAACTGGCCGAGCGCGAAATAAGGGATGAGCTTCAGCGCATTGGTGACGGCGAAGAAGATCGCCGCGGTGCCCGACAGCACCTTCGGATCGAGCCTGATGGGCAGCGCATAGACCTGAAAAGGCGGGCCGCCGACATGGGCGACGAAGCTGGTGAACCCGGCAACAGTACCCCAGAAGCCCGCGGCGACGCGGTTGGGCTCCGCCGCGTGGCCGGCACCGTGGCGGAGCTGCAAATAGAGCCAGCGCAGCACGAAGATCAGGGCAACCGCGCCGACGATCAGCCGCACCATCTCTTCGGTTACAAGTGCCGCCGTCAGCCAGCCAAGGGCAATGCCGATCACGGCGCCCGGCATCATGTCGGCCAGCATCTTGCGGTCGAAGATACCCCACCACGTCCACACCGAGACAATGTCCATCAGGCACAGAATTGGCAGAAGAATTGCGGCAGCCTGAACCGGCGGCATGGTCAGCGCCATCAACGGCACGCCGACAAAACCGACGGCGCCGCCGAAGCCGCCTTTCGACAGGCCGACGAGGATGACGGCCGGAATGGCCGCGGCATAGAACCAGGGATCGACGAGCAGGCCTGACATGGGAAGGGACGCTGGAGGGAAAGTTGAACTCTGGAATAGACCAGAAATGGTCAGGCCGCGACCGCAAATATGTGGGCCACGCCACCGAAACCCGTCACATGTTTGGCATGTCGAGCGGCGGCGGGCGTCTCCGGATCGGCTGCGCCTTGATGATGGCGGTGCTGGTTTCGGCCTTGTCGGCGATGCGGTCGAGAATCCCGTCGAGCTCGCCGATCGAGCGGACGAACAGCCGGGCAACGAAGCAGTCATCGCCCGTCACCTTGTCGCATTCGCCGAATTCCGGGATTTCCTCGATCAGCTTCTGGACGATGTGCAGCTTGCCCGGCAATGGCCGGATGCGAACGATCGCCTGCAAGGCGTAGCCGAGCGCCTGCGGATCGATGTCGATGGTGAACGCGCGGATGACGCCGCGATCCTCTAGCCGCCGAAGCCGCTCCGAAACGCTTGGTGACGACAGCCCGACCTGCAGCGCCAGTTCCTTCAGCGAGGTCCGTGAATCCTTGACCAGGATATCGAGGAGCTTTCTATCGAGCTCGTCCAGCATTTTACAATTCCAAGAAAAAGCCGATGTTTACCTAATTTAATGAGGTTCGTCCTGCATATCACCGGCTAGAAGTCATGGAAAGACCCGATCCGCTGTGGGATTATAAAATCTCAACGGGTTTCAGGAGCATCCATGGACAACACGGTACGCGGCACGATCGAAATGACGGCGGCGATGGCGATCCTCGGCACGATCGGCTGGTTCGTCGTCCTTTCCGGCCAGCCCATCATGGACGTGGTGTTCTGGCGCTGTGCTTTCGGGGCGGTAACGCTGCTGATCATCTGCGCGGCGCTGGGACTGCTGCGTGGCAGGCTGTCGCTTCGCATCGTCGCGATCGCGGCTCTCGGCGGTGCTGCCATCGTTATCAACTGGCTGTTGCTGTTCAGCGCGTTTTCCCGCGCGTCGATCTCGATCGCCACGGCCGTTTACAACACGCAGCCCTTCATGCTGGTGGGTTTTGGCGCGCTCTTCTTCTCCGAACGGCTGACGGTGACCAAGCTGACCTGGCTCGGCATCGCCTTCGCCGGCATGCTGCTGATCGTGCAGGCCGCGCCCGATGCAGGCGATCATGGTACGGATTACTTTACCGGCATTGCGATGGCGCTGGCCGCGGCTTTCTTCTGGGCCGTTGCGGCTATCGTCACCAAGAAGCTCAAAGGCACGCCGCCGCACCTGATCGCCCTGATCCAGGTCTGCGTCGGCGTTCTCATGCTGGCACCCTTCGCCAATCTCACCCACCTTCCCGCCGATGCGCGGAGCTGGGTCATGCTGGCGACACTCGGCATCGTCCATACCGGCCTGATGTACATCCTCATGTACGGTGCCATCCAGAAGCTGCCGACGCATCTGCAGGGGTCGCTGTCCTTCATCTACCCAGTCGTCGCCATCCTCGTCGATGTCGTCGCCTTCGGCCATCGGCTGCAGCCGGCGCAGATCGTCGGCGCCGCCGCCATCCTGGTCGCCGCCGCCGGCATGAATCTCGGCTGGTCGCTGTGGAAATCGAAGGTGCCTGCGTAGGGGCCGCAAGCGACCGGCGGGGAGAATTTCGGCCAACGGCAGCCATGCGCCGAGCCCCATAAAATCGTTGACGGCAAACGTGATCCCCCTGCCGCCTGTTCAACTCCCGCACTTTGCTCTATGCCGCAATGCAACCATCTTCGCCCGGCATAGGCGATAACCGGGACCGAACACCAATGAATGACGCAACGCCGCCCAACCGCTGCCGCATCGTGCTGATCGCGCCGCCGAACGTGCCGGCCGAGCGCATCGCCGCGGCCTTCGACGGCGGTGACGTCGCCTCGCTTATCCTGCCGGAAAACGGTATGGACGAGGCCTCTTTCCAAGCCTTTGCCGAGCAGATCGTGCCGGTGGCGCAAGCGGCCGGCATTGCGGTCATCATTGCCGGCGACACCCGCATCGCCGGCCGCGTCCAGGCCGACGGCATTCATGTCGAGGTCGGCAAGGACGAGCTCGCCGAAACGATCGAACACTTCCAGGCCAGGATGATGGTCGGCACCGGCGGCGCCAAGACCCGCGACGATGCGCTGGAACTCGGCGAGGTCAGGCCTGATTACATTTTCTTCGGCCGTTTCGGTTACGACAACAAGCCTGAGCCGCACCCCCGCAACCTGTCGCTCGGGCAATGGTGGGCGGACGTCATCCATATCCCCTGCATCGTCATGGCCGGATCGGATCTTGCCTCGGTGGAAGCGGTCGCCGCCACCGGCGCTGAATTCGTGGCACTGTCCAGCGCCGTTTTCGCCGACGGCGTCGATCCGAAGATGGCGGTCGCCGCCGCCAACGCGCTGCTCGACGAAACCGCGCCGCGCTTCGAGGACTGACGTGCTCTCGCGGAAAATCCTTTTCAGCGCCTTTCTTGCAACGGCCGTGACGCAGGCGATAGCGGCGGAACCCGTTCCGCTGCCGCAGCCCAGGCCGGATTCCAGCGAACCTGCCGACAAGCCGATCGCCGCACAATTGCCGCAGCCCGCCACCACCACCCCGTTGCCGTCGGCCGACACCATCAACCCCGACCGCTTCGGCGCAAAGCCGTCCGATGCTGCCTACGGCGCCTTTCAGCGCGGGCTCTACAAGACGGCCTACAACCTTGCGCTTTCGCGCGCTCAAAACGGCGATCCGGCGGCACAGACGCTGGTGGCCGAGATATTGTCGCGCGGCCTCGGCGTGCCGGTCGACGCGGCAGGGGCGGCGAAGTGGTATGCGCTTGCCGCCGAGCAGGGCGTCCCGGAATCGCAATTCCAGTATGCGCTGATGCTGCTCGACGGCCGCTACGTCAAAAAGGACGAGAAGGAGGCCTATGCGCTGATGCAGGCCGCCGCCGAGGCCGGCAACCGCCTGGCGCAGTTCAATTTTGCGCAGCTGATGGTCGAACAGGAGCCCGGCGATTCCGGTATTGCCAAAGCCGTATCCTATTACGAGCGCGCTGCCGCGACCGGGCTCGCCGACGCACAATATGCGATGGCACAGGTCTACGCCAATGGCGCCGGCGGCAAGCCGCGCGACGATGTCCGCGCCCGCGGCCTGCTGGCACAGGCCGCGCGGCAGAACTACGACACCGCACAGATCGATCTCGCAACCTGGATGATCGAGGGGCGCGGGGGGGCCCGCGACCTGAAATCCGGCTTCAACTGGATGAAGCAGGCCGCCGAGGGCGGCAATGTCGCCGCCCAGAACCGTCTCGCCAAGCTCTACATGAACGGCATCGGCACCGACCCGGATCTGATCCTCGCCGGTGCCTGGTATGTTGTCGCCCGCCGCGCCGGGCTCATCGACCAAGAGATGGACGATTTCCTGCAGGGCCTGACCGACGAGCAGACGCAGCAGGCGCTACAACGGGCCAACCGCCTGCCCTGACCGCGGTCTCGCGACTCATTGCACCAGGCTCATCAGGCGGACTCATTGGGTATGATCGAGCACGACCTTGCCGAAGGGAGAGCCGTGTTCAAGGTACCGAAAGGCTTCGGCGGCCCGGCTCCATGGCACGACCCGGTCGATCACCGGTTTCAAACGGTTGACGGCGATAGCGCGGTTCATCTCTTCAAAGGATTCGCGTGAGCCCACCGGTATGCCTCGCGCCCTGACCTGCCGGCGGAAGATGTCGAGCGGGTTGATGGCGCCGTCACTGCCGCCGAGATAGCCGATGACGTTGATCTGGGCGCCGCGCGCCGCTGCCCTCAGCGATTGTGCAAAACTCTGCGGTCCGCCAACCTCGATGATATGGTCGGCGCCGCGGCCATCCGTCAATCCCAGCACGGCCGATGCCCAATCGGGGACGCTGCGATAGTTCACGCCATCCTGCGCGCCAAGTTGCTTTGCCCGCGCAAGCTTCTCGTCGCTGCTCGACGTCACGATGACGCGCGCCCCGGCAGCGGCGGCGAACTGCACCGCAAACAGCGAAACGCCGCCGGTGCCGAGGCAAAGCACGGTGTCGCCGGGTTTGACGCTGCCCTCCGTAAACAGCGCATGCCATGCCGTCACGCCGGCGCATGGCAGCGTCGCCGCCTCGAGGTCGCTCAGATTGGCCGGCGCCAGCACCGCCGCCTGTTCGTCGAGCCGGGCAAATTCGCTGAGCAGCCCGTCGATCGGGCCGCCACGTTGATAGGATGGCTCGGCCATGGCGAAACTGCCGCCGACCCAGCGATGCCAGAACGTGCCGCAGACCCGGTCGCCGATCTTGAACCGGCTGACCTCGGCGCCGATGGCAACGACTTCGCCGACGCCGTCCGACAGCGGCACCAGCGGCAATGCAAACTTCGTGTGATGGCTGCCGCGAACGATCTCGGCATCGCGGTAGTTCAGCGCCGTCGCCTTGACCTTCACAATCATCTCCTGGCGCCCCGGTTCAGGCATCGGCCGCTCGACCATTCTGAGGTTCTCGAGGCCGCCCGGGCTCTGCAATTCGATCGCTTTCATCGTCGTTCCTTTTCAGCTGGGTCCTGCCAGAGGAAAATCGCTTGCCATCCACCGGATTTCAAATTCATAATGTTCAGGATAATTATGCTTCTGTGACATGTTCGGGTGTGTCGTGCTTGAAGAACTGAAAACACTGGCCCTCTTTGCCGAGGAGGGTTCGATTCAGAAGGTGGCTCGACGCCTGCCGTTGACGCAGCCGGCCGTCACCCGCCAGATCCAGCGGCTGGAGGAGATGCTCGGCACGGAATTGCTCGACCGCCGGCTAAAGCCGTCCCGACTGACCCCGGCCGGCGTAGAGGTGCTGGCACGCGGCAAGGACATTCTCGCCGCCGTCGACGCGCTGAGATCATTCGCCAAGGGCGACGAGCCGGAGGGCCTGCTGCGGCTCGGCCTCGCGCATGGACTTTGCGACAAAGCCGTGGCCGCCGCCATTGCTGATGCCGTGGCGCGGTTTCCGAAGGTTTCGCTGCGTCTGAAGAGCGGCTGGAGTCTTGAGCTGGCCGACCAGCACAAGCGCGGACAGCTCGACCTCGCCTTCATCCTGGACGGCAGCAATTCCAAAACTGGAGACGGCGTTGTCGGAACCGAGCCCCTCGGCATCATCGCTGCCGAAAACACCAGCCGGCAAGCCGACGTCAAGACCACGCCCTGGGTCCTCAGCCCTGAACCCTGCGACGCGCGCCGGCGGCTGGCGGCTGCGCTGGCCGAGGGCGGCCACAGGTTGATGGTCGGCGCCGAGATTCAGGACAGCGCGCTGCAGATCGACTGGGTTCGTCGAGGCCAAGGCCTTGGCCTGCTGCCCAGGCGGCTGATGCGGGAAAAGCTGCCTGAGGGCATTGCCCTGGTCGACGCTCCCGGCCTCGAGCTGTCGCTGCGAATTGTCGTGCTGCGTTCGCCGCACCTGCATCTTTTGAGAGAGGTCGCCGACGCGGTGACCGAGGCCGTCACCGCGACTGTCAGGGCGGACTGAGGCCACCACGCCGCGCTGCCGGGCCAGCTTCGTTCCCGCTTCATCGGAAGGCGCTCCTTGCCTCTGCTGGCGATTTGTGGTCTTGGAGGCGCCAAATTGCCCTTTGCGGCGATCATCTCATTTCCGGATCACCTCACCATGGCCAAGATCAATGGCAACGAAATCCGTCCCGGCAACGTCATCGAGCATGATGGCGGCCTTTGGGTGGCGGTCAGGACCAACACCGTCAAGCCCGGCAAGGGCGGCGCCTACAACCAGGTCGAACTCAAGAACCTGATCAACGGCACCAAGCTCAACGAGCGCTTCCGTTCGGCCGAGACGGTCGAGCAGATCCGGCTCGATCTGAAGGATTTTTCCTTCCTCTACGAGCAGGGCGACGCGCTGGTGTTCATGGACACCGAAAGCTACGAGCAGCTCGAATTGCAAAAGGAGTTCGTCGGCGATCGCGCCGCCTTCCTGCAGGACGGCATGATGGTGACGGTCCAGCTCTATGACGAAAGGCCGATCGGTATTTCGCTGCCCGACCAGGTGACGCTGACCATCACCGAGGCCGACCCGGTGGTGAGGGGCCAGACGGCAGCCTCGTCCTACAAGCCGGCGATACTCGAAAACGGCATCCGCGTGCTGGTGCCGCCGTTCATCGGCTCGGGCGAGCGCATCATCGTCGATACCAACGAAATCACTTACGTGCGCCGCGCCGACTGAGGCGTGATCCCAAAGAGTTGCAGACTTTTTGGATAAGATCATGCGTCAAGGCAGATAGGCGCAGCGACAGGAAGAACAGCAATGGCGCGTTCCGCGATCCTCAATGTCATGGTCCAGGCCGCAATGAAGGCCGGCCGCTCGCTGTCGCGTGACTTCGGCGAAGTGCAGAACCTGCAGGTCTCGATGAAGGGGCCGGGCGACTATGTCAGCCAGGCCGACCGCAAGGCCGAAGACATCGTCTTTGCCGAACTCTCCAAGGCGCGGCCCGGCTACGCCTTCCTGATGGAGGAACGCGGCGTGATCGAGGGCGACGACGGCCAGCACCGCTGGATCGTCGACCCGCTCGACGGCACCACCAATTTCCTGCACGGCATTCCGCTCTTTGCCGTTTCGATCGCGCTGGAGCGCCAGGGCCAGATCGTCGCCGGCGTCGTCTACAATCCGGCGATGGATGAGCTCTATACCGCCGAGCGCGGCGGCGGCGCTTTCATGAACGACCGCCGGCTGCGCGTCGCCGGCCGCACCAAGCTGGTCGATGCGGTGATCGGCTGCGGCATGCCGCATCTCGGGCGTGGCCAGCACGGCAATTTCCTCATCGAGTTGCGCAATGTCATGGCCGAGGTCTCTGGCGTCCGCCGTCTCGGCTCCGCCTCGCTCGATCTCGCCTACGTCGCCGCCGGCCGCATGGACGGGTTCTGGGAAACCGGCCTGTCGGCCTGGGATGTCGCCGCCGGCATTTTGCTGATCCGCGAGGCGGGCGGTTTCGTCTCCGATTTCGCCGGGGGACAGGATGTGCTGAACGCCGGTTCACTCGTCGCCGGCAACGAACTCATCCAGCGCGCGCTGTTGAAGACTATCAAAAGGCCACTCTCAGCCGGCTGATAGAGGCACACCGCGCTGAACCGCCGCAGTCGCAAAACCGCAACCAAAGCTTGAAATACTGTCCCGCGGCCGCCCAGATAAGGTGGCGCAGGATCATCGATGACGAACAGCCGGCCCCAACCCCAGAGCGAACTCTCCCAGCTCGACATTCCCTTCATGGGGCGCTGGCATTACTCGCGCGCCGAGATCATCGCCGACGGCATTGTCCACGCCGTGGGCATCGTGCTGGCGATCGCTGCCGGCTCGACGCTGCTGGCACTGGCCGCCTATCGAACCGGCCCCGGCGAATACGTCGCCGCCGCCTTCTATGTAGTATCGCTGCTCACCGTGCTGTCGGTTTCGCTGGCCTACAATGTCTGGCCGGTGTCGTCGCCGGCAAAATGGATATTGCGGCGCTTCGACCATGCCGCGATCTATCTGCTGATCGCTGCCACCTACACGCCTTTCCTGGCGCAGCTCGGCGGCTCGCCGCTGGCCGTTTCCATGATCGTCCTGGTCTGGACCGCCGCGGCGGTCGGCATCGCCATCAAGGTCTTTCTTCCCGGCCGTTTCGACCGGCTGGCGATCGTCTTCTACCTAGCCATCGGCTGGAGCGGTATCGTTCTGGTGGAGCCGCTCGTGCGGACGCTGCCGGCGACATCGATCGCGCTCATCGTTGCCGGCGGCATCGTCTACTCCTGTGGCGTGATCTTCTTCGCCTGGAAGGGCCTGCGTTTCCACAATGCGCTGTGGCATGGCTTTGTCGTCACCGGCGCCGGCCTGCATCTGGCCGCCATGGTCGACTGCTTGGTCATCCACCGGCTTTGACCTCCGGTCGCGGACAGTGGCAATATTGCCAAGCGCCATTCAATTTCGTCACAATTCCGTTTAGAGTCGCAAACACAAATTGATCGGCGGCGACGGCATCGGAAACGGGGCACGGATGACTCTTCTCAGATCCTTCGGCATGGGCAGGCGCTCCGACGTTCTGATCTACGACCCGCACAAATTGTCGAGCCCGCAGGTGTTTCTGCTGACCATGGTGATCTTTCTGTTCATCGTGGCCTTCATCGCCGCCATCCTGACGCGCCAGATCTCGACCGCCTTCGTCACCAATCCCGGTCTCAACGGCCTGATCATCGGCGTGCTGGCGGTCGGCATCCTGCTGGCCTTCGTCCAGGTCGGCCGGCTGTTCCGCGAGGTGCGCTGGGTCAACTCGTTCCGCGCCGGTTCCGAAACCACCGAACCGGTGCTGCTGGCGCCGATGAAGGCGATGATCGGCCGCTCCTCGACGATTGCCTTCTCGACCAGTTCGATGCGCACCATGCTGGATTCGATCGCCACCCGGCTCGACGAAAGCCGCGACACGTCGCGCTACCTTGTCGGACTGCTGGTGTTCCTCGGCCTGCTCGGCACCTTCTGGGGCCTGCTCAACACGATCGGCTCGATCCGCGAAACCATCGAGTCGCTCGATCCCGGCACCGGCGATGCCGCGGCCGTGCTCGAATCCCTGAAGCAGGGGCTTTCCGCTCCGTTGGCCGGCATGGGCACCGCCTTCTCGTCCTCGCTGTTCGGCCTCTCCGGCTCGCTGGTGCTCGGCTTCCTCGACCTGCAGGCCGGCCGCGCCCAGACGCGCTTCTATACCGAACTCGAAAACTGGCTGTCCTCGGTCACCGACCTGTCCTCCGACATCGTCGTTGCCGACGCGGCCAAGACCGAACCTTCCGAGGAAATCCGGCTGTTGTCGGAAAAGCTGCGCACTCTGCAGGAGAATGGCGGCGGCTCCAATCCGCGCGTCGCCACCGCCATGGCCAATCTCGCCGACGGCATTTCCGGCCTGGTCAAGAACATGCGCTCGGAACAGCAGATCATGCGCGACTGGGTCGAGGCCCAGTCCGACGAGCAGAAGGCGATGCGCAACACCCTGGAGAAGATCGCCGACGCCTTGAAGAAGCCTGGAGTGCATTGACGTGGCGTTGGCACGAGGCCGGCGCTCCGACCGCCGCATCGATTACTGGCCGGGCTTCGTCGATGCGCTGTCGACGCTGCTGTTGGCGATCATGTTCCTGCTGACTGTTTTCGTGCTGGCGCAGTTCCTGCTCGGCCGCGAGATCTCCGGCAAGGACACGGTGCTCAACCGCCTCAATTCGCAGATCAACGAGTTGACCCAGCTTCTGGCGCTGGAACGCTCGACGACGCAGGACAAGGAGGACACCCTTGCCAATTTGCAGGCATCGCTGTCTGCATCGGAGGCGGAGAAGAGCCGGCTCGAGCAATTGCTGGCGCAAGGCGCCGGTGCCGGCGATGCCGCCAACCAGCGCGCGACGGCACTTTCCGGCGAGCTCGACAGCCAGCGCCAGATCAGCCAGCAGGCGCTGAGCCAGGTCGAGATCCTCAACCAGCAGATTTCGGCGCTGCGCAGGCAGATCGCAGCGCTCGAACAAGCGCTCGACGTGTCCGAAACGCGCGACCGCGAATCCAACACCAAGATCGCCGATCTCGGCCGCCGCCTCAACGTCGCACTGGCGCAACGCGTGCAGGAGCTAAACCGCTACCGCTCCGATTTCTTCGGCCGCTTACGTGAAATTCTTGCCGACCGCGAGAACATCCGCATCGTCGGCGACCGCTTCGTCTTCCAGTCGGAAGTGCTTTTCCCGACCGGCTCCGAGGTGATCAACGATGCCGGCAAGGTCGAGATGAAGAAGCTCGCCGATGCCATCATCGAATTGCAAAAGGAAATCCCGCCGGAGATCAACTGGGTGCTGCGCGTCGATGGCCACACCGACAACAAGCCGCTCTCCGGCACCGGCCGCTACCGCGACAATTGGGAATTGTCGACGGCGCGCTCGACATCGGTGGTCAAGTTCCTGATCGAGAACGGCGTGCCGGCCAACCGGCTGGTCGCGGCCGGCTTCGGCGAATTCCAGCCGCTCGACCCCGCCGATACCGAAGAGGCGCGCAACAAGAACCGCCGCATCGAGTTGAAGTTGACCGAGCGGTGATCTGCAGGCCTTTGGCTTGTATCATGCGCCAGGTCGGGCCAGGTCGAGCCGGCTCGAGCCGGCTCAAGTCGGCGGCATTTAGGGCATTGGTGCGGCAGCGGCAAGAGCTGAAAAAATTACCTTTTTTTAATTACACTTTGCCGCCATGGCCTTTTAGCCTTGGTCATGGGCCGAGAACCGCCGGCGGTGGAACCGCTCATCGCGACGCGACGGAACCTGACGGCCCCGCGGCCGGAAGGCAGGACCCTCCCAACCACCGCCTTCCCCAGTAAAGGAGACGCAACCATGCGCTTCTTCGCTCCCACGAATCTCAGGACTGCTACGCTCGCCACACTGCTCCTCGCCGTTCCGTTTGCTGGCGCTTACGCCGGCCCGCGTGCGACGGCCTTGATCAATCAGATCCAGAGTGTGGAGACGGGTATCCAGGGCGCCATCCGGGCGAACAAGCTCGAGCCGGGCGAGGCGCGCGACTTGCGCACGCAGGTCGCTCAACTCGATCGGGCCGCCCAGAGGGCCGCACGCGATGGAACCATGCCGAGCACGCAATATCAGCAGTTGCTGGCGCAGCTCGACGATGTCAGCCAAAAGCTGCGCGCTGACACCGGCAGTGCCTTCCTCATCGGCAACGGCGCCGATGGCGGATACTATCCCAACGGCTACGGCCCAACTTATCCAGGCGGCTGAAATCGGCCGCAGTGCCCGGCAGTGTGGCAATGGATTTTGCGCATGATCCTTTTCCAGCTTTCGGTTCGGGGATCATGCGGCTAGCCAACGCCAGTGCAATCAGCGCCAGCACTGCCGGCACTGTCTCGATGAACAGGATTTTGCGGCCCGCCGTTGCCGCCGTAAAGGCCGGCGACGGCGACGCAGAGCAAGAAGAAGACTACTGAAAACCGGCTTCGCCGAGGTAAAGCCCCCAGGTCAGGCCGGCTGCGAGAAAGCCGTTGTAAAGCCCCTGATTGGCAGCAAGCACTTTCGAGGCCCTGGCGAATTCCGGCGTCAGCCTGAATACCATATGGCCGCGCGGCGTGTCCTACAGCACCATCTCCAGGTAGACGATGCAGAGGTGGATCACGGCTACCAGCCCGACCAGCACGTTGGCGATCATTTTTCGTCTCCCCCATCGCGGTCTGCCGCCGCCGGACGACATTGATCACGCACGCCACCGCTTTCACAAGATGCTTTTCGGCTGTTGCAGCCGGCAGTCAATGCGTCGATCGCGGACGGCTTCGGGGTTGCCAACGCTTTTGCATTGGTATCTTTTCCCGCCGTCAAATCAGCGGAACCCACAATGTCCTTTCAAAAACTCGACGACCTCGGTCACAAGCTCGAAGCGCTGGAACACGCCCTCGCCATCCTCGGCGCCGACGAGGCGACCCATATGGCGGTCGGCGGCGGCGAGAAGCGCGCAGAGGCAATGTCGGCGCTTGCCGGCATGCACCATGCCCGGGCGACTGCGCCGGAGATTGCCGACTGGATCGCGGCGGCCGAGCAGGAGGCGCTGAACGAAGAGCAGCAGGCCGCGGTCGGGGAATTCCGCCGGCAATACACCAACCTGACCTGCCTGCCGGTCGAGTTCGTCGAGCGCCAGACGACCGCGCGCATGCGCTCCGAGCAGCTCTGGCGCGACCTGCGCGCCAAGAACGACTGGGCGGGTTTCCTACCGGCGCTCGAAGGCGTCGTGGCGCTGGTCCGCGAGGAGGCGGCCCTTCGCGCCGAGGTGCTCGGGCTCGAGCCTTACGACGCGCTGATGGAGCAATATGACCCGGGCAATCGCGCCGCCGACATCACGCCTGTGTTTGTCGAGTTGAAGACCTTCCTGAAAGGCTTCGTGCCGGAGGCACTGGCCGTGCAGGAAGAGCGGCTGGCGAAACATCCGCTGAAGCCGCTTTCCGGCAGATACCCCTTGGACAAGCAGCGCGAGCTTGGCCTCGCCATGATGGCGGCGGTCGGCTTCGACCTCACCCACGGCTCGCTGTCGGTTTCGCACCATCCCTTCTGCGGCGGCGTGCCGAGCGACGTGCGCATCACCACCCGCTACAAGACTTCGGATTTCCTGTCGGCGCTGATGGGCGTGCTGCACGAGACCGGCCATGCGCTGTACGAGCAGAACCTGCCGAAGGTGTGGGCGCACTGGCCTCTGGGCAGAGCGCGCGGCATGGCGGTGCATGAAAGCCAGAGCCTGTTCGTCGAAAAGCAGATCGGCCGCAATCCAGAATTCTGGCGCTGGGCGCTGCCGGTGGTCGAAAGACACCTCGGCGAGCGCTGGGCGATCGACGACATCCTGCCGCATGTGCACCGGGTCGAGCGCGGCCTGATCCGCGTCGATGCCGACGAGGTCACCTATCCGCTGCACGTCATCCTGCGCTACGAGCTGGAGCAGGAGCTTGTCTCGGGACGGCTGGAAGCAGCCGACCTGCCCGAAGCCTGGGATGCCAAGATGCGCGATTATCTCGGCCTGTCGACATCAGACAATCCGGCTGACGGTCCGATGCAGGACGTCCACTGGCCGGGTGCCGCCTTCGGCTATTTCCCCTCCTACACGCTCGGCGCCATGATGGCGGCGCAGCAATGGGCGGCGCTGACCAGGGATCATCCTTCAGCCGACGAAGACCTCGCCAAGGGAGATTTCGCGGCGATCAACGACTGGCGCCGCAAAAGGATCTGGTCGCAAGGCTCGCGCTGGTCGACACCGGAACTGCTCGAACGCGCTACCGGCGAAAAGCTCGATGCCGCACATTTCACTGACCATCTGAAGAAGCGGTACGGGAACTGAGCCGCTTCGTCTATTCCAGGTTCTTGCCGCGGTGACTGCAGAAATCCGCGAAACTGGCCTTTACTTTGGTGGGAAAGCCTCTGAAAAAGGAGTTCTTCCAAGTTGGGCGAGCGTAGATGTCTGTCTGTTACAGTTTTCATAGGATGAAGTCTTTCTGGCTCCGCTTGGTATTTTTCATCTTATTGATCGGCCTGAGTTCTCCGGCCATGTCCGACGACATGGTTCTCAAGGGTCCGGCAGAAAGCTGGGTAAAGCAGCTTGATATTCCGGCTGCCGATCCCACCCGATCGGATCAAATCAAGAATGGCGTTTCATGGCTGCTCTCGGACGACCAGATCAAGCATCGCGCCGGCGGCTATGTCGAGTACTCGCGCACCGTCTATAAAATCGTCGACCGTCCCGGCCTGGATCGTGGCGCGAGTATCGATCTGCAGTTCGATCCGTCCCGGCACAAGGTCACGCTCAACCATCTTCACATCATCCGCGATGGTGCCGTTTTGGACCGGCTGGAAGGCGTCGAATTCGACATCTTCCGCAGGGAAAGAGACGCCGAGAAAGGCGTCTTCGACGGCTGGCTGACAGCACATGTCAACATCGATGACGTGCGTGCCGGCGACATCGTCGACTACGGGTCGACCTATGAGATAACGCCGCTGGTCGGCAAGGACCTTTTCTTCAAGAATTTCTCCACCGAATGGGAAGAGCCGGTAGCGCTTATCCGCACAAGCATCATTTGGCCTTCGGGCCAGCCGCTCCAGATCAAGACAAGGGGAACCCGACTTAAGCCGTCAATCTCCCCGACTGGGCCGGACACCACCTATCTATGGGAAGTTCCAAACCCGAAACCGGTCAATGTCGAGGACAACCTGCCCGTGACCTATCCAGGCTGGGGCTCCATCGATGTCGCGTCTACCGCGAATTGGCAAAGTGTGGTCGATGCCGTTGCGCCCTATTACAAGCCAGCGACCGTTTTTCCCCCGGCTTTTGCCGCAAAGCTCGACGACATCGCTCTGCGGCATCCGGTGCCCGAAGACCGGATGGTCGAGGCAATGCGGTTGGTGCAGGACCAGATCCGCTATGTAAGCCTGTCGATGGGTGCCGGTTCCTACGTTCCGCGTGATCCCGCGACGGTTATCCTGAGCGGGTTCGGTGACTGCAAGGACAAGGCCCTGCTGCTGGTTTCGTCGCTTGTGCGGCTTGGCATTGCTGCCGAGGTCGCCTTGGCCGATCTCGACGAGGGGCGGGCTCTGGACCAGCATCTGCCGGCGCTTCGCGATTTCGACCATGCCATCGTCAAGGCAAGGATCGGAGCAAAGACATATTGGCTGGACGCCACGAACTATCTTCAGGGCGGCAGGGCGCACAATCTCGCACAGCCGGACTACGGCTTCGCGCTGCCGCTTTCCAGCACCGGCGGGTTGGAGAAGATGCCGAGCCCTGTGCTTACCAGCCCATCGATCCAGATCGCCGAGGAATTCGACTTTCCGCGGAAACCGGGCGATCCCCTCGTGCTGACGGTCTTCTCGACATATGAGGACGCCGATGCCGATTGGATGCGCGGCAATTTCGCCAGCAGGTCGCTGAGCGAGGTGTCGGACGCCTACCTGAAATACTACAACAAGCAATATCCGGGCATCCAAACCATCGCCAAGCCGGAAATCGTGGATCGGCGCGACGGCAACATAGTGAGCGTGAAGGAAAGTTATCGCTTGCCGGCGGAGGCGCTGACGGCCAACGATCTGGCAAAGAATTTCCCGATCCGCGCGGCCGATCTCGGCAACAACTCTCTTCCAACCCCGACAATCGTCGACCGAACCGGGCCCGTCTCCCTCGGCCCCCAGTTCTACCGCCGCCACAAGGTGACCGTGCGCAACCTCAAGGCGAGGTTTTCCGGCGAGTCGATGAAAAACGTCGTGACGCCCTATCTGTCTCTCAAGGCATCCTGGTCCAACACGCCCACCGAATTTCAAGTTGAATGGAACTTTCAGACGCTGGCGACTGAAGTACCGGCCAAGGCGATTGCCGATTATCTGAAAACCGTCGATGACCTCGCAGACCAAATTCGCTGGCAGTACGATTTTACCTATGAAGAGCCGCCTGCCGATGTGCAGCTCAGCGATCCGGCAAAGGAGCAGCGACAGACCGTCGCCAGCATGCTTTTGTTATCGTTGCTTGTCGGCGTTCCCCTGTTCATCGCCTATCGACGAGGCAAACGCCGAGCTTTCGGTAGCTGAAGAATCTCGGCCGCCGCTGGGTACCATGATCCCGAAAAGTGGATGCCGGTTTTCGGAAAAGATCATGGTCAAACAAGAAGATGGAGCCTCATCCCGATTTCATCGGGATGGAGCAATGCTACTCGGCCGCACCCCTGAAAGCATTCGCCCCGGTATCGAACTGCAGCTTGGCCAGCCGCGCATAGATGCCGCCCTTGGCGACCAGGCTCTGATGCGTGCCTTCCTCGACGATGCGGCCGCCATCCATGACCAGGATGCGATCGGCCTTCAGCACGGTTGCCAGCCGATGGGCGATGACGATCGTGGTGCGGCCCTTCATCAGCCGGTCCAGCGCCGTTTGCACCAGCGTCTCGCTTTCGGCATCTAGCGCCGAGGTCGCCTCGTCGAGCAGCAGGATGGGCGCATCGCGCAAAATGGCGCGGGCGATCGCCACGCGCTGGCGCTGGCCGCCCGACAGCGTCACGCCGCGCTCGCCGACCTGGCTGTCATAGCCCTTTTCGAGTTTCAGGATGAACTCGTCGGCAAGCGCGTCCTTCGCCGCCGCCTCGATCTCGGCCTGGCTGGCGCCAGGCCGGCCAAAGCCGATATTGTCGCGCGCGCTTGCGGCAAAGATGGTGACGTCCTGCGGCACGATGGCGATGCGCGCGCGGATCGCCGCCGGATCGGCCTCGCGCAGATCGACCCCGTCGATGACGATCCTGCCGGCCTCCGGATCGTAGAAGCGCAGAAGCAGCGAAAACACCGTGCTCTTGCCGGCGCCGGATGGCCCGACGATCGCCACCGTCTCACCGGGTTTGACCTGAAAGCTCAGGCCATGAACGGCGGCGCGGTCGGGCCGGGCCGGATAGGAGAAGGAGACATCGTCGAAGCTGATCGCGCCTCTCGCCTTTGCCGGCAGCGGCTTCGGATCGGCGGGCGCCTGGATCGCGGGTTTCTCGGCCAGGATCTCGGTCAGCCGTTCGGCAGCGCCCGCTGCCTGGGACAGTTCGCCCCAGACCTCCGACAGGGCGCCGAGCGCGCCGGCGGCGAACACCGAATAGAGCAGGAATTGACCGAGCGTGCCCGGCGACAGCGTGCCGTCGAGCACGTCGCGCGAACCGAACCACAGCACCGCCACGACCGAGGAAAAGATCATGAAGATGGCGACGAAGGTGAGAAAGGAGCGGGCAAAGATCGAGGTCCGCGCCGCTTCGAACGCTGCTTCCACGGCGGACGAAAAATACCCGGTCACAAGCTTCTCGTTGGTGAAGGCCTGCAGGGTGCGCACCGCGCCGATCTGCTCGCTGGCGTAGGCGGTGGCATTGGCCAGAGTATCCTGCGCCAGCCGTGACTTGCGCCGCACCGAGCGGCCGAAGGCGACCAGCGGCAGCACGATCAGCGGAATGGCCGCGATGACCAGGCCGGACAGTTTTGGGCTGGTGAAGACCATCATCGCCACGGCGCCCAGGCCGAGGATGACGTTGCGCAAAGCCACCGAGGCGGTGGCACCGACGGCCGATTTGACCTGTGTCGTGTCGGCGGCGAGCCGCGAGACGATCTCGCCCGACTGGGCCGTGTCGAAAAAGGATGGCGACAGCGTTGTGACGTGGGCAAAGACATCGCGGCGGATATCGGCAACGACGCGCTCGCCGAGTGTGATGACGAAATAGTAGCGGCTGGCCGACGCCGCCGCCAGAACGGCGGCCATCACCACCAGCATGGCGAAATATTCGGCAATGAAGCTGGAATCGGAAGCGGAAAAACCGTGGTCGATCATCCGCCGCACGGCCAGCGGCAGCGCCAGCGTCGTCGCCGCCGCGACGGCCAGCGAGACGATCGCGCCGATGACCATTTTGCGGTAATGCGTAATGTAGGGAAACAGGCGCTGCAGCGGCCTCAGCGAGCGCCTGCGCTCGTCTGCATCGCCGCTGATGTTCGCCATGACCGTTTCCTTTGGCCCTATGAGGCTTGCGCCATCAATATGCGCTTGCCGCGGCCTTGTGATTCAATTCCGGCTGATGTATAGGCTCGCCGACCGTTTTAGAAGCCGTGGCTCCTCAATAGCTGCGGCTTCGAGTTTTAAAAAGGGGCGCATCGACGCAGGCTTTAGCCCGTCGGCAGCACCCGGCAAGCCAGGAACAGACCCATGAAGAACGATATTCATCCCGACTACCACACCATCAAGGTCGTCATGACCGACGGCACCGAATACATGACCCGTTCGACCTGGGGCAAGGAAGGCGATACGATGAACCTCGATATCGACCCCACCACCCATCCGGCCTGGACTGGCGGCCAGCAGACCCTGCTCGACCGCGGTGGCCGCCTGTCGAAGTTCAAGAAGCGTTTCGAAGGTTTCGGCCTCTAAGCCGCATTGGCGTTTCGCAGATCGAGAAACCCGCCTTCGTGGCGGGTTTTTTATTGCGAAAATACGGCCCTATTCGCCGACCAGCTCGCGCAGCGCCATCCGCTTGTAGGCGGCAACCAGCCGGTCGCCCTCTTGCCGCCCGACCGAGATCGCCAGCCGCATTGCGGCCTCGCCCATCTGCCAGATGAGAAACGCCGTCGTTTCCAGCGCTTCCGGATCGGCGGATGGCCGCAGCCGTTTCAGCACGGCTGTAAGGAATTCGGCGTTGGCCCGGCTATCGGCAAGCTCGAGTTCGCGTAGCGCCTTGTCGGCCTGCGTGCCCGACCAGATGTCGCGTATCACCGGCTCCGCCAGGAACATTCCGTAGTAGATATTCACCAGTTCCGAAAATGCCCGGCGCAGGCCGTCGGCGTCACTGACCTCCGCCAGTGCCGCGGCAATGCAGGCCTGGCTTTCGGCGGTGTAGCGTTCGGCCAGCGCCCAGATGAGCGCCCGCTTGTCGGGGAAGAACTGGTAGAGCGAGCCGATCGACACGCCGGCCCTCTCGGCCACCTCGCCCATGCGCATGGCGTCGCTGCCTTGCTCGGCGATCAGCGCCGAGGCGGTGGCCAGCATCCGCTCGACCCGCTCGCGGCTGCGCTGCTGGCTCGGCGCCCGGCGCGGCGATGCGGCCTGCTCATTGCGGGAACCCGGTGCAGCGGTGCCTTCCATGACTGTCTCCAGAAAAATGGCTTGACTGACAAAATACGAGGGTTTATCACGTTTTGCAAATATGAGGATCGCTCACATTTTCTAAACGCCACGCCAATCAAATTGCTCGAACCCCGAAACCGGAGCAACTGACATGATCATGAAACTGCTTCCCACCCTCACCTTCGTCGCTGCCATTGGCTCAGGCGTTGTCGGCGGCGTTTTCTTCGCCTTCTCCAACTTTATCATGCCGGCGCTCGCCCGCTTGCCTGCCGCAGGCGGCATCGCCGCCATGAATTCGATCAACATCACCGTGATCACGCCGGCATTCATGACCGCACTTTTCGGCACCGGGCTGGTCTGTCTTGTCCTCGCCGCCGGCGCTCTTATCGGCTGGAGCCAACCGGGTTCGTTCTGGCTTCTCGCCGGCGCCCTGATCTATGTCGTCGGCAATCCGATCGTGACGATGATGTTCAACGTGCCGCTCAACAACGCCCTGGCTGCGGTCGATCCGGCAAGCGCCAACGGCGCCGCCGTGTGGGCCACCTATCTCAAGGACTGGGTGATGTGGAATCATGTCCGCACCATCTCCGCCATCGTGGCGCTGGGCTGCCTCATCTTCGCATGGCGGTGAATGCAGGACGGAAGCGTAAAAGGCCTTCAGGCAGGATCTTTTGGCTTATGGCCCTTGCGATCGGCATGGCCGAGATCGCGATCCGGATCGATGACGTCGCGAACCAGCTGCTTGAGCTTTGCGGCGTCGGGAAAACCGCCGTCACGCTTGCGGTCCCAGACCAGCGTGTCATTGCAGGAAATGGTGAAGATGCCGCCGGTGCCGGGCACCAGCGTCACCTCGCCGAGATCGGTACCGAAGGTGGACAGCAGCTCCTGCGCCATCCAGCCGGCCCTGAGCAGCCACAGGCACTGGGTGCAATAGGTGATGCGGACGGTGGGCAGCGTGTCTTGGATCATGCCGCGCTGAGCTTCGCCAAGGTCTCCTCGTCGACCTCGAAATTGGCGTAGACGCTCTGCACGTCGTCGTCGTCCTCGAGCGTCGCAACTAGCTTCATCAGCGATTGCGCCCGCTCCTCGTCGACCGCGATATTGGTCTGAGGCTTCCAGATCGGCTTCACCGATTCAGCCTCGCCAAGCGCGCCTTCCAGCGCCTTCGACACTTCGCCGAGATTCTCGAAAGCGCAGTAGATCGTGTGGCCTTCCTCGTCCGACTGGACGTCGTCGGCACCGGCCTCGATCGCCGCGTCCATCACCTTCTCGGCGCTGCCGGCCGATGCCGGATAGTAGATCTCGCCGACGCGGTCCCACATGAACGATACCGAGCCGGTCTCGCCCATCGCCCCGCCGGCTTTGGTGAAGGCAGCGCGCACATTCGACGCCGAGCGGTTGCGGTTGTCGGTCAGCGCCTCGACGATCAGCGCGACACCGCCTGGCCCGTATCCCTCGTAGCGCACGGCTTCGTAGGTCTCGGCATCACCCATCGACGCCTTGTTGATGGCGCGCTGGATATTGTCCTTCGGCATCGACACCGCCTTGGCGTTCTGCACCGCAAGGCGCAGGCGCGGGTTCATCGATGGATCGGGCGTGCCGCTCTTGGCGGCGACGGTGATTTCGCGCGCCAACTTGGAAAACATTTTCGACCGCACCGCATCCTGGCGGCCCTTGCGGTGCATGATGTTCTTGAACTGTGAATGGCCAGCCATGGCACCCCTGTCATCTTCTCGGCTAGAGCATCTGCCGCCTGGTGAACCACCCGGCATCTTGCAAAATGCTCGAATTCAAAATTTCAGAACGTCCTGCTGCGTCCCTGACGGACGGACGGCGCTCGCTGTCGGAATGGCCGGCTTATAGATAAATCGGCTCAATTCGTCCAGCCGCGCCATTGCTGCCGGCACGCAAGGGTTTCAAGATCCGAAAATCGGCAGGCTTCGGCAAACCTTTCATCCCTCAAGATCGGATTTCAGCCGGTCGAGGATGCTGATCGCGTGCGTGGCATATTGACTGATCCAGCGGTCGTGGATGTGCTTGATCGGCAGCGCGTTGAGATGGTTCCAGCGTTCGCGCCCCTCGCGCCGCGCCACGACCAGGTCGGCCTCCTCCAGCACCTTCAGGTGCAGCATGACCGTGCAGCGGTCCATGTCGGGGAAGGCATCGCACAACATGCCGGTGGTCTGCGGCGCATCCTTCAGCCGGTCCAGCAACGCACGCCGGCGCGGATGCGCCAGCGCCTTGAAAACATTGTCGTCTCGCGATTGGCTTGACATGTTATATTTCTATAACATATCCTTGAGCCATTCAAGGAAGGAGCTGTGGATATGTCTCTTGGATTCAGGGTTTCTGGCCGCATCGGCAAACCCGTCGCCGAAGTCTTCGATGCGGTCGTCAATCCGAAGAAACTCAGCGGCTACTTCACCACGATCGGCGGCGCCAGCGCACTGCTGGAGGCGGGCGCCACCGTCATCTGGTGGGGCAAGGTTCCGGTCGAGGTCGACGAGGTGAAGAAAGACAGCCGCATCGTGCTGCGCTGGGATGCCACCGACGCCGACGGCAAGCCGACCTACAAGACCCGCATCGAAATGAATTTCGAACCGCTCGACGATGGCGGCACCTTTGTCACCATCGCCGAAACCGGCTGGCACGAGGACGCGGTCGGCCTGAAGAAGTCCTACCTCAATTGCGAGGGCTGGTCGCAGATGCTGGCCTGCATGAAGGCCTATGTCGAATACGGCATCAATCTGCGCGACGGCTATTACCGCAGCGAGATGAAGGGCGAGCCGGCCAACGAGAACAACATCTGAAAAGCCACCAAGATGACGGAGGCCTGCGATGAAGCAAGTGACGCCATTTCTGATGTTCGAGGGCAAGGCCGAAGAGGCAATGACCTTCTATTGCGAGACGATCCCCGACAGCAGCGTCCTTGACATCACACGTTACGGCTCCGGCGAAGACGGCCCGGAAGGAATGGTCAAGCTGGCGCGCGTGTCCATAAGCGGTCTGGAAGTGATGGTCTACAACAGCCCCGTGCACCATGCCTTCACGTTCACGCCGTCGGTCTCGCTGTATGTGAATTGCTCCACGGAGGCAGAGCTGAACGACATTGTCGAGGCTCTGGCCAAGGACGGCAAATTTCTGATGGCGCTGGACAATTATGGTTTCAGCCGCCGGTTTGCATGGCTCAACGACAGGTTCGGAGTCTCCTGGCAAATCAATTTGGCATAGCGAGTTCTGGACCGAACCGGCCAATCGAACCTGAACACGGCAATGGAGTCAGCAAATGACCGCGAAGATCACCGGCGGCATCAACATCGCCATGAAGGTCCCGCCGCATCAATACCAGGCAACGATCGCCTTCTATCGCGACGTCATCGGCCTGAAGCCATTCACGGCCAAATCGCCGGCCGTCGGGTTCGAACTCGGTCCCAATCGACTGTGGATCGACGAGGCGCCGATGATGAGCCAGGCCGAGATCTGGCTGGAACTGTTCACCGATGATTTTCCGGCCGCTGCGGAGGATCTCGCCGAGGCCGGCGTCGTGCGCTGCGATGCCATCGAGGCACTGGGTGAAGGCTTTCGCGGCGGCTGGATCACCAATCCGGCCAACATCATTCACCTCGTACGCGAACCCGATGCCTGGTGAACAGGGCGGCGCCGTGGAAAGGAGGACGCTATGAAAATCCGTGAAACACCGACCGCCGAAGCCGGCATGCTGATAAGGCGGCCGGTCGCCGACGTATTCGAAGCCTTCGTCGATCCGGCGATCACGACGAAATTCTGGTTCACCCATGGCAGCGACAGGTTGGACAGCGGCAAGGAAATCAGTTGGGAATGGCGCATGTATGGCGTCTCGACGACGGTCAATGTCAGTGAGATCGTCGATAACAAGAAGATCGTCATGCAATGGAGCGATCCGCCGACCACGGTGGTGTTGACATTTACCGAGATGCCGGGCGGCACGACCTTTGTCGAGGTCCGCAATTTCGGCTTTGTCGGTAGCCCCGATGAGCAGGTCAAGCAGGCGATCGGCTCGACCGGCGGTTTTGCGCTGGTGCTCGCCGGCGCCAAGGCGTGGCTGGAGCAAGGCGTGATGCTCGGCCTGATCGGCGACCGTCATCCGAAGGGCGTTCCAGCAAATTAAGCAACGGCGAGCCAAGATCGGCTGGCAACAGACCGCGAATGCTCAGGAACGCCGCTTTTCCTGCTCTAGCACATGACGGCGGAGCACGCGGTTGATCTCCGTTTGATAGCCACCGCCTTCGACATGCTCCTTGAACCAGGACAGCACATCAGCGTCAAGCCGAATGGTCACCGGCTGCTTTAGTGGCCGGTAGAGGTGCCCTCGGCGAGCATGAACCCAATTCTCGGCCGAAGTTTCCGGAATGTCGGACGTGTCAATTTCGCTGTCAGGCAAATCTGCCAAATTGGCGAGCTGGTTGCGCTGATCTTGGCTAAGTTCCTTCCTGCTCATAGCGCCTCCTTTCATGCGGCGTTGCTTTCCGGGCACCGACAATCCGAATTCGTTCCTCATCTTCGAGATCGGGATAAGTGTGAACAACGAGCAGTACCACCAGCCCTTGGATCATCCCGATCGCATGCCACCTTTGCTCGCCATCTTCAAACCGGTCAGGCACAATCAGATGAAGCGGATCCTTGAAGACATCTTTGGCGAGATCGAACTCAACACCATGCTTGGCACGGTTGCGCTTGGCCTTCTCGGGATCCCATTCAAATCGCAATATGGCGGCACCGTTATTTACAAAATTGTACGCACAATTCTGTAAGAGTCAAGTCAATGCCCGCCCCCGCCCTTTGCCTTCTTCCGCCGCCGCGCCAGCATGTTGAGCCCTTCGACCAGTGCCGAAAAACCCATGGCGGCGTAGATGTAGCCTTTCGGCACGTGGTAACCCATGCCGTCGGCGATCAGCGTCGTGCCGATCATCAGCAGGAAGCCGAGGGCCAGCATGACGATGCTGGGGTTCCTGGCGATGAAATCGGCCAGCGGCCCGGCCGCCAGCATCATCACGCTCACCGCCACGATCACCGCGATGTACATGATCGCGATTTCGTCGGTCATGCCGACGGCGGTGATGATCGAGTCGATCGAGAAGACGAGGTCGAGCAGCAATATCTGGAAAATCGCGCCGGCCAGCGACAGCTGCAATGTCTCGCCCATCATGGTGTCCTGGTGATCATCGAGATCGACCGTGTGGTGGATCTCCTTGGTCGCCTTCCAGACGAGAAACAGGCCGCCGGCGATCAGGATCAGGTCGCGCCATGAAAACCCGTGGCCGAAGGCGGTGAATATCGGCGTCGTCAGTTGGACGATGATCGAGATGGTGGCCAGCAGGATCAGCCGCATCACCAGCGCGGCCGAGATGCCGAGCCGCCGGGCGCGGGCCCGCTGCGCTACCGGCAATTTGTTGGTCAGGATCGAGATGAAGATCAGATTATCGATGCCGAGCACGACCTCCAGCACGATCAGCGTCAGCAGCGCGACCCATGCCGTCGGGTCGGAGACAAAGGCGAAATGCGGCGCCAGGAATTCGACTAGCTGCATGGAGGTCGTCCCCTCTACGATCTAGAGCAGTTTCGCCGGCAATTGGGTATTGCAAGCGTCTATATCAATGTCACGACCAGAAGGATGGAGCCGTTTCCTCCAGCCGCGGGCCGCGGCGAAACGGCGCGATCCGTTCGGTCAGGCCGCTACGGTCGGAAATGTCGACGCCGACGCCGCACAATGTCGCCGGTCCGGTCGATGCCTCGAAGCGGCCTTTCGGCACCTTGGACAAGAACCGGTTGAGCGGCTCCTCCTTGTCCATGCCGAGCGAGGAATCGTAATCGCCGCACATGCCGGCATCGGAAATATAACCGGTGCCGCCATTGAGGATCTGGTGATCGCCGGTCGGCTGATGCGTATGGGTGCCGACCACAAGGCTGGCCCGGCCGTCGACGAAATGAGCGAAGCACATTTTTTCCGAGGTCGCCTCGGCATGGAAATCGATGACGATCGCATCGGCCTGCTCGCCAAGCGGGCAAGCGGCAAGTTCGCGCTCGCCGGCCTGGAACGGATCGTCGAGCTCGGGATGCATGAACACCCGGCCCATGATGTTGGCGACCAGCACGCGCGCGCCGTTCCTGGCGATGTAGACGCCTGAGCCGCGCCCCGGCGTACCCTTGGGGAAATTGGACGGACGCAGGAAGCGCTCTTCGCGCGGCGCGAAAATCAGCGCATCGCGCTGGTCCCAGACATGGTTGCCGGTGGTGACGACATCGGCGCCGGCCGAGATCGTCTCGCGAAAAATCTCCTCGGTGATGCCGAAGCCGCCGGCGGCGTTCTCGCCATTGACGATGACGAAGTCGAGCTTGAAATCCGAGATCAGGCCAGGCAGTTGTTCCCACACCGCCGTACGTCCTGTCTTGCCGACCATGTCGCCGAGGAAGAGAAGTCTCATATAAGCGTGATCCCGAACCGAAGGTCAGCGAAGCAAAAAGCTGCATGACTTTCGCAAAAGACCATGCGTCCAGGAACTTATCTACAATTTCGGCGCGAAGCGGCGCAACCCGCTCTCGGTGAGTATTTCCGGAATGATCACGTCATGCGGCTCGTCCGGCACCAGGGCCACCTCCTGGCAGTCGAAGGCAATGCCGATCAGCCGCGGCTGCTGTCCCTTGTCGGCCAGCCGCACGATCGCCCGGTCGTAATAGCCGGCGCCGTAACCGATGCGGTGGCCGCGCGCGTCGAAGGCGGCGAGCGGCACCAGCATGAGCTGGGGGTCGAGTACCTCGGCTTCCTCGTGCGGCCCGACGGTGCCGAACCCCATGTCGATCATCGGCGCGCCACGCACCAGCTCGCGAAAGACGATGGTGGTCTTGTCCAGAATGGCCGGCAGGCAGAGTCTTGCCCCCTTCTCGCGCAAGGCAAACATCAGCGGCCGGACGTCGACTTCCGAGCGCATCGGCCAGAAGCCTGAGACGATCTGGCCCGGCTCGACCGTGATCCGGTCGCGCGCCGTCTCGGCCATTTCGAGTGCTGCCTCCACCCGCCAGAAAGGATCGAGCGCGTCGCGGCGCCCGAGGGCTTGGTTGCGGAGATTTTTTTTCAGGTCTTTTGGGGATGTCATGCGCCGACGTTAGAAAAGGTCAGATTTGGATGGAGTTTTACGAGCGACGTTTTGGAGGAGCGGGGCGAACTTTTCGTTCGTGAGAGCACCCCACAAAGCGGCGCGACGACAAGATCCGCCAGAGATGGTCTTTTCGATAGGTGACGATCCACACAACCGGTGGAGAGAGCGATCCCGGGAACCTACAAAGTAGGTGGGCGCCGTATGAGAAAACCCACGGGTCTTCCCAGGGACAGCTCCCTAGGGATCATTAAGGCCCCGGGGAAAATGTTCTCCTGCCGGGAAGCGCAGACCGTCTCCGCCAATATAGGCAGACGGCAGACCAAGCGCCAGAGAGACGACATGTTTCGAGTCTTAAATCGACGCAGAACCGCTCGACGAGGGTCGCGCCGGCAAGATCCCCGCTTTACCAGCAGCGCCTTGCACCGCGAAGGCCGCGTCCTTAGGGTCGCGCGATGAACCCGGGAGCAAAAATGCGTTTCGAAGGCACGGCAGCCTATGTTGCCGACAAGGATCTGATGGTGGCGGTCAACGCGGCGATCGCGCTGGAGCGGCCGTTGCTTCCCGGTACCGGCAAGACCGAACTTGCCCGCCAGGTGGCGGCGGCGCTCGGCCTCGATCTGATCGAATGGCATGTCAAATCGACCACGCGGGCGCAGCAGGGCCTTTATGAATATGATGCCGTCTCGCGGCTGCGCGACAGCCAGCTCGGCGACGAGCGCTTCAACGACATCCGCAATTACCTCAAGCGCGGCAAGCTGTGGGACGCCTTTGCTGCCGGCAAGAAAGTCGTGCTTCTGATCGACGAGATCGACAAGGCCGATATCGAGTTCCCCAACGATCTGTTGCAGGAACTGGATCGGATGGAGTTCTTCGTCTACGAGACCGGCGAGACCATCCGTGCCACCGTCCGGCCGATCGTCATCATCACCTCCAACAACGAAAAAGAGCTGCCGGACGCCTTCCTGCGCCGCTGCTTCTTCCACTACATCCGCTTTCCCGACGTCGAGACGCTGCACAAAATCGTCGACGTGCACTATCCCGGCATCAAGCAGAACCTGGTGCGCGCCGCACTCACGCAATTCTATGAAATCCGTGACGTGCCGGGCCTCAAGAAGAAGCCGTCGACCTCCGAGGCACTCGACTGGATCCGCCTGCTGGTCGCCGACGACATCGCGCCCGAGGACCTGCGCGCCGACCCGAAGAACGCGCTGCCGAAACTGCACGGCGCCTTGCTGAAGAACGAACAGGACGTGCATCTGTTCGAGCGCCTGGCTTTCATGGCGAGACGGCAGGGGTGAGGGGCCGACGAAAGCCGCCGGACAGCGCTTTCCCGTCGCTGGACCGTTGCCGCCAGCGAGGCGTGAAGGCAGCTTCGGGTTGCCGACTTCAGAGGGAAATGAAATGACCGAGATCACCGTCCGCCCATTGGCGCAATCCGACCATGCCGATTGGCGGTGTCTGTGGACCGCCTACCTCACCTTTTACGAAACCAAGCTGCCGGAAGAGGTTTATGCCGTCACCTGGAAGCGGCTGTTCACGGCGGGCGAGTTCGAGCCGAAAGGCTTCATCGCCGCCCTCGACGGCAAGGCCGTCGGCCTGACGCACTATCTCTACCATCGCTCCTGCTGGTCAGAGATAAACAACTGTTATCTGCAGGACCTGTTCGCCGACCCCGATGTGCGCGGCAAGGGCGTCGGCGCCGCCCTGATCGAAGCGGTCAAGCAGGAAGCCGGCAAGATCGGTGTCAAGAACGTCTACTGGATGACCCACGAGACCAACACCACCGCACGCAAGCTCTACGACCACGTGGCGCGCAGGACCGGCTTCATCGAATATGATCTGCTGTAGACGGTGAGATGTTCATCCCCTTCTTCCTCGAATTGAAGGCAGCGCGGGTTCCGGTCTCGCTCCGCGAATATCTGTCGCTGCTGGAGGGGCTGGAAGCCGGGCTGGTCGACTATGATGTCGAGGGCTTTTACTATCTCGCCCGCGCCGCTCTGGTGAAGGACGAGCGCCACATCGACCGCTTCGACCAGGTCTTTTCGCACATCTTCAAAGGTGTCGAGGCGCAGGCTGGCAAAAACCCGGTCGATGTCGCAAACATCCCGGAGGAATGGCTGCGGAGGCTCGCCGAAAAGCACCTGACCGATGAGGAGAAGAAGCTGGTCGAGGCGCTGGGCGGCTTCGGAAAGCTGATGGAGACGCTGAAGAAGCGGTTGGAGGAGCAAAAGGGCCGGCATCAGGGCGGTTCGAAATGGATCGGCACCGGCGGCACCTCGCCCTTCGGCGCCTATGGCTACAATCCCGAAGGCGTGCGCATCGGCCAGCACGAAAGCCGCAACCGCCGCGCGGTAAAAGTCTGGGACAAACGCGAGTTCAGGAATTTCGATGACGCCGTCGAACTCGGCACCCGCAACATCAAGGTCGCGCTGAAGCGCTTGCGCCGCTGGGTGCGCGAAGGCGCCGAACAGGAATTCGACCTGCCCGGCACCGTCCACGCCACCGCCGAGCACGGTTATCTTGACGTTAAGACACAACCCGAACGTCGCAACGCCGTGAAGCTGCTGATGTTCTTCGATGTCGGCGGCTCGATGGACGACCATGTCAGGAGCGTCGAGGAGCTGTTTTCGGCCGCCCGCGCCGAATTCCGCCAGCTCGAATATTTCTACTTCCACAACTGCCTCTACGAAGGCGTGTGGAAGGACAATCGCCGCCGCCATGCCGAGGTGATTCCGACCTTCGATCTCCTCCATAAATATGGCCCCGACTACAAGGTGATCGTCGTCGGCGACGCCTCGATGAGCCCCTATGAGATCGCCCAACCCGGCGGCTCGGTCGAGCATTGGAACAAGGAGGCCGGTGCCGTCTGGCTCGGCAGGCTGCTGCAGCAATGGCCGAACGCCATTTGGCTCAATCCGGAAGACGCGAAGAACTGGGGCTATACCCATTCGATTGCCATGATCCGCGATATCTTTGGCGGCCGAATGTTTCCGCTGACGCTCGCCGGCCTCGAAGCCGCGACGAAGCAACTTTCAAGGAAGCACTGAATGGATCCACGCAAAACAGGACGGTCGACCTGTTTCCTTTGCCTGCAATGCGGTGTCCAGTTCGCGGCGATAGCGACGCCGCCGCGACATTGCCCGATCTGCGAGGACGAGCGGCAATATGTGCGCTGGGAGGGCCAGGCCTGGACCACGCCGGAGGAGCTCGCCGCCGGGCATCGGGTCGTGATCAAGGATGATGCCGGCGTGCTCGCCTTCGGCATCGAGCCGCGCTTTGCTATCGGCCAGCGCGCATTGCTGGCGCAAACGCCGCACGGCAATGTGCTGTGGGACTGCATCTCGATGGTCAGCGACGAGGCGGTGGCCGAGATCAACCGCCGGGGCGGCCTGGCCGCCATCGCCATTTCGCACTGCCATTATTATTCGGCAATGGTCGAGTGGAGCGAGGCGTTTGGCGGCGTGCCGATTTATCTGCACGCCGATGATCGTCAGTGGATCATGCGGCCGCATCCGGCAATCATCAGTTGGGAAGGCGAGATGCGCGCCATAAACCCGTCTCTGACGCTCATCCGCTGCGGCGGCCACTTTGCCGGTGGCCAGGTGCTGCACTGGAACCGCGACGGCGGCAATGCCATCCTGGCCGGCGACATCCTGCAGGTGACGCCGACCCGCCGTCATGTCAGCTTCATGTACAGCTATCCGAATTATATCCCGCTCAACGCGACGAAAGTGCACGGCATCAAGGCCGCGCTGGAGCCTTTCGCGTTCGACCATATCTACGGCGCATGGTGGAACCAGAACGTCATCGGAGATGCAAAGGCGGCATTTTCAGCATCGGTTGCGCGCTATCTCGCGGCCATCGCCTGAGGAATTCTTTGCAACAGGGTTGGAAATACGGGCAAACGCCGTAACAAATGCCTATTTCAGGCGAAGTTGGGAAGGCAACCCAAATAGCGAGATAAGCTAAGAGGAAAAAATGGACAGCCACACCTACCCCGTTACCCGCACCGATGCCGAATGGCGCGCCCGGCTGACGCCCGAGCAATATGCGGTGATGCGCAACCACGGCACCGAGCGGCCGGGAAGCTGCGCCCTGCTGCACGAGAAGCGCGCCGGCACCTTTTCCTGTGTCGGCTGCGACCAGCCCTTGTTTGAATCCAAGCTGAAATTCGAGAGCGGCACCGGTTGGCCAAGCTTCAACGATCCGGTGCCGGGCTCGGTCGAGACCACCGTCGACCGCAGCTACGGCATGGTCCGCACCGAATGCCATTGCGCTCGCTGCGGCAGCCATCTCGGCCACGTCTTCGAGGACGGTCCGCCGCCGACCGGTCTGCGCTATTGCATCAACGGCGTGGCGCTCAAATTCGAGCCGGCCGCCTGATCGTCAGGCCACAACCACCAGGATCAGCCACAACGTGGCGCCAAGCGTCATCAGCGAGGCCATGACGCCACTCGATTTTCCGGCAGTTCGCCAAACGGCAAAGGTCAGGAAGATATTGTGGGGCACCGGCGCGAAATGCACCGCCAGGACGAGCGCAAGCGGCAGCTTCAGCCCGAGCAGAATGAGTGCCGCCACCGACGACGCGACGTTGATCGCTGTGCCGACAACGACCAGGTCGCGCCAGAACAGCCGATCGAGCGGCACGCCGCCGAACCAGCGTGAGCGGAAGAAGGCGGCAACGCGCGACATGATCGTCATCGATCGACCGGCTCCCTCGCTGCTCACCAGAGCAACCCTTCCACAAGGATTGCGTCTGGAAACCCTGCTTTATTCCTGACCCAGAACTTCGGCAATCGCGCGCTCGAAACGTGGGGCTTCCGTCACCAGCCAGTCAGTCATCGCCGGCCAATTGTCCTCGGCAAAACAATTCACCCGCCACATCGAATTGATGCCGAGGCCGTCGCAACTTTGTTCTGGCCTGAGCTTCAGCCTGTCTTCAATGGCCGGCTGGACCGGCTTCAACCGCGACCAGGCTTGCGTGGCACCGAACTTCTCGTTGCGGCCGAAGAAGACGCCGACATGATTCTGCGCAGGCGCGACGTACATGGAAACGACCAATGCGAAATCGGGCAGCCCACGCTGCCAGAACCACGGTCCGCGCCTCGCCAGCAGAGCCCTTTCATCCGGATGCCGTTCCGCGAACAGCGTCCAGAAGCTGCGTTGGCGGAATTCAGAGGCGCGGCGGGCGCCAAAATCGAATTCGCTCATGGCTGGAATCCATGATCAGAACCGCTTCTCCCGCGATCGTCTCCGGCGCCGAGGCCGGCCTTTACACCATGCCGAGCGCGGCCTTGTACAGATCGAGAATGGATTCCTCTTCCTGCCGCTCGGCCTGGTCCTTCTTGCGCAGCCGGATGATCGACCGCATCGCCTTGGTGTCGAAGCCGGTGCCCTTGGCCTCTGCGAACACTTCCTTGATGTCGTCGGCAATCGTCTTTTTCTCTTCCTCGAGCCGCTCGATGCGTTCGATGAAGGCGCGCAGCTGGCCGGCGGCAACAGTCTGGCTGGTCTCGGTGATGTCGTCGGCCATAGTCTTCTCTCCGCGTCGTTTCTCGCCGCGACTCGGGGTGACCCGAGCGGCGAATTGCAGCGGTTCGATGCCCGACCGGGCGCGGCGGGTCAAGGTACTATCGATGCGGCATGAAGGGCTGCTGCCAGGCGCCGACAAGTCTCTCTGACGCCGGCCTATTTCACCCGAACGCGATCAGCAGATCCTTGGCATCGATCTGGTCGCCGGCCTTGACCAGCACCTCGGCTATGGTGCCGTCGCGTTCGGCATGCAACGCCGTTTCCATCTTCATCGCTTCGATCGACAGCAGCACGTCGCCGGCCTTCACCGCCTGGCCGGCAGCGACCGCAAGCGCCGAGACGACGCCAGGCATCGGCGCGCCGACATGCGCCTCATTGCCCGGCTCCGCCTTGCGCCGTGCTTTGGCGGCGGACGCGCCATGCGCCCGGTCCGGCACCTTCACCCGGCGCGGCTGCCCGTTGAGCTCGAAGAACACGGTGACCATGCCCTTTTCGTCGACATCGCCGATGGCAAGGCAGCGCACCACCAGCGTCTTGCCTTTTTCGATGTCGACGAAAATCTCGTCTTCCGGCTTCATGCCGTAGAAATAGGTCGGCGTCGGCAGCACGCTGACCGGCCCGTAGGTCTCCTGCGCGGCGGCAAAATCGGAAAACACCTTCGGATACATCAGCCACGACGCGAACTCGAACTCACTGAGCTTGCGCTCGAGCTTTTCCTCGACCTCCGTGCGACTGGCCTTGAGGTCCGCCGGTTTGAGCAGCGAACCCGGCCGCATCGTGATCGGCTTTTCGCCCTTCAGCACCTTCTTCTGCAATGGCTTTGGCCAGCCGCCCGGCGACTGGCCGAGATCGCCGCGCAACATCGACACCACCGAATCCGGGAAGGCGATGTCCCTCGCCGGATTCTCGACGTCGGCGACGGTCAGGTCCTGGCTCACCATCATCAGCGCCATGTCGCCGACGACCTTGGACGACGGCGTCACCTTGACGATGTCGCCGAACATCAGATTGACGTCGTGATAGGTCTGCGCCACTTCGTGCCAGCGTGTCTCCAGCCCGAGCGAGCGCGCCTGTTCCTTGAGGTTGGTGAACTGACCGCCCGGCATTTCGTGCAGATAGACCTCCGATGCCGGCCCCTTCAGGTCGCTTTCGAAGGCTGAATACTGGTTGCGCACCGCCTCCCAGTAGAACGAGATGTTCCTGATCCACTGCGGGTCGAGGCCCGGATCGCGCTCGGTGCCCTTCAGCGCCTCCACGATCGAACCGAGGCACGGCTGCGAGGTGTTGCCCGACAGCGAATCCATCGCCGCGTCGATGGCGTCGACGCCGCTTTCCACCGCCGCCAGCACGGTTGCCGCCGACAGGCCGGATGTGTCGTGGGTGTGGAAGTGGATCGGCAGGTCCGTCGCCTCGCGCAGTGCCTTGAACAGCACGCGGGCAGCGCTCGGCTTTAGAAGCCCAGCCATGTCCTTGACGGCAATGATATGGGCGCCTGCCGCCTGCAATTCCCTGGCCAGGCCGACATAGTATTTCAGATCGTATTTGGCCCGCGCCGGATCGAGTATGTCGCCGGTATAACAGATCGCCGCTTCGATCAGTCTGCCCTCGGCGCCGACCGCATCCATGGCCACGCGCATGTTCTCGACCCAGTTCAGGCAGTCGAAGACCCGGAACAGGTCGATGCCGCCGGCAGCGGCCTGGCGGACGAAATGCTGGACGACATTGTCGGGATAGTTGGTATAGCCAACGCCGTTGGCACCGCGCAGGAGCATCTGCAGCACAAGGTTGGGTGCTGCCTCGCGCACCAGCGACAGCCGCTCCCATGGGTCTTCGGTGAGAAAGCGCATGGCGACGTCGAATGTGGCGCCGCCCCAGCATTCGAGCGACAGAAGCTGCGGCAGAGCGCGCGCATAGGTGCCGGCGATTCCGGCGATGTCATAGGTGCGCATACGCGTCGCGAGCAGGGATTGATGCCCGTCGCGCATTGTCGTGTCGGTGACCAGCACCTCTTTTTGTTCGCGCATCCACGCGGCGAATTTTTCCGGCCCGAGCACGTCGAGCTTCTGCTTGCTGCCTTGAGGCACATTACCGTTGAGATATGGCACCACCGGTGGCGCCGCATCGGCCTTTGGCTGCGGCCGGCCGCGCGTCTCGGGATGACCATTGACCGAAACGTCGGCAAGGTAGTTGAGCAGCTTGGTCGCGCGGTCCTGCCGCTTCACACTGGCGAACAGTTCCGGCGTCGTGTCGATGAACTTGGTGGTGTAGGAATTGTCGGCGAAGCTCGGGTGATTGATGATCGCCTCGAGGAACGTGAGGTTGGTCGCCACGCCGCGGATGCGGAATTCGCGCAGCGCCCGGTTCATGCGGGCGATGGTCTCGGCCGGCGTCGGCGCCCAAGCCGTTACCTTTTCCAGCAGCGGATCGTAGAAACGGGTGATGACCGCGCCCGAATAGGCGGTGCCGCCATCAAGGCGGATGCCGAAGCCGGTGGCACCGCGATAGGCGGTGATGCGGCCATAGTCGGGGATGAAATTATGCTCGGGATCTTCCGTGGTGATGCGGCACTGCAGCGCGTGACCGTTGAGCCTGATGTCCTTCTGCGCCGGCACGCCCGATTCCGCCGTGCCGATGGCAAAGCCGTCGAGGATATGGATCTGCGCCTTGACGATGTCGATGCCGGTCACCTGTTCGGTGACGGTGTGCTCGACCTGGATGCGCGGATTGACCTCGATGAAATAGAATTTTTCGGTATCGGCATCCTGCAGGAACTCGACCGTGCCGGCGCCGATATAGCTGGTCTCGCGCGCGATCCTCAGCGCGTAGCCGCAAAGCTCCTCGCGCTGTGACATTTCGAGGTAAGGCGCCGGCGCCCGCTCGACCACTTTCTGGTTGCGGCGCTGGATCGAACAATCGCGCTCGAACAGGTGCACGGCGTTGCCATGCGTGTCGCCCAGCACCTGCACCTCGACATGGCGCGCGCGCTCGATCAGCTTTTCGAGATAGACCTCGTCCTTGCCGAAAGCCGCCTTCGCCTCACGCTTGCCTTCCATCACCTCGCGCGCGAGATCGGCCTCGGAGCGGATGGCGCGCATGCCGCGGCCGCCGCCGCCCCAGGATGCCTTGAGCATCACCGGGTAGCCGATCGTCTTGGCGAGTTCTTTCACCGCCGCCATGTCATCCGGCAAGGGATCGGTAGCGGGAATTACCGGCACACCGACTTCGATTGCGAGATTGCGGGCGGCGACCTTGTTGCCCAGCCTGCGCATCGTATCCGGCTTTGGCCCGATGAAGATGATGCCGGCCTTGGCGCAGGCTTCGGCGAATTCCGGGCTTTCCGACAGCAGGCCGTACCCTGGATGTATGGCATCGGCGCCCGATAGCCTGGCGACGCGGATAACCTCCTCGATCGACAGATAGCTTTCGATCGGCCCCATATCCCTGGCCAAATGCGGCCCGCGCCCGACCTGGTAGCTTTCGTCGGCCTTGAAGCGATGCAGGGAGTATTTGTCCTCCTCTGCCCAGATCGCCACGGTTTTGAGGCCGAGCTCGTTTGCCGCGCGGAAGACGCGGATGGCTATTTCGGAGCGGTTGGCGACAAGGATCTTCGAGATTGCCAAGGACAGGGCTCCGGACGCGGGGAAGGGAACTGCCGGACATGATTAGCGCGAAAATGCTGCAGTGCAAACAAAAATGGATACGTCACTAAACCGATTTAAAATCTTGCGCCCATGCGATGAAGCAAAAGACAAATGAAAAATGCCCGGCGCGAGGCGCCGGGCATTTTTTGGGCTGCAGGCGTTTGCCGGCTTATTGTTCGAAGTAGGTGTACTTGCCGTCGTCACCCTTCTTCCAAGTGTAGATGACGTAGTCGGGACGGGTGATGTCGCCCTTTGCGTCATAGCCGATGTCGCCGATGGCGGTCTTCCACGGGCCACTCTTCTTGATCTCTTCCGCAACCTTCTGCGCGTCGTCGGAAGAGCCGACCTTGTTGGCGGCGGCGGCGACGATCTGCAGCGCGGCGTAGGAGTAGAGCGTATAGGCTTCAGGCTCGAAACCGGCGGCGCGGAACTTCTCCACGAGTTCCTTGGCGTTCGGGTTCTTGCGCGGATCGGGAGCGAACGTCATCAGCGTGCCGTCGACGGCATCGCCGGCGATGGAGGCCAATTCGTTCGACACGATGCCGTCGCCGGACATGAACTGGGCCTTGAGACCCTGATCGGCGAGCTGGCGCATAATCAGGCCGGCCTCGGTGTGCAGGCCGCCATAGTAGACGACGTTGACGCCGGCATCCTTCATCTTGGCGATCAACGCCGAGAAGTCCTTGTCGCCGACATTGATGCCCTCATACATGGCTTCGGTCACGCCATCAGCATTGAGTGCCTTCTTGGTTTCGTCGGCGAGACCCTGGCCGTAAGGCGTCTTGTCGTGGACGACGGCGATCTTGCCGTCCTTAAAGTGCGCGGCGAGGTAGTCGCCGGCAACCTTGCCCTGCTGATCGTCGCGTCCGCAGGTACGGAACGTGTTCCACAGGCCCCGCTCGGTCAGCTTCGGGTTGGTAGCGGAAGGCGTGATGACGAGAATGCCGTTCTCGGCATAGACCTCTGACGCCGGAATGGTGACGCCCGAATTGAAGTGGCCGACGACATATTTGACGCCATCGGCGACAAACTTGTTGGCGACCGAGATGCCCTGCTTCGGATCCGACACGTCGTCGCCGACCTCGATCTTGATCTGCTCGCCGTTAATGCCGCCAGCCGCGTTGATATCGGCGGCAGCCTGTTCGGCGCCCTTCTGCAACTGCGCGCCGAATGCTGCGTTCGGGCCAGTGATCGGACCGGCAACGCCGATCAGGATGTCAGCCCACGCGCTGCCGCTGAACGCGACAAGCGCGATCACGGCGACGGCGGACAAGAGTGACTTTTTCATGTAAAACGCTCCCATTTACCGAGTGGGCGTGGATGTTTCTTTCATGCGATGCCCACTCTTACTCGCAGAAAAGGTACTTTGCCGATTTTCAGGCACTTGTCACGCCGATTCATCCCCGAGACGACGTTAATGATGAACGTCACCTTTTGGTTTCCAGCTCAAAAGCGATGCTCTTTCATAGAGCCAATTATACTGCGTTACCATCTGATTGGTGCGCGTGTATTGATAACCGACGAAACCCAATATCATCAGCACTATGGTGTCGACGACATAATAATGCAGCGAGAACATCGTGCCGCCGAACAGCGCGTGGTGAATGAACCTGACGGCGATGCCCAGGCCTAGGATATAGGCGAACAAATGCCCAAAGCCGCGCCATGTCTGGGCACTGGCCTTGCCCGTCATCCACACTGCCCACCCGCCAAGCAGGCAGGTGACGAAGAAGAATTGCCAGATCGAGGGTTCCTCATAGAGAATGCCCTGCATGATTGATGTCTCCTGAACTCAGTGGTGACCGCCTTCGAGATAGGCGGCGCGCACTTCCGGATTGGCAAGCAGTTGCTTGCCGGTGCCGCTCATCGTCACATTGCCGTTGACCATGACATAGCCGCGCGTGGCGAGCTTTAGCGCCCCGAAGGCGTTCTGCTCGACCAGGAACACGGTCAGCCCCTGCGTGCGGTTCAGCTCGCGAATGGCGTCGAAGATCTGCTTGACGATCAGCGGCGCCAGGCCAAGCGACGGCTCATCCAGCAAGAGCAGCTTCGGCCGGGCCATCAGCGCGCGGCCGATCGACAGCATCTGCTGCTCGCCGCCGGATAGCGTGCCGCCACGCTGGGCAGTGCGTTCCTTGAGGCGTGGGAACAGCGTGAACACCTTCTCGACGTCCTCGTCATAATGCTCGAGGTTGTCGAGGCTGGCGCCCATTTGCAGGTTTTCCATCACCGTCATGCGCGGGAAGATGCGCCGACCCTCCGGCGACTGGGCGATGCGCATGCGCGCGATCTCATGCGTCGGCAGTTGGGTGATGTCGGTACCGGCGAATGTGATGGTACCCGCGCGGGCGCGGGGAGCACCGAAGATGGTCATCATCAGCGTCGACTTGCCGGCGCCGTTGGCGCCGATCAGCGCCACGATCTCGCCCTGGTTGACGGTGACGTCGACGCCGTTCAGCGCCCTGATATTGCCGTAGTAGGTCTGGACGCCCTTGATATCGAGCAGCGTTGTGCCGGCCATCATTTACGCCCTCCACGCCGATTGGAGGTGCCGGGAGTTTTCGACTTCGCCGGAGCCTTGCCCGGCTTTGCCGTGGAAGATTTCGCGGCCAATTTGGCTTTGGCCGGCGATCCGGACTTTGCAGCAGCGCTCGACCTTGCATCGATCTGGCCGGCCTTCGAAGCGCCCTTTGACACGGTGACGCGCTCGCCCTCGCTGTGGCCGACCGTGTCGGTAACCGGTCCGGCGAGATACGAAGACGATGTGCCTGGGCCGTGGGCGGCATCCGGACCCGTATCCAATTGCTCGATGACGTCTTCGTCGCCGACTTCGCTCAGCACTGTCTCGACCTCCTCGTCGTCAACACCGAGATAGGCGGCGATGACGCGCGGATCGGTCCGCACCGATTGCGGACTGCCGTCGGAGATCTTGCGCCCATATTCGAGCACCACAACGTGGTCGGAAATCTGCATCACCACGGACATGTCGTGCTCGATCAAAAGGATCGACGTGTTTTTCTTGATGTCCATCAGCAGCGCATTGAGCGCCGCCGATTCCTTCGGATTGAGGCCGGCGGCCGGCTCGTCGAGACACAGAAGTTCGGGGCCGGTACACATGGCGCGCGCAATTTCGAGGCGCCGCTGTGCGCCATAGGGCAGATCGCCGGCCGGATCGTCGGCGCGTTCGACAAGATCGGCCTTCTCCAGCCAGTGCCTGGCCAGTTCGACCGACTCCGCCGAGGCCTGCCTATAGCCGCTGAAGCCGAACAGGCCGAGAATGGTATAGCCGGACGCCTTCATCAGCTTGTTGTGCTGGGCGACGAGAAGGTTCTCCAGCAGCGTCATGCCCGAGAACAAGCGGATGTTCTGGAACGTGCGCGCCACCTTGGCGCGCGCCGGGATCTCATGGTTCGGCAGACGTTCGAGCAGGAAGCTGGAGCCGTCGCGCCGGTTGAGCGTGATCATGCCTTCGGACGGTTTGTAGAAACCGGTGATGCAATTGAACACAGTGGTCTTGCCGGCGCCGTTCGGACCGATCAGCGCGGTGATCTCGCCGCGCTTGGCCTGGAAGGACAGGTCGCCGATGGCGACGAGACCGCCGAACTTCATCGACAGATGCTCGACCTGGAGGATGGCGTCGGTCACGGAGGGGCTCGCGTTCATCAGCCGTGCCCCTCCTTGGTGAAGGACCCCGACACGGCCCTGCGAACCTTGAGGAAGGCTGTCGGTTCACGGCTGCCGACGAAGCCGCGCGGCTTCCACAGCATGACGATGACCATCGCCATGCCGAACAACAGCATGCGATAGAGTTCCGGGGTGAAATCGGGGCCGAATATCCGCTTCAGAAAATCGAGTTCACGCAGCGCTTCGGTGCCGCCGATCATCACCAGCGCGGCGACGGCGATACCGACCAGCGAGCCCATGCCGCCGAGCACGACGATGGCGAGGATAATCGCCGATTCCAGGAAGACGAAGGATTCCGGGCTGACGAAGCCTTGCCGTGCGGCGAAGAACGAGCCGGCGAAGCCGCCGAACATGGCGCCCGTGGCAAAGGCGGTGAGCTTGGTGGTGGTGGTGTTGATGCCGAGCGAGCGGCACGCGATCTCGTCCTCGCGCAGCGCTTCCCAGGCGCGGCCGACCGGCATGCGCCTCAGCCTTATTGTGACGAAGGCGGTCAGCAGGCAGAGCCCGAGGATCAGGTAATAGAGGAAGATCTTGTAATAGGCGCCCGATTGGGCAATGCCGAACACCTTGGCGATGTAGTTGGGGTCCGAGACATTGAACGATATCAGGCCGAAGAATGAAACCTTCGGGATGCCGGATATGCCGGCCGAACCGTTGGTCACTTCGCGCCAGTTGATGATCACCAGCCGGATGATCTCGCCGAAGGCGAGCGTCACGATGGCCAGATAGTCGCCGCGCAGGCGCAGCACCGGGAAGCCGAGCATGACGCCCCAGAACGCAGCCATCAGGCCGGCGGCGGGCAGCAGGATCCAGAACGACAGGCCGAAATGCGTGCCGAGCAACGCGTAGGCGTAAGCACCGACCGCGTAGAAAGCGACATAGCCGAGATCGAGCAGGCCGGCGAGGCCGATGACGATGTTCAGTCCCCAGGCCAGCATCACGTAGATCAGGATCTGGATGCCGAAATTGTCGACCCATTTCAGCGAGCCCTGGAAGCCGCCCACCATCGAACCCGTATAGAGAGCAAGCACCAGCACGACGATGATCGGATAGAGCGCCAGCGCGGTTATGCCGAGCGCCGAAAAATGGGCATGGATGAAGGCACGGAAATAGTAGATCACCCAAGCCAGCGCATAGATGATCGCTAGCGCTCGCACGAAACGTGCATAACCTGCAAGATCCGGCCCCACCAGCCCGTCAAGGGAGCTGGCCAGAAGAATCAGAACGACCGCAATACCGATCGCCGCGAAGAAATATGGTAACCGGAAGAACCGCGTCGCCACACTGTCTGGCAGCAGGCCGGTGGCGACATCGGCGATCTTCTGGTTGGCCATGAAAGGCTGGCCATAGGCGACGTAGAGGAACCGGCCGATCATGGTGGCGATCACCACGGCGGCGAGCAGGCCCCAGCGCTGCACCAGGATCAACTCGTTGGAGATGTTCTGGTCGGTCTTCAGGCCGATGAACAGCACGAACAGGCCAAGCGCGACGGCGCCGGCATAGAGCGCTTCGCGAAAAGCGCGCTGGACCGGGGTGGCGACGACGGTGCTTTCCGGAGACACGGTAACCGCCATGATCTCAGACCTTTTCGACTTCTGGCCGGCCGAGAATGCCGGAAGGCAGGAAGATCAGCACGATCGCCAGGATCGAGAACGCCGCGACATCCTTGTAGTCGATCGAGAAATAAGCCGACCACATGCTCTCGATGAAGCCGATCATCAGCCCGCCGAGCACGGCGCCGGGCAGCGAGCCGATGCCGCCGAGCACCGCGGCGGTGAACGCCTTCACACCGGGCGTAAAACCGTCGGAAAACACCACCACGCCGTAATACATCAGGAACAGCGTGCCGGCGACGGCGGCAAGCGCGGCGCCCATGATGAAGGTGATCGAGATGGTGCGGTCGACGTCGACGCCGAGCAGTGCCGCCATCTTGCGGTCCTGCTCGCAGGCGCGCTGCGCCCGGCCGAGCGAGGTCTTGTTGACCAGATACCAAAACAGCGCCAGCAGGACTATGGTGACCAGGACGATGATGATCTGCTTCAGCGACACGCTGATGCCCGCGATCGAATAAACCTTGGAGACCATCGGCGGGACGGGCTTGTTGCGCGGCCCTTGCGTGACCTGGACGAAATTGGACAGGGCAATCGACATGCCGATGGCGGTGATCAGCGGCGCCAGCCGGAACGAACCGCGCAGCGGCCGGTAAGCCACTTTCTCGATAGTCCAGTTGTAGAGGCCGGTCAAAAGCATCGCCACGATCATCATGATCAGCAGCGCAACGACGATCGGCACCGAATAGAACAACGCACCGAGGATAAGGAAAACGATGAGGGCGGTGAAAGCGCCGACCATGAAGATGTCGCCATGGGCGAAATTGATCATGCCGATGATGCCGTACACCATCGTGTAGCCGATCGCAATCAACCCATAGATCGATCCCAGCGTCAGCCCATTGATAAGCTGCTGGACAAAATACTGCATGCTGTCGTGGCTCCCCTGGAATGTCGCCCATGCAGACGCATTCCTTTTCGTATTGCCCCTAGTCGTAAAGTTTCGAGCCCGGATTGCAACGTGATTTTTCAATCGCCATGGGTGTTTTCGTCGCACGCCATCGGATTGCCCGTTTTTTCCTATCCGGCCCCTGGACCATCGCGGACCCTACCATTGGCCTAACGCAATGTCTTTGACGATTCAATCGCAGCATGCGCTCCATTTCGAAGAAATCGCCGTCAAAATAAGTTGATGAGCGGGATCGTTGCGCCGTCGAAGGCAATCCGTTTGCGCTCTCTTTCTTTCCCCTGCGTCAGCGTTTTCTCTATTTGACGACGAAGCCGTGCGCGAACGGGTCGCGGTCGTCGATGAAGATCGTGTTCAATCCGGTCATCCGCGCCCACCCGCCGATCGACGGAATGATTGCCGGCTTGCCGGCGACGGTGACCTCTTTCTCGACCCTGCCCTTGAACAACGAACCGATGATCGATTCATGGACGAAGTCGTCGCCGACCCCAAGCTTGCCCTTGGCGTGAAGCTGCGCCATCCGCGCCGAGGTGCCGGTGCCGCAGGGCGACCGGTCGATTGCCTTGTCGCCGTAGAAGACGGCGTTGCGGGCATCGGCTTGCGGGTTGGTCGGCGCGCCGGTCCACAATATGTGCGACAGCGTGTTGATGCCGGGATTCTCCGGATGCACGAAAGTATATTTTTCGTTGAGCCGCTGCCGCACCACCGGGCTCCAGGCGATCAGTTCGCCGGCCGAATGGTCGGCCATGTCGCGATAGGTCTTTTGCGGTTCGACGATGGCGTAGAAATTGCCGCCATAGGCGACATCGACGCTGATCTCGCCGAGCCCGGGGCATTCGACCGTCAGTGCCTCGGCATAGAGGAAGGAAGGCACATTGGTGATGCGCACCTCCTCGACATAGTCGCCGACTTGGCTGTACTCCGCTACGACCAGGCCCGCCGGCGTATCCAGCCTGAGCACGCCCGGTGTCTTCGGCTTGATCAGCCCATGCTCGACGGCAAAAGTTACCGTGCCGATGGTGCCGTGGCCGCACATCGGCAAGCAGCCCGAGGTTTCGATGAACAGGATGGCGATGTCGCAATCTTCACGCGTCGGCGGATAGAGGATCGAGCCGGACATCACGTCATGGCCGCGCGGCTCGAACATCAGCCCGGTGCGGATCCAGTCATATTCGGCCAGGAAATACGCTCGCCGCTCCATCATCGTTGAGCCCTTGAGCAAAGGCCCACCGCCGGCGACCAGCCGCACCGGATTGCCGCAGGTGTGGCCGTCTATGCAGAAGAAGGAATTCTTGGCCATGCCGGCTCCCAACTGAATGTCTTCGAACTCAAAACCGTTGCGGGCTGAACGGGCCGAGATCGAGCGATGGATTCTGCCCGAGAACGAGCTCGCGGATCAAGCGCCCGGTCGCCGCAGCCTGGGTCAGGCCGAGGTGACCGTGGCCGAAACCATACACCACCGACGGCGTTTGTTGCGACCGCCCGATCACCGGCAGCGAATCCGGCAGCGACGGCCGGAACCCCATCCATTCGCGTCCATTGGCCGGATCCAGTCCCGGCAGGAATTTCTGCGCCTTTTCGAGCAGCGCTTTCGAGCGCGCATAATTGGGCGGCCTCTCAAGGCCGCCGAGTTCGACCGCGCCGCCGACGCGCAGGCCCGTCTCGAGCGGCGTGATGACGAAGCCATGCCCGGAGAAGATCAATTGCCGCTTTACGTCGAAGGCAGTCTTCGGCAACGTCGTGTTGTAGCCACGCTCGGTCTCCAGCGGGATTCCGTCGCCGAGATGTCTCGCCAGCAGATGCGACCAGGCCCCGGCAGCGATGACGACGTGCTTCGCCCGTCGCCGCGTGCCGTCGGCCGTTGTCAAGATCGCGCCGTCCTGTCCCGCCTTGACACGCTCGATCCGGGCCCTTTCGAACCCGGCGCCCAACCTCTCGGCATAGGCCCACAAGGCCTTTCCAAGCAGCTTGGGATCGGCAACGGTTTTCCACCCCGGCACGAACGTTCCCTTGACGAAGCGCGGCGACAGACCGGGCTGCAGGGCTGTGAGAGCGCTCCCCTCGACATGGCTGAAGCCGATGCCGAAGCGCTGCCTTGCCGCCCAGCCGGTCAGCGAGGCCTTGAACTCGGCCTCGCTGTCGTAGAGTTCGAGCGAGCCGTCCTCATGCAGCATCGGCCGTGTGCCGGAACGGTCGAGCAAGCCCATCCATTCCGCCTCGGCGAGCTTCATCATCCCGGCCTGCGCGGCAAGGCCGGCTTCAAAGCGGTCGCTTCGGCCGGCGCGCCAGAAGCGGACCAGCCAGGGCAGCAGCTTCGGCAGATACGCGGGTGGGATGCTGAGCGGGCCGAGCGGGTCGGCGAGCCATTTCGGCAACTGCTTGATCATGCCCTTGTGGGCGAGCGGCAGCACATCGGAGAAGGCAAAGGCAGCGGCATTGCCGGAGCTGGTTTCCTCACAGATCCCCGTCCGATCGAAGATCGTGACGTTTCGCCCCGCCTCGGCCAGAAAGGCGGCGGCGCAGATGCCGATGATGCCGCCACCAATGATGGCGACATCGAGCGTAGCATTATCATTCATTGCCATGCGCCGCGCTGCACATCTGCAAATGCCTTCAAAGCGACCGGATCAGAATGTCGGCAGCTCTGGCCGCACCACCAGCGCATCCCTGACGATCTTTTCGACTGCCTTGCGCCGCTCGCCCGACAATGGCTGGCGCGGCATGCGCACGCGGTCGTTGGTGTTGATCGCCAACACTTCGGCGAGCTTGATGTTCTGCACCAGATAGGTCGAGACGTCGAGGTCGAGCAGCGGCCGGAACCAGCGGTAAATCTTCAACGCCTCCTCGCGGCGGCCCTGTCTCATCAGCTGGTAGATGGCGACGGTCTCGCGCGGGAACGCGGTGACCAGGCCCGCCACCCAGCCGATGGCGCCGACCGACAGCGCCTCGAAGGCGAGATTGTCTACGCCGGTGAACAGGTCGTAGCGGTCGCCGAGGCGGTTGATGATCTCGGTCGAGCGGCGGATGTCGTCGGAGGACTCTTTTATGGCGACGAAGCGTTGGTCCTTCGCCAACTCCTCCATCTGGTCGACGGTGACGTCGACGCGGTAGGCAAGCCGGTTGGAGTAGATCATCACCGGCAGGTCGCCGGCCGCGGCGACGGCGCTGAGTGCCGCGACCGTCTCCTCGGCATTGGTATGGTAGATCGGGCTCGGCACCACCATCAAACCATTGGCGCCTTCCTTGGCGGCGCGGCGCGCGATCGCCGCCGCCTCGCGTGTACCGGCCTCGTTGACCGTCAACAGCACCGGTTTGTTGCCGGCGATCTTCTGCGCGGTCTTCAGCACCGCGATCTTCTCGTCGTGCGACAGCATCGGGCCTTCGCCGAGCGACCCGCAGACGATGATGCCGTCACAGCCGGCCTCCATCTGCAGCGCAAAGCAGCGCTCCATCTCGGCATGGTCGAGGCCGTCGTCCTCGGTGAATTTGGTCGTAACGGCGGGGAAGACTCCGGCCCACATGTCGATCGCTCCATCTGATATATCAGCCGTATATTTCTTAAGAAGCCGGCTGTCAACGTTGAATCTGATGTGATATATCAACAATATATCAGGAGATGTTCGCATTGGTATATGACAGACCTGGCTCCGAGCCGGCGACCGCGAAGGCCTACCGCAGGCTCGAGCACATGATCGTAACTCTCGAACTGGCGCCGGCGAGCTTCATCACCGAGGGGGCGCTGATCGACAGGCTCGGCCTCGGCCGCACCCCGGTGCGCGAAGCGATCCAGCGGCTGGCCTGGGAGGGGCTGCTCGAGGTCCGGCCGCGTGCCGGCATTGCCATTGCCCCGCTTCACCCTGGCGACTGGCTGCGTGTCCTCGACGCCCGCCGTGGCGTCGAGGTGGTGCTTGCCCGCTCGGCCGCCCGCTTCGTCACCCGCGAGGCCGCCGACCTGTTTCATGACGCAGCGTTGGCCATGCAGAAAGCGGTGATTTCGGAAAATGTGTTTTACTTCATCCAGGCCGACAAGGCGCTCGACGAGGCGCTGGCGCTGGCTGCCGACAACCCGTTCGCCGCGCGCCTGGCGGCACCCTTGCAAACCCATAGCCGTCGCTTCTGGTTCCGCTACAAGGCCGATACCGGATTGGCCGAATCCGCCGAGCATCATGTCGCGCTGATCCGTTCGATCCTCGCCAGCGACGAAGAGGCCGCGGCCAAGGACGCCAAGCGGCTGATGGCGCTTTTGCGCGGCCATGCCGAGGCGGCTGCTACGCGCTGAGCCTGCCATTTCGTCATGCGCCCTGGCCGGGCAGGGGCATCACGTTTTCCCAATTGTCGCCGGCCGCGACGATGCAGCTTCTGCCGGCGATATCGGTGACGACGATGGTCCAGGTTCCGGTCTCGGCGACAAAGACTTCCATGACCGCCTCATGACCGATCAGCCCCAAAGCAAACTGCCTTTCCTGGAACTTCTCGCTCAAATGGGCGACGAGCTCGCCATGTTCAACGCAGTATTGATATTGCGCGCCTGCGGTGTTCGTACCCACCGCCAATGCGCCAGCAAGAACCAGGGTTTTCACCCATCTCAACAGCGATTTGCGTGCCATAGGGCACCTCCTTTGCCATCACGTTCCGGCAAAGGAGGGGTTTGACGGCCTCATTTTGCCGGAGCGATTCAGGCCGGTTCCGACGTCATCATCATCGCGTCGTTCCTTTCTGTGTTCCGGTCTGCCATTGGTGGGAACGATTCCAGATGTTCCCATTATGTTCTCGATATATGGTATCGGCAATGGAAAAGCGCAAGCAGGCGCCCAAGCGGGCGCCTGCAGATCCGTTTTACGGCTGTCGCCGAAAAGAATGGGCCACAGGCTGCGCGGCCATGCCGAGGCGCGCAGACCCGTGATAAATCGTTCAGGTGCCTGGCAGCGCCGCTATCGTCATCGCGCTTTCCCAGCCTTCGCCGACTGAAATCACGCAGCTTTGACCTTTTGTGTCGCTGGCGAGGATGGTCCAGGTGCCCTTGTCGGAAACGAAGACTTCAAGCACCACATTCGGATTGACGACGCCGACCGCGCTTGGGTTTTCATGAAACTTCTCGCCGAGCGCCTTGACCATATCGGCGCGAGCCGCGCATTGCTCGGCAGCCATTGCCGGGACGGCGGAAAGGGCCATCGCAGCGCAAGCTATAGTCGCCATGAGACGTGTCATCTGACACCTCCTTTGCGCCGGACATATCCCCCGGAGCCGTCACCAGCGCCGTTGGTTGATCTGCCAGCGTCTCCTTCGCGGCAGGACTGCAACCTAAGAAGATTGCTGCCTTCTTGGTTCCATCACATTAGTGTTCATGCCGATGAAGACCGCGACAAAAAGGCCCGAGCTTGGTGCCCGGGCCTTTTCTTGCTTTCTGCGATTTGGATCAGTTCATCGTCGGAATGCCGAATTCGGCGCCATCCTTCACGCCGGCCCGCGCGCCCAAGCCGAAGGCGAGGACGCGCAGACAGAAAACCGTCCGGCTAATTCATCGTCGGGATGACGAACTCGGCGCCATCCTTCACGCCGGCCCGCGCGCCCCAAGCCGAAGGCGAGGACGCGCAGACAGAAAACCGTCCGGCTAATTCATCGTCGGGATGACGAACTCGGCACCATCCTTCACGCCGGACGGCCAGCGCGACGTTACCGTCTTGGTCTTGGTGTAGAAGCGGAACGCGTCCGGCCCGTGCTGGTTGAGGTCGCCGAAGGAGGACGCCTTCCAGCCGCCAAAGGTGTAGTAGGCGATCGGCACCGGGATCGGCACGTTGATGCCGACCATGCCGACCTGAACCCGCGAGGCGAAGTCGCGCGCCGCGTCGCCGTCGCGGGTGAAGATGGCGACGCCATTGCCCATCTCGTGCTCGTTGGCGAGCTTGATTGCGTTCTCGTAGGTCGGTGCGCGAACGACCGAGAGCACCGGCCCGAAGATCTCTTCCTTGTAGATGCGCATGTCGGCGGTCACATTGTCGAACAGGCAGCCGCCCATATAGTAGCCGTTCTCGTAGCCCTGCATGGAAAAGCCGCGGCCGTCGACGACCAGCTTGGCGCCTTCCTTGACGCCGGTGTCGACATAGGACTTGACCCGCTCCAGCGCCTGCGCCGTCACCAGCGGGCCGAAATCGGCGGAAGAATCCGTCGACGGACCGACCTTCAGGCTCTCGACGCGCGGCACCAGTCTTTCCATCAGCCGGTTGGCGGTGTCGTTGCCGACCGGGACGGCCACCGAGATCGCCATGCAGCGCTCGCCGGCCGAGCCGTAGCCGGCGCCGATCAGCGCGTCGACGGTCTGGTCCATGTCGGCATCGGGCATGATGATCATGTGGTTCTTGGCGCCGCCGAAGCACTGCACGCGCTTGCCGGCCGCGCAGCCGCGCGAATAGATGTAGTGGGCGATCGGTGTCGAGCCGACGAAACCGATGGCCTTGATGTCGGGATCGTCGAGGATGGCGTCGACCACTTCCTTGTCGCCGTTGACGACATTGAGGATGCCCGCCGGCAGACCGGCCTCGATGAACAGTTCGGCAATCCGCATCGGCACGCCCGGATCGCGCTCCGACGGCTTGAGGATGTAGGCATTGCCGCAGGCGATGGCCGGCGCGATCTTCCACAACGGGATCATCGCCGGAAAATTGAACGGCGTGATGCCGGCGACGACGCCGAGCGGCTGGCGCATCGAATAGACGTCGATGCCGGGGCCGGCGCCATCGGTGAACTCGCCCTTCATCATATGCGGCGCACCGATGCAGACCTCGACCACTTCGAGGCCGCGCTGGATGTCGCCCTTGGCGTCGGCAATGGTCTTGCCGTGTTCGCGCGCCAATATCTCGGCCAGCGCGTCATACTCCTTGGCGACCAGCTCGAGGAACCGCATCAGGACGCGTACGCGTCGCTGCGGATTGGTCGCCGCCCAGCCGGGCTGTGCGGCCTTGGCGTTTTCGACCGCCGCGCGCAATTCCGCCTGCGAAGCCAGCGCCACCGTGCCGCGCACCGTGCCGTCCATCGGCTGCATGACGTCCTGCTTGCGGCCGCTGGTTCCGGCGACGCGCTTGCCGCCGATGAAATGACCGTATTCGATCATGGTCTCTCTCCCTGGTTCGTGATGAGGCATTGTCCGCCTTTGCGGGAGCGATGGCAACGCGAGCGAAAACGCAACCGTTGTGCGGAGAATAGATAGCGGTTGACGGCAGAGCATCAATTCTCGCAAATAGGAAGAATGCAGGTCCCCAGCAGCAAGGATTGAGATTGAGTTCCTTCACCGCCCCCCTCTGTGCTGCCGGACATCTCCCCCTCAAGGGGGGAGATTGGCTGTCACGCCCGCCTTCGGAAATCTTCACCGCGGCAAGAAAGACGCCTGCGGCGAAACTGCCAATCTCCCCCCTTGAGGGGGAGATGTCCGGCAGGACAGAGGGGGGCACGAAGGAACGCGGTTTTGATCGTTATCGCCAGGACCACCCTCATGAACTGGGATGATGCCCGTATCTTCCTTGCCGTAGCGCGGGCCGGCCAGATCCTCGGCGCCGCCAGGCGGCTGGAGCTTAATCACGCGACCGTCTCGCGCCGCATTGCCGCCCTCGAGGATGCGCTCAGGACAAAACTGTTTCGCCGGCTTACCACCGGCAGCGAGCTGACGCCGGCGGGCGAGCGTTTCCTCGAGATTGCCGAACGCATGGAGGGCGACATGATCGCCGCGCGCTCGACCGTTTCAGGCGAAGGCGACGACGTCTCGGGCACCGTTCGCATCGGCGCGCCGGACGGCTTTGGCGTCGCCTTCTTGGCCAGGCGCCTCGGCGCGTTGACCGCTCTGCACCGTGAGCTCACCATCCAGCTGGTGCCGGTGCCACGCTCCTTCTCTTTGTCCCGGCGCGAGGCCGACATTGCCATCACCGTCGAACGGCCGACGGAAGGCCGCCTGGTGGCGGGAAAGCTGGTCGACTACACGCTCGGCCTGTTCGCGTCGCGGGCCTACGTCGACACCCATGGCCTGCCCGGAACCGCCGCCGAGCTAGGCCAGCATACGCTGATCGGCTACGTGCCGGACCTGATCGTCAGTCGCTCGCTCGACTACGCGGCCGAATTCAGCGCTGACTGGCGCACCAGCTTCGCTATTTCCTCCGCGCTCGGCCAGGCCGAAGCAGTGCGTTCCGGCGCCGGCATCGGCATCCTGCACACCTTCGTTGCCCGCTCGATGCCGGAGCTGGTGCCTCTCGATATCGTCGCACCCATACGCCGCGCCTACTGGCTGGTCTATCATGAATCGGTCAGGCCGCTGCGCCGCGTTCAGGTCGTCGCGAGCTTCATTACCAAGGCCGTCGAACGGGACAGGGGTTTGTTCGCGTGAGCCTGCCGGCCGCTGGCTGTCTTAGCTGGTGGGCGTCTTACTTGGCGTATCGTCCGGGCCCGAGATCGCCGACGTCGATCTCGGGCACCCGGCTGGAGATGATGTCGGCCAGAACTTTGGCCGAGCCGCAGGCCATGGTCCAGCCGAGTGTGCCATGGCCGGTGTTGAGATAGAGATTGGAGAAATCGGTGCGGCCGATCAGCGGCGGCCCGTCCGGTGTCATCGGCCGCAGTCCGCACCAGAAGGTCGCCGATCGCATGTCGCCGCTGCCCGGAAACAGGTCGCCGACCGAATGTTCGAGCGTGCGCCGCCGCGATTCGTGCAGCCGCAGGTCGAAGCCGGAAATCTCCGCCGTGCCGCCGACCCGGATACGGTCGCCGAGCCGGGTGATCGCTACTTTGTAGCTCTCGTCCATCACGGTCGAGACCGGTGCGGCGGCGGCGTCCTTGATCGGCAGGGTGATCGAATAGCCCTTGACCGGGTAGACCGGGATGGGCCGCTTCAGCATGCGCATGAACCGTGCCGAATAGCTGCCCATCGCCATCACATAGGCATCGGCGACCATCCAGCCCTTGCTGGTGCTGACGTTGGTGATGCGATCGCGCTTCTTGACGACGCGCCGTATCTCCGTGTCGTATTCGAAGGTGACGCCGCGTGCCGCGCAAAGCTCGGCAAGCCTGTCGGTGAACATCTTGCAGTCGCCGGTTTCGTCGCCGGGCAACCGCAGGCCACCGACGAATTTTTCGCGCACGCCGGCCAGCCCAGGCTCGGCCGCAATGCAGCCGTCGGGGTCGAGGACCTCGTAGGGGACGCCATAGGCCTTCAGCACCTTGACATCGCCGCCGACGCCGTCGAGCTGCTTTTGCGTTCGGAAGAGCTGCAGCGTGCCCTTGGCGCGCTCTTCATAGGCGATGCCGGTCGCCTCGCGCAGCGCCTTCAGCGTGTCGCGGCTGTACTCGGCCAGCGGCACCATGCGCGCCTTGTTCAGCGCGTAGCGTTCAGCCGTGCAATTGCGCAGCATCTTGACCAGCCATATCCACATATGCGGATCGAGGGCCGGTCGCACCACCAGTGGACCGTGCTTCATCAAAAGCCATTTGATGGCCTTCAACGGAACGCCGGGCCCGGCCCAGGGCGAGGCATAGCCGGGCGAGATCTCGCCGGCATTGGCAAAGCTGGTTTCCAGCGCCGGGCCTTTCTGGCGATCGATCACCGTCACCTGATGACCGGCCTCGGCAAGAAAATAGGCGGTGGTGACCCCGATCACGCCGCCGCCCAGCACGAAGATCTTCATCGTTTGGTTCTCCGCGGCGGCATCTCGTCGGGATTCGAGACCGGGATCATCGCCGCCTCATGTCTGCCGGATTCTGTGGCGTCAGCCAAGTGCCGATGCTTAGGGAAAAGACATGCGTGAGGACAACAACCTTGCGTCCTAGCCATTCACATATCGCCGGTGGAAACGGTGGCCGAGGCTGGTCAAGACCTCATAGCCGATGGTGCCGGCTTGGCCGGCTACCTGGTCCACCGTCTGCGACGACGGTCCGATGAGTTCGACGAGGTCGCCGGCCTTCAGCCTGCCGGGCGGCAATGCGGAAATGTCGAGGATGATCGAATCCATCGAAACCCGGCCGACGAAGGGCAGCCGCACATTTTCGAGCCAGGCGGAGGAAGCGGCCAGTCGATGCCAGCCATCGCCATAGCCGAGCGAAATCGTCGCCGCGGCAAGCGGAGCCTTGGTGTGGAAAGTGTGACCGTAGCCGACACCGGCGCCGGCCTCCAATATCCGCGTCTGGATGACCTTGGCTTGCAATCGCACCACCGGCAGCATCGGATTGTCCTTCGCCGGCGTCGGATTGACGCCATAGAGAGCGGCACCCGGACGAACGAGGTCGTAGTGATAGCGCTGCCCGAGAAAAATGCCTGATGAATTGGCAAAGGAAGCCGGCGCTTCCGGCAGCATCCGGCGCAGCCGTTCGAATTCCAGCCGCTGCCGCTCGTTGGCCGGCTGCTCGGGTTCATCGGCGCAGGCGAGATGGCTCATCACGAACGTCAGTTGGACACCGTCGAAAGCCTGCGGATCCTGCGCGACTGCCTGCACCTCGGATGGCGTCATGCCGAGCCGCGACATGCCGCTGTCGACCTGGAGGGCGGCCGGCAACTTACGGCCCACCCGCCCGGCCATCTCGCGCCATGCCGCGAGTTGGCTGACGCTGTTGAGTACGGTGCAAAGCCCTGCCGCAACCGCTTCCCTTTCCGCACCCGGCGGAATGCCGTTCAGCACATAAATGGCCGGGTCTGAGCCGAGCGCCTTACGCAGCAAGATGCCGCCGGCCAAATGCGCAACAAAGAAAGTATTACAGCCCTCACCCATCAGCGCCGCCGCCACCGGCGCCGCGCCAATCCCGTAACCGTCGGCCTTGACCACTCCAGCACAGCCGACGCCGCCCAGCCGCGCCTTCAGCCGCCGGTAGTTCTCACGGACGGCGCCGAGATCGATGGTCAGGATCGCCCCTGCCGCGGCTTCGCTGATCGGTTCGCCCAGGGTGACGGTCGGCGGAAGAGATTTGCTGGAGATGTTGTTCATGCCGACCTGTTTTAACGGAAGGCCGGCGGCTACGCCACCAGGTGCCGGAACGCCGCCACCACGTCTTCGTAGACCTTGCGCTTGAACGGCACGATCAGGCCCGGCAATTCCAGCATCGGCCGCCACGCCCACCGGTCGAACTCGGCCTTGTGGCCACCCGGCGGCGGAAAGATCGCGATCTCGCTTTCGTCGCCGTGGAAACGGAAGGCAAACCATTTCTGCGTCTGGCCGCGATATCGTCCCTTGAAGGCGACGCCGACCAGATGCGCCGGCAGGTCGTATTTGATCCAGTGCGGCGCCTCGGCCAGCAGCGACACCGAGCGCATGCCGGTCTCTTCGTAAAGTTCACGCGCCGCCGCGGGCAGCGGCTCCTCGCCATCATCGATGCCGCCCTGCGGCATCTGCCAGAGCTGCGTCGTTCCAGCGAATTCGCTGTCCGGCTCGGCAATGCGACGGCCGACCCAAACCAGGCCGGCTTCATTGAGGACCATCACCCCTACGCAGGGCCGGTAGGGCAGCGTCTCGGGCTCAACGAGCTTGTTCTTTGCCATCTCAGCCTTTTTCCGGATCTATGGCCACCGCCGAAACCGGCACGATCTCGATGCCACGCTTCTTGGCCTCGGTCACCCAGGAAGACACGGTATCCACCGTCAGGTCGAAAGCCGAGCCGATGCCGACGGCAAACCCTTTCGCCCGTGCCGTCGCTTCCAGCCCATCCAGTTTCTTCAATATGGCGCCGCGGTCCTGCACCGCATCGATCGCCGTATCGCCGCCGACGAACGGCACGCCGTCCTTCAGCGCCAGTTCGGGTGCCAGGCTGCGCGCCGACGAACCGTCGTCGACATAGGCCAGACCACGCTTGCCAAGCTCGGCCATCAACGGCCCCATCGCCGTCGCGTCGGCCGAAAAGCGGGCGCCCATATAGTTCATGACGCCGGTGTAGTTGGTCGTTCGCGACAGCGCCCAGCGTAAATTCTTCAAATTCTCGTCCGGCGTTGCAGCCACGGTCAGCGTGTTACGGCCGGGATTGACGTTCGGATAGTCGAACGGCTCAAGCGGTACCTGCATGATGACCTCATGGCCGCTCTGCCGCGCCACCTGCATCCAGCGGCCGATGCTGTTGCCTTGCGGCGCGAAGGCCAGCGTCACTTCCGCCGGCAGCTTGGCTATGGCTGCCTGCGTGCCGGTCTGCGACACGGCAAGCCCGCCGATGACGAGCGCGACGCGTGCACCGCGAGCCCCGGACCACGGCCGCGCATAGACATCGAACGGGCGCCTGCCGTCGGCGGCGCGGATCGGCAACGGACCGGTTTCGCTGGCCTCGACCAGCGCCTTGTCGGGAATGTGCGCGATCCTGAGGTTCTGGCCGATCGTCGAAGGGTCGCGAATGACTATGGCCGCCTCGGGTGGACCGTCGCCCCCCTCGGTCTGGACATGGATGATCTGCGGACCGCCCGTCTTCGGCCCGCTTATGTTGGCCCCGCTTGCGTTGCCTGGCGCAGCCATTTCGGGCGTCGCCTTGGCGGGCGCGGCGGCGGTATCCGCCGCCGGCGTCTTCGGCGTCAAAACGGCTACTTCTTGCAGCTTCCGGAACGGCTTGTCTCGCAAGGCGATCGCGCTGGAGACGCCGACCACGGACAGCACGACAAGCGCGGCCGCGACCGCACCGGCGCTGATCCCGCTGCCTGAGCGCGGCAGCCGGATCGCCTGTCCGAGAGGTCGTTCTATGTCCTTGCCGATATCAGCCAAGCCCGCACCCCCCGGCGCGCATCCCCGAAGTAAACCTTCTCCGGAGGCGCAAAATCCAAAATGTCGGCGCGTCCCCTTGCTTCACTGGACGCGCAGCATGCCGGCCGCGGCCCCCGAATCAAACTGCCGGAGCCTCGCGGCCCCGGCAGCATCGCATCGCTTCGCTCAGGCAGCCAGACCTGTTTGGCCCGGCTTGCCCGCCCTTACTGGTTCAACACGGCCTTTTGCGGATTCGGCGGGAACGCCGGATCCGTCTTCTGGCCGCGCAGCAGCTGCTCGGCATAGATGAGCTGCAAATCGTCCTTCGGTTCCGGCGGCACATAGGCTGCCGAACCCGAACCGGTCGTGCTTTCGTCGGCGCCCTTGATATGGCCCTTGAGGTCCGATTCGCCGCGCGTCAGGTCCCTGCCCTGCAGTTCGGCCGGCAGCGGCTGGTCGACCTTGATGTCGGGCGTGATGCCCTTGCCCTGGATCGACTTGCCGGACGGCGTGTAATAGAGCGCCGTCGTCAGCCGCAGCGCCCCGTTCTCGCCAAGCGGAATGATGGTCTGCACTGAACCCTTGCCGAAGGACTGCGTGCCGACCACCGTGGCGCGGCGCAGATCCTGCAGCGCGCCGGCGACGATTTCCGAGGCACTGGCCGAGCCGCCATTGACGAGCACGATCAGCGGCTTGCCGCCGATGTCGTCGCCGGCCCGCGCGTCGAAGCGGGTGACGTCCTTCGGGTCGCGGCCGCGCGTCGAGACGATCTCGCCACGGTCGAGGAAGGCATCCGACACGCTCACCGCCTGGTCGAGCAAACCGCCCGGATTGAGGCGCAGGTCGAGCACGTAGCCCTTGAGCTTGTCGTTCGGCACCTGCTTCTTGATGGTGTCGATGGCATTCTCGAGGTCGTCATAGGTTTTTTCGGTAAAGGAGGTGATCTTCATGTAGCCGATGTCGTTTTCGACCCGGAACTTGACGGCCTTGACCTTGATGATATCGCGCACGACGGTCAGTTCGATCGGCTTGTCGGCGCCCTGGCGCAGGATGGTGAGCTTGATCGGCGTATTGACCAGCCCGCGCATCTTCTCGACAGCGTCGTTGAGCGTCAGGCCGCGGACCTCCTCGCCGTCGATCTTGGCGATATAGTCGCCGGCGAGCACGCCTGCCTTGGCGGCCGGCGTATCGTCGATCGGCGTGATCACCTTGACCAGGTCGTTCTCCATGGTGACCTCGATGCCGAGGCCGCCGAATTCGCCCTTGGTCTGCACGCGCATGTCCTGCGCTTCTTCGGCATTCATGTAGGAGGAGTGTGGGTCGAGCGACGACAGCATGCCGTTGATGGCATTTTCAACCAGCGACTTGTCGTCGGGCGGCGTCACATAATTCGCCCGTACCCGTTCGAAGATATCGCCGAAGATCGCCAGTTGCTTATAGGTCTCGGAGCCCGCAGCCTTCGCTGTCGAGCCGGGCGCGCCATAGACCAGGCTCATCGCCGATGCACCCATCAGCGCACCGGCAAACAGAAGCGACAGTTTCCGCATCATTCACGTCCTTCCAGAAAAACGGTCCGCCCACCATGGGGCCGGATCGACGGGTTTTCCATCCTTGCGGAACTCGACATAGAGCTCCGGCGTGGCATTTCCATTCTTCGATGCCGAGGTGCTCGCCACCCGGGCCTCTCCCATCGCGCCGACCGGCTCACCTGCGAGCACCGACTGGCCAGACGCGACGCTGATTCTGCTCATCCCCGCCAGGACGACATGATAGCCGTCACCCGCATTCAGGATCAAGAGTTGACCGTAAGAGCGGAAAGGCCCCGCATAAAGCACATTTCCATCCGCCGGCGCTGTGACGATGGCTCCCGATTGTGTCGCAACCATGTCACCGAGCATCACCGCGCCGTTACCGTCGTCGGCCCCGAAGCGCCGCTTGATCCTGCCGGTGACCGGCAGCGCGATTTGCCCTTGAAGCGCGGAAAACGGCGCGGCAGCGGTGAGCCTGTTGCTCTCCGGCACCGGCAGCGAGGCCAATTCCGTCGGCGCCGCAGCCGATACCGGGCCCTTGTCGGCGTCGGCCGTCTTTTGCTCGGCTGCCTTGGCCGCATCCGCCGCCTTGCGGGCTCTGTCGGCCTCGAGCGAGGCGATCAGTTCTTTCAGGCTGCCGGCCTTGGCCGCCAGCGTCGCGGACCGCTGCTTTTCGGCGGTCAGCGCGGTTTGCGTATCGGCGGCGAGCTTCTGCTTGGCTTCGAGCAGCATGCCGAGCCGCTTTTTTTCCGCCGCCTGCTCGCCGACAGCTGCCGTCAGCCGCGCCCGCTCGGCCTCGATCGAGGCCGTCACCCGCGACTGCTCCTTGAGGTCGGCCAGCAACATGTCGGTCTGCTGGCGCAGTTCCGGCACCACGGCACCGAGCAGGATGGCGCTGCGCACCGACGACAATGCGTCCTCCGGCTTGACCAGGATCGCCGGCGGCGGATTGAGCCCCATGCGCTGCAGCGCGCCGAGCACTTCGGCCAGAACGTCGCGTCTGGCGGCCAGTGAGGCGCGGATCTTCTGCCCCTGCGCCTTCAGCCCTTCCAGCTTGCCGCCAATGTCCTCGATGTCCTGGCCGAGCTTCTGCTCGGTCATCGCCGACTGGATCAGCGCCGCGGTGATCGAGGCGTGGTCCTTCTTGACAGCCGCTATGTCGGCGGCGAGCTTGGCCAGCCGCTCGGACGACAGCGTGATCTCTTTCGATACTTTTTCGTATTCGGCGCGGCTCTGGTCCGGGTCGGGCGCCAGGTCGAGCGTGTTCTCGGCCCGCGCGACGCCGAGCGAAAGCGCGATCGTCGCCACGGCGATGCCGTAGCGCACGCGCCAGGAGCCCGTTCGTGATTTCCAGTCTTCAGACATTGAAGCCCAACTCTATGCGCGGCTTCGTTAACGAACCATCAACCATGTTCGAGCCCCGGCCGTCATCGACAAACCCCATGAGGCCAAACTGTCGATGAGCATTGGGGCAAAAATCCGGGCGGCTGGCATCAATTCGCCGACGGAGCCGACTTCATGAACGATGGTAGGGGTGACCGGAAAGGATCGTGGCCGCCCGGTAAAGCTGCTCGCCCAGCATCACGCGGACCAGCTGATGCGGCCAGGTCAGCGCGCCGAGCGACACCGTCAGATCAGCCAGGTCGCGCAGTGACTGGTCATGGCCGTCGGCGCCGCCAATGGCGATCACCAGCGCCTTGCGCCCGCCATCGCGCAGCGAACCTATGCGGCCGGCGAAATCCTCGGAGGAAAGGTTCTTGCCGCGCTCATCCAGCAGCATCAGCGCCGTGCCCGGTTGCAAGTGCGTCTGCAGCTTCTGGCCTTCCTCGCGCCGGCGCTCATTGGCCGTCTGCGCGCGACCTTCGGCAATCTCGACGATCCCGGCGAATTCGAGGCCTACGGCAGGACCGCTCCTGGCAAAACGCTCGAAATAGCGGTCGGCCAACTGCTTCTCGGGGCCGGCTTTCATTCGGCCCACGGCATGAACCGTAATCTTCATCCCTGCCTCGAAGAGCCGCTGATGCATGTCGGACAACGACATGCATCAAGACGAATACGGCTCAGTGGAGGGTCTCCTCCTCGAGATCGGGCGCCTGCCACATCTTTTCGAGATTGTAGAAGTCGCGGACCTCGGGACGGAAGACATGGACGATGATGTCGCCCGAATCGATCAGGACCCAGTCGGCGCCAGCCAGCCCCTCGACGCGCGCAGTGCCGAGCCCGGCATCCTTGAGCGCCTTAAGGAGATGATCGGCAACAGCCGAGACATGACGGTGCGATCGGCCAGACGCGACGACCATGTAGTCGCCGAGGCTCGATTTCCCCTGAATGTCGATTGAGACGATGTTTTCGGCCTTGGAGTCTTCCAGACTGGCAAGGACTGTCTTGATGGCGCGGGACACGGCGTCGTTTACGCTGATCCCGGCCGGCGAAGGCACGATGTCGGCCTTCTTCCGCAGTGCTGTTCTCAGTGTATTTCCTTTCGCAGCAAGAACAACCAAATCACCTCTGAAATCAGGTGACACTGCTTAGATAGGCAGAGTTAGGTTGCAGTTTCAAGACACCGCTCGCAAGCAGGCACCCGGCAGCGGCCGAATATCCGGCTTTTCGGGCCAGAAAATCGGAACCGCCTCGCCCCGCAGCGGTTATCGGCTCATCCACGAACCGGAATCCCGACATGCCGATCGATCCCCACAACGCCCTCCTCACCGTGCAATCCGGCCTGGCGCAACTCAGCACGCTGATCGTCTCCTACTCGCTTTCGGCGGTCGGCGCCGTCATCCTGCTGGTCATCGGCTACATCGTCGCCGGCCTCGCCGAGCGTTCGATCTATGCCGGCCTCGGCCATATCAGCGGCTTCGACGAAACGCTCCGCCATTTCTTCTCGCAGGTCGTCCGCTACGCCATCCTGGGACTGGTCGTGATCATGGTTCTCGGCCAGTTCGGCGTGCAGACGGCTTCGATCATTGCCGCTATCGGTGCCGCCGGCCTGGCCATCGGCCTGGCGCTGCAAGGCACGCTGCAGAACATTGCCGCCGGCATCATGCTCCTGGCGCTGCGGCCGTTCCGCATCGGCGAATATGTCGAAGTCGGCGCGATATCCGGCACCGTCGAGGAGATCGGGCTGTTTGCCACAACGCTGAGGACGGTCGAAGGCGTCTACGTGCTTGCACCCAACTCGACCCTGTGGAACCAGCCGGTCCGCAACTTCACCCGCAACGGTGTGCGCCGCGGCGACATCACGCTCAGCATCGGCTCCTGGAACGACATCGATTTTGCGCAGAAGACCATGCTCGGTGTCGCCGCCGCCGACCGGCGCGTCAGGCGGCAGCCGGCGCCGATCGCCTTTGTCGCGACTGTCGGCGACAGCACCGTCGCCATCACCTTGCGCTACTGGACGGCGGCTGCCGATTTCTTCGCCGCCCAGATCGACCTCACCAAGAGCGTCAAGCAGGCGTTCGATGCCGAGGGCCTTTCGGTCCCGGCGCCGGCACCGAAAGCGCCTCAGCCGGATGCCTCGGCCACGCGGCAATAGAGCATTTGAAACCAGCTGGAGGGTGTTCAAAGTCCTTCGCGCCGGCGCTGATCTTCGGGCGCGAAGGCGAGATCGACAGGCAGCGGCGCCTGCGCCGTCATTGGCGCGAAACTGCCGGTCTCGGTGGCGGGCACCGGCCGGACCATGACGACGCGCCAGAGAACGAACAGGCAGTAGGCGGTGGCAATGACGATTGCCACATAGATGAAGGCCTGCGTGCCGTAGACGGCGGAAAGTCCGGTCACAATGCCGGGTACGACGAAGCCGGACAGCGACCAGGCAAACAAAAGCGAGCTCGACAGCGCCACCATGTCGTCCTTGCCGGCGCGGTCGCCGGCATGGGCGCTGGCAAGCGAATAGATCGATTCCGAGGCGCCGTCCCAGACCACATAGATGACGAGCAGCGCCGCCAGCGCGCCGCCGTCGAAACCGAGGGCAAACAGGCCCGCCGCGGCGGCAAGCGCAGACGCCGCGATCAGCACAAAGCGCCGGTCGGTGCGGTCGGAAATCCAGCCGAGCGGGATCTGCAGGATCAGCGTGCCGACTGGCATTGCCGAAAGCAGCAAGGCGACGTCGGCCTGGCTGTAGCCCTTGGCTGTGGCATGGATCGGCGCAAAGCCCGAGATCGTCATCGACAGGCCGCCGACGGCAAGCATGCCGGCAACGCCGACCGGGGAGATCCGCCAGGCGCGGCTAAGCGCCACGGAAGCCGCTTGCGGCGCCGGTGGCTGCGCGAGCCGCGTCAGCCCGACGGGAAGGATCGACAGCGCGGTGAAGGCAATGCCGATCAGCGGCGCGTCGGCCGCGCGGATATCGATCAACGCCAGCGTCGAGTAGCCGACGCCGAGTCCGGCGACATAGGCAACGTAGAAGATAGCCATGACCCGGCCGCGGATGGCGTTGGCGACGACATCGTTCAGCCAGCTCTGCGCGACAATGAACAGGCCGCATATGGCAAAGCCGTAGAGCGCTCGTGCAGCGATCCATGGCAATGGGTGCGGCCCGGCGCCGACCGCGGCGTTGGACAGCACGATCAGTGCCGACAGCACCATGAACACGCGGGCATGGCCGACACGCCGCACCAGCGGCCCGGTCAGGATGCAGCCGGCAAGGCCGCCAGCCGAAAGGCCGGTGACGATCAGCCCCGCCCATGTCGGATCGAAGCCCTCGGCGCCGAGCCGGACTGGGATATAGGCGAACATCAGCCCATTGCCGACGGCGATCAGCGCCATCGACAAGAGGATGCTGGCAATGGCGATCGACGGCGCCGGCTGCCGTAGACCGTTCTTGTCCTGGTCGCGCTCGAGAATCGTCATGACCGAGGATCGCCCATCAAGCAGGTCAAGGCAGCGGCAAAAGCGACATCACCGGACTTGCCTTCTCCCCTTGTACAGGGGAAAAGGAGGCTCCTATCCCTTTGCCACCTTGCGGATCGCGCTCGACGACAGCGACGAACGCGGGCCGTGGATGAAGGTCCAGGCCGGCGCCGTCATGCGGGCGAGCCGCGGTGCGTCGCCCTCGTCGACGCGAGCATAGTCGAAGGTCTTGGCGACCACCGACGACAGGAACGACAGCGTCGCACCTGGCCGGTCGACCACCGCGATCGGGAACGTCATGACGATGCGGCGCCAGCGCTGCCAGCGGTGGAAGTCGCGAAGCGAGTCGGCGCCCATGATCCAGACAAAATCGACGCCCGGGTTACGCGCCTTGACCAGCGCCAGCGTGTCGGCGGTGAAGCGGACGCGGTGGGCCGCCTCGAATGCGGTGACCTTGATCTTCGGGTTCTTCGCGATCTTTTCGGATAGCTGCAGCCGCTCGGCCAGCGGCGCCAGGTCTCCGGCATTCTTGAGCGGATTGCCGGGCGTCACCATCCACCACAGCTGATCGAGCGCAAGGCGTCTGAGTGCGATCTCGGCGACCAGCGCATGGCCGGCATGCGGCGGGTTGAACGAACCGCCGAACAGCCCGACCGCCACGCCTTTCCCGGCATGCGGCATGTGCAGATAGTGGGAGGATACGGATTCCTTACCCTCCCCCTTGTGGGGAGGGTCGATCCGCGAAGCGGAGCGGGGTGGGGGTGTTGCAGAGTTCAGCGTCGCACCCCCACCCGGCTCGCGATGCTCGCCACCCTCCCCACAAGGGGGAGGGTAAGACCGGCGCTCAAGGCCTCACCTGTCCCGACCCGCGTACGCGGTATTTGAACGAGGTCAGTTGCTCGACGCCGACCGGCCCGCGTGCATGCATCTTGCCGGTGGCGATGCCGATCTCGGCGCCCATGCCGAACTCGCCGCCATCGGCAAACTGGGTCGAGGCGTTGTGCAGAAGGATCGCCGAATCGACCTCGTTGAAGAACCGGTCGACCGCTGTGGCGTCCTCGGCGATGATCGCCTCGGTGTGATGCGAGGAAAACGTCTCGATATGCTCGATGGCGCCGCCAATGCCGTCGACCAGCTTCACCGCAATGATGGCATCGAGATACTCGGTCACCCAGTCTGCATCGGTCGCGGGCTGGGCATCGGCATATAGCCTCAGCGCCTCGGCATCGGCATGGATCTCGCAGCCTGCCGCCCGCAAGGCCTCGAGGATCGGCACCAGGTGCGTGCCGGCGGCGGCACGGTCGACCAGCAGCGTCTCGGTAGCACCGCACACCCCGGTGCGCCGCATCTTGGCATTGACCGCGATCTTGACCGCCATGTCGAGATCAGCCGATCGGTCGATATAGAGATGGCAGATGCCCTCGAGATGCGCGAAGACCGGCACCCGTGCCTCGTTCTGCACACGCTCGACCAGGCTGCGGCCGCCGCGCGGAATGATGACCTCGAGATTGCCGGAAAGTCCTTTCAGCATTTCGCCGACGGCGGCGCGATCGGTGGTCGGCACCAATTGTATGGCATCCTCCGGCAGCCCGGCTGCCTTCAGCCCCTCGACCAGGCAGGCATGGATAGCGGCGGAAGAATTCGCCGAATCCGAGCCGCCGCGCAGGATCACCGGATTGCCCGCCTTGAGGCAGAGCGCGCCGGCATCGGCGGTCACGTTAGGCCGGCTCTCATAGATGACGCCGACGACGCCGAGCGGCGTGCGCACCCGTTCGATATGCAACCCGTTCGGCCGGTCCCATGCGGCAATGACATCGCCGACCGGATCGCGTAACCCGGCGATCTCGCTGATACCGTCTGCCATGGCGCGGATGCGGGCGGGATCGAGCTTCAGCCGATCCATCGACGCTGCCGATAGGCCAGCCTCCCTGCCATTTCTGATGTCGATGGCATTGGCGTCGAGGATGTCCTGCTCATGCCGAAGGATCGCCTGAGCCATGCCGAACAGCGCCGCGTGCTTGCGCTCGGCCGCAGCTATGGCCAGCGGGCGGGCCGCGGCACGCGCGCGGCGGCCGATATCGGCCATCAGCGCCACGGTATCATCCCGGGATTTTTCATGCAGCGTCAGCATGGCTCATCCTCCGCTATGTAACCTGGTCACCGACTACTTGCTCGCCACCGGCATGGCTCACCACAAGATCGTCGCGGTGGATCATCGCCGAACGCGCCTCGTAGCCGAGCACGGTTTCGATCTCGGCCGTCTTCAGGCCAGCGATCCTTACGGCATCGGCGGCATCATAGGCAACCAGCCCGCGCGCGATCTCGCGGCCCTCGGGCGACAGGATCGCCACCGTGTCGCCACGCGCAAAATTGCCGCTGACCAGTTTGACGCCGGCCGGCAGCAGCGACTTGCCGGAGAGCAGCGCGCCGATGGCGCCGGCATCGACGGTCAGCCGTCCTGCAGGTTCGAGCTGCCCGGCGATCCAGGTCTTGTAGCCCTTGACCGGATTGGCGCTCGGCCGGAAGAAGGTGGCACGCTCGCCGCGCTCGATTGCCAGCAGCGGCGACAGCCGCGTGCCCGATGTGATGATCATGGCGGTGCCGGCGGCGGTCGCGATCTTGCCGGCGTCGAGCTTGGTGCGCATGCCGCCGCGCGACAATTCCGAAGCAGCGGCACCCGCCATCGCTTCGATGTCGGGAGTGATGCGGTCGACGACCTGAATGAATCGAGCTTGCGGGTCACGCGCCGGCGGTGCCGTGTAGAGCCCGTCAACGTCGGAGAGCAGCACCAAAAGGTCGGCGCCCATCATAGTGGCGACGCGCGCCGCCAGCCGGTCGTTATCGCCATAGCGGATTTCGGAGGTGGCCACCGTATCGTTCTCGTTGATGACCGGCACCGCCTTCATCTTGAGCAGTGTCGAGATCGTCGCCCGCGCGTTGAGATAGCGGCGGCGCTCTTCGGTGTCGCCGAGCGTCAGCAGGATCTGGCCCGATTTCAAGCCATTCTTGCCGAGCGCATCCGACCAGGCGCCGGCTAAGGCGATCTGCCCGACGGCAGCAGCAGCCTGGCTCTCCTCGAGCTTCAGCGCCCGCTTGCCGAGGCCGAGGATGGTGCGGCCGAGTGCAATCGCCCCGGAAGACACGACGAGAATTTCGGCGCCGCCACTGGCCAGCACGGCGATGTCGTCGGCAAGCGAGGCCAGCCAGTCGCGCTTCAGGCCCGTCGTGCGGTCGACAAGCAGCGCCGAGCCGATCTTGACGGCAATGCGCCGATAATTTTTCAGCGATTGCGCGGCCATGGCTATGCGTTCCAGCGCGTCTCGACCGGCGCGGCGACGGCTTCGCGTGCCTCCGCCACCACCCCCATCAGCGCGCGCAGCACCGCCTCGACGCCCTCGCCGGTGACGGCGGAAAGCAGCATCGGCGCGCGGCCGGCGGCGCGTTTCAGCGAGGCGGCTTTCGCCTTGCGCGCGGCGGCATCGAGTATGTCGACCTGGGAAAGCGCGACGATCTCGACCTTGTCGGTCAACCCGTTTCCATAGGCGCCGAGTTCGGCGCGCACGGTCTTGTAGGCCTTGCCCGGATTTTCTTCCTGCGCCGAGACGAGGTGCAGAAGGACGCGCGTGCGCTCGACATGGCCAAGGAAGCGGTCGCCGATGCCGACACCTTCATGCGCGCCTTCGATCAGGCCCGGAATATCGGCAATGACGAATTCGCGACCGTCGATGCGGGCCACGCCAAGGCCCGGATGCAGCGTGGTGAAGGGATAGTCGGCGATCTTCGGCTTGGCCGCGGTGACCGCCGCCAGGAAGGTCGACTTGCCGGCGTTGGGCAGCCCGACAAGGCCGGCATCGGCGATCAGCTTCAGCCTGAGCCAGATGTTGAGCTCTTGGCCCGGCAGTCCGGGATTGGCGCGGCGCGGCGCCTGGTTGGTCGAGGTCTTGAAGTGCTGGTTGCCGAAACCGCCATTGCCGCCCTTGGCCAACAGAAAGCGCTGGCCGACGACCGTCAGATCGCAGATCAGCGTCTCATTGTCCTCGGCAAAGACCTGTGTTCCGGCCGGCACTTTCAGCGTTACGTCGGCACCCTTGGCGCCGGTCATGTTGCGGCCCATGCCGTGCGTCCCGGTCTTGGCCTTGAAATGCTGCTGGTAGCGATAGTCGATCAGCGTGTTCAGCCCATCGACCGCCTCGACCCAGACATCGCCGCCGCGACCGCCGTCGCCGCCGTCCGGGCCGCCGAACTCGATGAACTTTTCGCGCCGGAACGACACCGAACCGGCGCCGCCGTCGCCGGAGCGGATGTAGACCTTGGCTTGATCGAGAAATTTCATCGGATTGTATGGTTTCTGCTATTGGCTTTGCGGGATTGCTCTAAACCAAGGCGGGTCGAAGGGCGAGGGCCGTTTTTGCTACTGTAACGTCGCGCGTAGCTCTGGACGCGTACCATTTGGTTGACCCTTGCCGAAAAATCGATCCTCGGCTTTCCAAGCGCGAGATGTCGGAATGAAGCTGGTAACTTACAATATCCACTACGGCGTCGGCCTCGACGCCCGCTATGATATCGGCCGTATCGCCGATGCCGTGCGCGGCGCCGACGTGATCGCGCTGCAGGAGGTCACCCGCGCTAACCCGAAGAATGGCGGCCGCGACATGGTGGCCGACCTCGGCGAGGCGCTGCCCGACTATTTTGCCGTCTACGGCAGCAATTTCGAAGCCGACGCTGGCTCGCGCCTGGAGAACGGCCGCGCCATCACGACCACCTTCCAGCTCGGCAACATGGTGCTGTCGAGGACGCCGATCCATCTGTCGCGCAATCTCCTTTTGCCGCGCAGCCGCAGTGTCGAGGCGATGAACTTCCAGCGCGGCGCGCTGGAGGCGCTGATCGAAACGCCGCTTGGTCCGATCCGCTTCTATTCCACCCATCTCGACCACCGCAGCCCGGTTGAACGCCTGAGCCAGATCCGCTTTCTGCGCCAGCGTCTGTTGAAATACCCGCTCGAGGGCGGCGGGCTCTCCGGCGTCGCCGAGATCGGCTTGCCGGACCTGCCTTGTCCCGACGCCTTCGTCGTCATGGGCGACTTCAACATGCTGGCTGGATCGCCGGAACATGTCGAACTCGCCGGCCAGCCTGACCATGAATTCGGCATGCCGGTGACCGCCGACCTCGCCATCGATGCTGCCACGCGCCTCGGCGCCGCCGGCGCCGATCTCGTCACCTGGGTCGACCCCAAGCGGCCGGGCGATACCAGCCGCTACAAGCGCATCGACTACGTCTTCACCAGCGCCTCGCTTGCCAAATCGCTGAGGCGCCTGTGGGTCGACCGGCAAGCGGCCGGTTCGGATCACTTGCCGGTCTGGCTCGAGATGACGTGAGCCGCATCCATCAAAAATGCACCCAGTTCCGCAGGCTGGTCCAGGTCTTGCGATCGAGACGGTAGCGCTCGACCGGCACCTGACCGGCAACGATCGAGTTCAGCATGCCCTGGCCGGCATACTGGAAGCCGCATTTGTGGATGACCCGGCGCGAGGCCGGATTGATAACCCGCGTCGAGGCGTGCAGCACCTGGATCGTGGTTCTCTGGAAGGCAAGGTCGACCAGTGCGTGCGCTGCCTCCGTCGCGTAGCCGCGTTTCCAGTACGGCTCGCCGATCCAGTAGCCGAGCTCCAGCCCACGATCCGTGGTGTTGAGCCCGGCACAGCCGACGAAGGTCTCGGTGCCGGCCAGCGTCAACGCATAGGCGATTCCGGCCCGGCGCGATGCAGTCATGGCCAGGAAAGCGCGTGCCTCCGCCTCGCCATAGGGATGCGGCATGCGAGCCAGCATTTCCGCGACATGGCGGTTGTCGGCGAGCGCCACCAATTGCTCGATGTCGCTCTCACGCGGGGGCCGCATGACTAGCCGCTCGGTGATCAGGACCGGGCAATCTATCGCGTAACTTTCGTCGTCTGTCGCTTCCGCTTCGGCAACCATATCAAAGTCCTCCAGGCACAAGAAAAAGGGGAGATGGAAACCCATCTCCCCTGATCCATTTCCTGGCTTGGCCAGACACCGGTTCCCGAGATGGGTGCCGGTGTTCTCGTGCGGAACCGGCTACTCCGCTGCCTTCGTCATCGGGTTCACCGATACGTAGGTTCGGCCATTGGCTTTTTTGTTGAAGGTGACTGCGCCAGCTTCGAGCGCAAACAGCGTGTGGTCCGTGCCAATGCCGACATTGGTGCCGGGATGCCACGTCGTGCCACGCTGACGAATGATGATGTTGCCCGGAATCACGGCTTCGCCGCCGAACTTCTTCACGCCGAGCCGCTTGGAATGGGAGTCGCGACCATTGCGCGACGATCCGCCAGCTTTCTTGTGTGCCATCTAACTACTCCGATGCGCCGCGAGGCGCCTAAACGATCTTATGAACGCGTTCGCGTTCCGTTTCAAGTCCGATCCGGCGACGATTGCGCCGGTTCGTTCTACTTCTTCGCCAATTCCTTGGCCTGCTCGCGCCAGTCCTTGATCTGGTCGGCGCTGAACGGCATGTGCTCGTCGATCTTGGCGACGTCCTTGTCGGACAGCTTGGCGATCTGGGCAAAGGTGGTGATGCCCTGTTCGTTGAGCTGGCCGGCGGCGACCGGGCCGATGCCCTTGATCACGGTCAGGTCGTCCGGCTCGCCTTTCGGCGCCTTGAACAACGGCGCGGCGGCTTCGGCAGCCTTGTCCTCGGTCGTCTCGGCTTTGGCTTCCTTCTTCGGCGCAGCCTCTGCCTTCGCTGCTGCCTTCGGCGCGGCTTCAGCCTTCGCCTCGGTCTTGGCGGCGACCTCGGCCTTGGCTTCGGTCTTGGCGGCGGCCTTCTTCGCCGGCTTGGCGCCACCCAGCAGGATTTCGGCGATCCTGACGGTGGTCAAAAGCTGGCGATGGCCGATCTTGCGGCGCGAATTCTGCCGACGGCGCTTCTTGAAGGCGATGACGGTGCGGTTCTTGCCTTGCTCGACGACTTCGGCGGTGACCATCGCACCATCCACGAACGGCGCACCGAACGTGACGTTTTCGCCTTCGCCATGCGCGAGCACATTACCGATCTCGACGATGTCGCCGACATTGGCTTCGAGTTTTTCGATCTTCAGGAGATCGTTGGCGGCAACGCGATACTGCTTGCCGCCCGTTTTGATGACTGCGAACATTTTTTGCCTTTCGCTGTTCGGTCGGCCTTGATGAACCGCTTCAGGCGGTTCGGCCGTCTTTTTGTCAGTCTGCGGGTTCAAAAAACAAGCGGCGCGGAAGACCCCTCCACGCCGATTGCGCGCTGTCCCTAACCGAAGGTCCGGCTTGAGTCAAGGCAAGCGCCGCGGGCAAGCTGCGAATGGGTTAAGCCCAGACCTTGCAAATATCGAGCAACGGCCACCGGAGCCTCGAAGAAGCATGGACAGAAGCTGCGGCGCCGGGGCAGATTGGCCCTTGTAACCTGCCTGTCCAGCCGTTATCTAGTGCGCCGCGCCGGCAACGGCGGACCATGACCGCGGAGAGGTGGCAGAGTGGTCGAATGCACCGCACTCGAAATGCGGCATGGGTGCAAGCCCATCGGGGGTTCGAATCCCTCCCTCTCCGCCACTTCGGAATGTGTCCATTCCGGACCCATAGGTAACAGCATCTCTCATCGCGCCGGTAATGGCTTAAGATGGCACGCTATGCAGCCTTCCGCCGCAATTGGCTCACGCTCAGCCACACCGCCGAAACCAGGAAATACAGGGCGCCTACTGCGGCATAGCCGGCCACGTTGGAGATCGATGGCGGCATCGGCATCCGCGTCTGCGCGATGAAAAACGTGCCTGCCAGTGCTGATTGCCCTCCGCTCAGGATCATCGCCCACTGCGCACCAGAGCTCTTCCAACGGCGGACGGCGGTGCCGAGTTGAAGCAGGCCGGACAGGATCGCCCATAGGCCGAACACGCCGAGCACCCAATTCATGCTCATCTTCAGCGCAACAATGACCGCGAGCGTTGTCGCCACACTGACCACGACGTTGATGGTCTGGGTGCGATTCTGTCCCAATCCTCCGCTGCGCGATGCGTCGACAAAATTGGCCAGGGCATCCCATGCAGGATAAGCCACGAGCAAAACCGCCGCGACCACCCCGGAATGCTGTCCCACCATAAAGGCAGCCGCCACCCAGACAGCCGAGAATGCCGTCCGAGCGAAGTAATAGAGCTTGAGCCATTGTTCCTGGCTGGCGCGGGAAAGATCGCCATCGTGAATCGTCATTGGATCATCCTTTCGACTAGTAGGTAGGGCTCTCGACGAATGTCGCAGAGTGATTGCTATTATGGTTAGTTGAGATCTAGGCCCGCATCCGGGGGGAAGCGCGGAGCCGCTCCAGGAGCGGGCCTGTCACGACGCCGAATATCTTCGGATCGCCATAGGCCCGTGCTGAAAGCATCGCGCCGTGAACGGTCGCCATGAACGCTTCAGCCTCGGCACGAGGGGTGCTCATCAGTCGAAATTGGCCGTGCCGCACGCCGCGCTCCATCACCGATGTAAGCCACCCTGACAGCGAGCGGAAATGCGCCCGGACCTCAAGGCTAACTTCCTCGGGCAGCACGGGGAGCTCGCTTGCCAACAGCGCGCAGATACAAAACGGGGCGCTGGCGTTCGCGATGCAGGCTTCCCAATACCCGGCATAGATCCGCAACTGTTCGAGCGGATCGGATTCGTGAAGTTCGACATTTGCCATCCCCGCTTCAGTTTCTTCGCGATACCGCGCAACCAGCGTCCGAACCAGATCGACCTTGCTTGGGAAATGGTGATGAATGCTCGCCTTACGGATCCCGACCACTTCAGCAATGTCGGCATAACTGAAACCGTTGTAGCCGCCAGCCACGATCAGTGAACGTGCACAAGCCAGGATGTCGTCAGAGGTGGTAGACAAGTTGCTCATGCTTTTACCTACCTTCTGGTAGGATGGCAGTCAAGCCTCCTTGCACCGCGAGTAGCGTGAATTGCGTGGCTATGGCGTAGACCTCATTCGATCTTCATTGTTTTCGGCCCGCCATCAATTCAAAAAGCTCCGGGTGTTTGTCGATCGAGGTAGCCATCCCACTTCGAGGACGAGGCAACACCCTCCGGCCGACCGGACCACCGCTAATAGCCGTGCGGCACTAGGCGTCTGCACCGACTGCGCTATCTCCCCATCGTTAGCTTGTTCTATCGCTGGTTGAAGACTGGGAGGTTTCCATGGATCGGCGACTATTTTTGACAGGAATGTTTGGCATTGCCGGGGCCGCGGCCCTTGCAAGCACAGTTCGGCCAATCAACGCAGTGGCCGGCGTTCCAACTGCCAGAAGCGGCATTCTCGATGAACTCGAGGCGCCGGATGTCGAGACCTTCGACGACGACGAAACTCAAGCAGAGTTGCAACCAGTCTATCATCGCCGGTGGCACCGGCCGCGCCGGCGCCGCCGGCGCGCTTGGAGAAGGGTCTGTCGCGTTTACTGGCGAAACGGCTATCGGCGCAGGCGGTGCTTCCGCAGGCGCGTCTGGGTCTGGTTTCGATTCTAGCAACTGGCCGGCTTGAACCCTGGCCATCGCGGCCGGGGTTTTCGCCTCAGGCGGCCGTTAGCGCCCTTAGGGAGCTTTCCTAAGGGCGCGGAGAAAGCTGACGGTGTTTGCAGGTTTCAGAGCCACCAGCCTACGACTGGACGATACGACGATTTTCGCAAGGGTCGGAGGCACCGGTCCGCCGCTGCTGCTTCTTCACGGTTTTCCAGAAACGCATCTGATGTGGAGGGATATCGCCGCAGCCTTGGCGCCCCGCTTCACGGTGGTCGCCGCCGACCTTCGAGGCTATGGGCAAAGCGGATGTCCGATTTCCTCTGCCGATCATAGCCCATACGCCAAGCGCGCCATGGCCGGCGACATGGTTCAAGCCATGAAGCAACTAGGGTTTGAGCGGTTCATGATTGCCGGGCATGATCGCGGCGGGCGGGTTGCCTATCGCCTGGCGCTGGACCATCCCGACAAAGTGCTCAAAATCGCCGTCCTCGACATCATCCCCACCGCCGCAACATGGGATCGGGCGGATGCCAGACTGGCGCTTGGCTTCTGGCCCTGGAACCTTCTTGCCCAGCCGGAGCCCCTGCCGGAGCGTCTGATCGGCGCGGCTCCCGATGCTGTCGTCGACGATGCAATAACGCAGTGGGGATCGTCAGCGAAAATGGTCTCCAAAGAGGTCCGGAACGCCTATGTTGATGCGCTTCGCGATCCCGCGCATATTCATGCCATCTGCGAAGAGTATCGCGCCGCTGCGACGATCGATCGTGAACATGACGCGTTGGACCGCGCAAACGGTCGTCGCATCGACTGTCCGCTACTGGCGCTATGGAGTGGCGAAGGCGCCCTGGAGAACTGGTATGCGCGAGAAGGCGGGCCGCTGGCCATCTGGAGGAAATGGGCCGACAGAGTGGCAGGACGCGCTGTCCAAGGCGGGCACTTTTTCCCGGAAGAGCACCCCGACAAGACGGCAGCGGCTCTCTCGGAATTCTTTGAAGACAAACAGGTCGGTCAGCACAGAGTATTGTAGAGGTCACATGCTTCAGTTACGCGGAACCTCGCGAGTGCTTCGCGGCCCTAGATCGAGAACCCTCCGAAAATCCGCCCGTCCGGCATCAATGTGCTTGATAAGGGAATGAAGGCGATCTCCACGGCCACGCCTCTGATATGCAGCCTCATGTTTGTCGGAAGTTGCGCATCGCCTTTGCCGGCATCCTTTGATGCTGCGAAATACGACAAGATGAGTTGCGTCGAGCTCAACGTGGCGATCGGCGCTGTCGCCGACGAAATGTCGGCGACAGCCATCGCTCGTGGCAAAGTCGTCCACACCAACATTCCGGGCTGGCTGTTGGGAGGGCAGCGTGTCGCCTCGACCGTAGCTGCCCGCCAGAGTGCGAAGATCGAGCACTTGCGGCAGCAGGAGGCTGCGATTGCAGCGGCGAGACGAAGCCGGTGCTAATCGTCTCTTAGCCGTTCGATAAAACGCCTCTTATGGATATGCCGATCGCGGACCGCCTGCAGCCTGCGAGCAAAATCGTGGGTCGTGCCACATTCCTCGGCAATTGCCTTGAGGTCGAGCAGAAGGCTGGCGGCCTCATCGTAGCCGGGAGGGTTGCGGCGTTCGATCTCGCTCTCCACCTCACGCCAGACGCTTTCGCCGCGCCGCGAGAGCGCATCGAGCCGAATACGGCGGGCGCGCGCCTCTTCCGCCGCCTGCCGTTTTCTTTCAGCCTCTCGTTGCTCCTCCTGCGCGCGCTCGCGGGCCTGACGGATCGCCTCGGCACGGGCTCGCAGTTCGACGGCCGAGCGCGGAGCGACGGCGGGTCGAGCCGCCGAGGTCTGCAACGCCTGGCGATCCTGAACGAGCGCCCGCAGCTCGCTTGCTACATGCGAATCGCCCTCCATGGGCCGATGATTCTCATAGCCTTCTCCGCTTCGGCCTTCGCCTTCATCTGGACCGCCTCGTTGCGAGGTTCAATTTGATTGACGGAGAGGCTTTCGTTTTGTAAGACTCACTCTTACAACTTGTTACTTTGGGTGTTGAGGAAGTCTGCCCATGAACGATTTGCCGAGACTATCGAACATCGAGCACGAGATTTTGGAACTGCTCCGATCCGGCGAGAAATACGGTCTGGAGATGGTGCGTGCCTCTGCTGTGCTGAAGCGCGGTACGGTCTATGTCACACTTGATCGCATGATGGCCAAAGGCTTCGTAACTTCGCGCGCAATCCGCAATCCTAATGAACCGGGAATGGCGCGTCGAGTCTACTCGATCACCGCTCTTGGTCAGCGCGTCTTGAGAGCTAGGCAGGCTGCTGAAGCTGCTTTTGCCTTGGGGGCACCGGCATGAGATGGATTAGGGGAATCGTCGCAGCCGTTGCAGTGGTCGCCTTCGCTATGGCCTTCGTTGTTTCGACTAATAGTGTGCCCTCAGTTCGAGTTGTGGAGGTCGCGCAGTTGGTATTGTTTGTGGTCGTGATGGGAGCGGCACTTGTCTCCGCTATCTTCCTAATTCGGGATCGACAAAGGATTGCAGCAGAAAACCTTGAGCTTCATATTCGCGTCAACGCTCTGAGCGCTTTACATCGGGACTTAAAGCCAGCCAATTTGCGACTAAAGGGTGGACGGCCTGACGAGATCACGTCAGTTGATTTTCACATTAACATTGCGACCGAATTCCTCGCCGAGCCTCGTATCAAACTCGATCGCGCTCCAGCCGAACGCCTAGTTGGCCTCTTGCGGGCTGTATTCTCCAGGCGAGCCTTCGAGGCAATCTTCTCGCAGATCGTTATTGACGGGCGAGAAGAGTATTTCGAAGCGTTGTCGATGGGTCGCACACACTTGGCTCGCTGGCGTTTGACGCAAATCTATCTGATTGTGATATTCACCGCTCTTACATGGACAAGCGTTTCAATAACCCAAAAGGCCATCCAAATTTGGCGTGTCGGCTGAGCAGGCTCGTGCACTGGAGAGCGCTGATCGCAAGCCTCCTCATCCCGATTATTGATCAAGTCGCTTTCTGGATCGGAAAATAACTATCAGCCATGTCAGCGGCCCCTTTGAGATGAGGTTCGAGGTTTTTTAGGATGATATGGCCGCAGAGAGCCACCGCTCGATTGGCGAAGGCGGAGTATTCAGCGTTCGGTCCAACTCTCCCCTCGTGAAATATCACGCTGGGATATCCATAAACGTCGTCCCACTCCTTTTTCAAATCTGAGAGACCCGACTTTTCCAGCACTCTAAGTACACCTTGGCGAAGGCTTAGACGATGCGAGTGGTTCATGATCGTTTTCACGACTTCCTCTGTTTCAGTCTGCGATAGTTTTGTGTCCCTTTTAGCCACCTCAGCCGCATGCGTGATAAGTTGCTTTTGTCCAAGGCTCCATTCCTCTTGTTGGCCAAGGCCCTCAACGGTCGAGAGTGCCAAAACCAATTGCGCGAGAGGCTCCGGATTCATAAATGCCGCATTCAACAAGAGGACAGCCTTTTCAAAGGAGTCTGGCAGCTTTAAAGACTGATCGATAATCAGTTGGCCAATGTTAGGCAGAAAGGGATCGGGCTGCGTGCGCACAACGCCTGTCGCAGACACTTTGAACAGGCCCACTGTCCCGTCATCCACATAAACGTCAATTCCATGGACATCAGAGCGACGGTCCTTTCCATCTACTGCTTTCATTGCGGCGAGAATGTCTGCACTCATCTGACCCGAACCGCGGTCGTGCCCAACATCTATGCCTAATCTTACAAACAGGGACGAAATTGAGGTGGCTATCTTAAGCTTTTGCCCAAATTCCTTGGCTTCCTCCTCAGATTTAAAACCACTCACTCCGACGACCAACCAATAGCTTTCGGAGATAAGCTCCTCCTTGTTAAGGCCCGTCAGCGTGGCAGTCCTTCCACTGATCTCAAACTCATGTTCGACCTTCTCAAGGGCAAGCATCTTGGCAACACGAAAACGGAATCGCACCTTAATACCGGGCTTCCACTCAATTGCACCTCCCTGAATGCCGTCCAAGACTATAACTATAACTATAACTATAACTATAACTGGAACTTGGCCGGCACCAGCAAGGTAGTCTGCTGTTCCAGCAAAACGTTGGCGAAGAGCGACATATCTTCAGATCGATCCAGCGGATTGATGCGCAGCGATCGCGCCGAGGAATATCTCGCCGAAATCCTTGAGCTTGGCGGCGCCGACGCCGTTGACCGCGGCGAAGGCGTTCAGGTCACGCGGGCAGCGTTCGGCCATATCGATCAGTGTACGATCCGAAAAGATCACGAAGGCCGGCACCTGGCGTTCCCGGGCAAGACGCAGCCGTACAGCCTTGAGCGCGGCCAGCAGCGCCGAATCCAGACCTTCCGTGCCTGCTGCGGTATGCTCAGGACGTATCTTGCCTCGCGACGACTGGCGCGCGTCCACGCGATACCGGAACGAGGCCTCGCCCCGGGCCAGCGCACGGCCCTTCTCGGCAATGGCGAGGCCGCCATGGCCGGCTGAGTCCAATGTCAGGAACCCTCCCGCTACGAGCTGGCGGAGCAGCGACAGCAAGAAACTCTTTTTATGCGCCACACCGGTGCGGAAGCTGGCAAGCCTGTGGTGGTTCCTGTCCAGGACCTTCTCGGTCTCATGGCCGAGCAGGACATCGACGACATGGGCGACGCCGAAGCGCTCGCCGGTCTGTGCGATCGCCGCCAGGATGATCCGCGCCTCCGCCTCGCCATCCGCATGCGGCGCCTGATCAAGGCAATTATCGCAATTGCCGCAAGGCGAGGCGTTTTCGCCGAAATAGCCAAGCAGAATCTGGCGGCGGCACTGCGTCGTCTCGCAATAACCGATCAGCGTTTCGAGCCGGCCATGCGCGCGCCTTTTGTGCTCAGCCGGTGCGTCCTCGTCTTCGATGAAAAGCCGGCGCATGCGGATATCGCCGAGACCGAACAGCATATGTGCCTCGGCCGCCCGCCCGTCGCGGCCCGCGCGCCCGATTTCCTGGTAATAAGCCTCCAAGCTGCCCGGCAGGTCGGTGTGGAAGACATAGGCGACGTCCGGCTTGTCGATCCCCATGCCGAAGGCGATGGTCGCCACCATCACCACGCCGGACAAGGTCATGAAAGCGTTTTGATTCGCTTCACGCGCGTCCTTGCTCATGCCGGCATGATAGGCGAGCGCGCGTACGCCGCTGCGCTCGAGGAACGCCGCCATCTCTTCGGTCTTTTTGCGTGACAGGCAATAGACGATCCCGCTGCGGCCCGCATGGCGCTGCACGAAGCCGAGCAGTTGGCGCTTGCTGTCCTGCTTGGGCTCAATGCCTAGCTTGATGTTCGGCCGGTCGAAGCCGAGCACCACGGTATCGACGCGCCCGTCGAACAGTTGCGCGGCAATGTCGGTGCGCGTCGCCTCGTCCGCCGTCGCCGTTAGTGCAATGATCGGCACATCGGGGAAGATGCCGCGCAGCCGTGACAATTCTTCGTATTCGCGCCGGAACGCCGGTCCCCATTGCGAGATGCAATGTGCCTCGTCGATGGCGATCAGCCGGACATCGAGCTTGGTCAATGCCTCGAGCATTCGCACCGTCATGAGCCGCTCCGGTGCAAGATAGAGCAAGCGCGTCTGGCCTGCCGCGACGCGGCGCCATGCAGCGACATTGGCATCGCGGTCGAGCGAGGAATTGATCGTATCGGCCGCCACACCGGCAAGGCGCAATGCGGCGACCTGATCCTGCATCAGGGCCACCAGCGGCGAAACGACAATGGTGAGCCCGCCCAGCACCAGCGCCGGGACCTGGTAGCAGAGCGATTTGCCGGCGCCGGTCGGCATGACAGCCAGCACATGATGCCCGGCCAGTAGCGCCTCCATCACGGCCGCCTGGCCGAGACGAAAGTCATCGAAGCCGAATACATCCCTGAGGACGCGCCGCTTGGAATCCTCTGTCGGGATGCTCGCTGCTACCTGCATTACAGAACTTTCGGGGATACGACCTGCCGAAATTCCCCGGCGAATCGCCAGGTGATTGCCTGGACAGCAGATTCGAACATTTATCGACCCCTCTGATCCTGTCCGCGGCACCGCCTGAGGCGAACTTCTCACTCATTGGCCGATATGAGGCCGTCGTTCCAGCCCCTATTCGCTTTGACTGTGAATATCGCACCGCTTCGGAGCGGTTAATCCTATCTTCACCATCATTCGGCAGGTTCAGGTTCTGCGGTGATGTTTTGAGTACCGCGGCGCCACAAGCGCCCAGGCAACACGCCCGCGTCTCTCCGGAGGCGCGGGTTTTTTCGTTCCGAGAACCGGCTACCTGATCTTCAGGCCCGCAGCTCAGTCGAGGAAATCGGCGCGGTGCGGCGTAAAGCTGTCGACCAGCCGTCCCGCCTGCAGCGCCTTGACGCCATGGACAAGGTTGGAAGGAACGATGAAGCTGCTGCCGGTTTCCAGGATCTCGGTCCTGCCGTCGATGGTGACTTCGAAGCGGCCTTCGGCGACATAGCTCGCCTGGACGTGCGGGTGCGAGTGTAGCGCGCCGACGCCACCCTTGTCGAAACCGAATTCGACCATCATCAGCTCATCCGTGTGCAGGAGCACGCGCCTGCGGTTGCCATCCGGCGTCGGCGTCCACGCAGCCTCGCCGGCATGCGAGAAGATTTTGGTTCCGGTCATCGCCAAACTCTCACCTTTTGTTATTCATCGTGCCAGCCAGCCGCCGTCCACCGGCACCACCGCGCCGTGCATGTAGTTGGACGCCGGCGCCAGCAGGAAGACGGCTGCGTCGCCGATGTCTTCCGGCGCGCCCCAGCGGCCGGCCGGAATGCGCGCCAGGATCGAAGCGCTGCGGTCGGGATCGGTGCGCAGCGCCTCGGTGTTGTTGGTCTCGATATAGCCCGGCGCAATGCCGTTGACGTTGATGCCCTTTGCCGCCCATTCACATGCCAGCAGGCGGGTGATGCCGAGCACGCCGTGTTTGGAGGCGGTGTAGGAGGCGACGCGAATGCCGCCCTGAAAGCTCAGCACCGAAGCGATGTTGACGATCTTGCCACGCCGTCCAGATTCGGCAAGCACGCGCCTGGCAAAACTCTGGCTGAGGAAGAACACCGTCTTGAGATTGACGCCCATGACGCCGTCCCAGTCGGCTTCGGTGAGGTCGACCGCGTCGGCACGCCGGATGATGCCGGCATTGTTGACCAGGCCATCGAGCGGCCCCGTATCCGCCCAGACGCGGTCAAGCATCGCCTGGGCGGCGGCATCGTCGCCAAGGTCGCAGAGGACCGCCTCGAAGCGGCCGCCGACAGCCGCAATCTTCTCCGCCGTCTCGTCCATCGCCGACCGGCCGACGCCGGCGACCGCGCCGCCTGCGCGCGCGATCGACACGGCGATGCCTTGGCCGATGCCGGTATTGGCGCCGGTGACGAGGATGCGCTTGCCGGCAAGGCTGAAGGCCGAGAGATCGCTCACTTGAGCTCCTCCATCGCCACCAGGTCGACATCGGTATAGTCGACATTATCGCCGGCCATCGCCCAGATGAAGGCGTAGTTGGAGGTGCCGGCGCCCGAATGGATCGACCATCCCGGCGACAGCACCGCCTCCTCGTTGCGCATGACGAGATGGCGCGTTTCGTCCGGCTCGCCCATGAAATGAAACACCCGCGCCGCCTCCGGCAGATCGAAATAAAGATAGGCTTCCATGCGCCGGTCATGCACATGGCATGGCATGGTGTTCCAGACCGAACCGGAGGCAAGCTGCGTCATGCCGACGACAAGCTGACAGGTCTTTACCCCATCGGCATGGATGAACTGGAAGATCGAGCGCTCGTTGGAGGTTGCCTGGCTGCCGAGATCGAGCCGCTTGGCATCGCCGATGCGGATCAGCCGGTTGGGATGGCTCTGATGCGCCGGCGCGCTGAGCAGGTAGAACTTAACCGGCTCAGCCAGATTGGTCGCAGCGAACGACACCTCATCGGTGCCCATGCCGAGATAGAGCATGTCGCGTGCCTGCAGCTCGTAGGATTGACCGCCGGCTTGCACGACGCCTGCCCCGGCGATGTTGACGATGATCATCTCACGGCGGTCGAGAAAATTCTTGGTCCCGGTCGGCTTGATCGCCTGCAGCGGCAGCGGTGTGCCGGCGGGCATGGCGCCGCCGACGATCATGCGGTCGTAATGGGTGTAGGTCAGGCTGATGCTGCCGGGCCGGAACAGGCCTTCGATGAGAAAATTGTGTCGCAGCTCGTCCGTGCCCATCACCGCGGCAGAAACAGGGTCGATGGCGAAGCGGGAGGTGAAATCGGTATGATTGTCGGTGTGATTCATTGCTGTCCCATGGGGCTGCCTCAATTGCTCATTCGGTTGCCGCGGCCTTGACCGAGTCGGCATAAAAAATCTGGCGCGCGTGCAGGCGCTCGCGATAGCGCTGCTGGCTGGCACCGAGATGCGCGCGCATCGCCTCCCGCGCCGCTTCGGCATCGCCTGCCGAGATAGCGTTGAGGATCATCAGGTGTTCGCGCTGCAGGCCGCGCTGGTAGGCGTCGGACTGTGCGAACTCGGTCGACCAGGGCGAGGTCACATCGCAAGGAATGGCGCGCCGGCCGAGCACGTCGAGCATCTCGACATAGAACGGATTGTTGGTGGCGCTGGCGATTGCGCGGTGGAAGGCAAGGTCGGCCGGTCCAGTCGGCTCGCTGTTGAGGAGCAGCCGTTCGAACTCGAAAAAGGCTTCCTGGATTGCCGCTTCCTGCGCGGCGTTGCGCCGGATGGCGGCGAGCCCGGCGGATTCGATCTCGATCGCCAACCTGACTTCGAGCACGTTGAGGGCAATCGAATCCTTGCTGCCCATCTCCGCTGCCAGAGCACCGAACGCTGTCGAGATATGTTCGGTGACGAAAACGCCGGCGCCCTGGCGCGGCTCGACCAGGCCGTCCGCGGCAAGCTTGGCCAGCGCCTCGCGTATCACGGTGCGGCTGACCCCGAAGGTTTCCGTCAGCTGGCCCTCGGTCGGCAGCTTTTGCCCAGGCTGGATCTCGCCCGCCTGCAGCTGCTTGCGGATCGCCGCGACGACGGTTTCCGAAAGCTTCGGTCTTCGTTCGACGCGGAGCCCGACGGCAGTGTCCGATGCCATGTCGCACCTCCTATTTGAAGACGCTCGGCAGCCATAGCGAAATGGCCGGAATGTAAGTGACGAGCGCCAGCACCACGAGGCCTGCGCCATAGAATGGCCAGATCGAGCGCATCGATTCCCAGACCGATATCTTGCCCACGGCACACGCCACGAACTGCACTGCGCCCACCGGCGGCGTGTTCAGCCCGATGCCAAAATTGAGGATCATGATGACGCCGAAATGCACCGGATCGACACCGTAGGCCTGCGCCACGGGCAGGAAGATCGGCGTGCAAATGATGATCGTCGGCCCCATGTCCATGAACGTGCCGAGGAACAGCATCAAGAGGTTGAGCAGCAGAAGCACGACCAGCGGATCGTCCGAGATCGCATTCATGGAGGCGATGAGCGCTGCCGGCACTTTCAGGAAGGCCATCAGCCACGAGAACGCCGCCGCCATGCCGATGATGAGCAGCACCATGGCCGTGGTGCGCACGGCGCCATGGGTGGCATGAACGAACCCTTCCCAGGTCATCTGCCGGTAAACGAAGACGGTCACGAGCAGCGCATAGATGACGGCGATACAGGAACTCTCGGTGGCGGTGAAGACGCCCGATCGCACGCCGCCGAAGATGATCGCGATCAGCAGCAGGCCGGGCACGGCGACGGCGAAAAGATGCGCGACCGCGCTGAAGCCCGGAAACGCCTCGGTCGGATAGCCGCGGGAGCGCGCGACGATATAGGCGGTGACCATCAGCGACAGGGCCAGCAGCAGGCCCGGGATGATGCCGGCCGTGAACAGGTCGGCGATGGAGATCTTTCCGCCTGCCGAGATCGAGTAGATGATCATGTTGTGCGACGGCGGCAGCAGCAGCGCGATCAGTGCCGCCATCGACGTGACGTTGACTGCGTAGTCCGCTCCATATCCACGCGCCTTCATCTGCGGGATCATCAGGCCGCCTACCGCCGCTGCCTCCGCAACCGCTGAGCCGGAAATGCCGCCGAACAGTGTAGCGGTTGCAATGTTGACCTGGCCGAGGCCGCCGCGCAAATGGCCGACGAGCGAGCCGGCGAAGGCAACGATCTTGCTGGCGATGCCGCCGCGCACCATCAAGTCGCCGGCGTAGATGAAAAACGGAATGGCCAGCAGCGAAAAGACGCTCATGCCGGAATTCAGGCGCTGGAACACGATGAGCGGCGGCAGGCCCATATAGAGGACGGTGGCGAGGCTTGCAACGCCGAGGCAGAAAGCGATCGGCGTGCCGATAAGCATCAGCAGGGTGAAGACGCCGAAGAGAATCCACAGTTCCATGGCGTCAGACCTTCACGTTGGCGGTGTCGAGTTCGGCCGCGACTTCGGCCGGCGGCAGTTCATCGAGGGCATCGTCGATCGGCGCGCCGGAGAGGCGAAGCACGATGCGCTCCAGCGTGAAGAGCACGATGAGCGCGCCTCCCGCGACAAGCGGGACGTAGTCCCAGCCCCCCGATATGCCGAGTGACGGCAAGACGGAGCCCCAGGTCAATGCGACCAGCTGGCTGCCATACCAGATCATGCCGATGCCGAAGGCGAGCGCGACAATATCCGAAATCATCCGCAGCCAGCGCTTGCCGCCTTTCGGCAGCACGTAGAGCAGTACGTCGAAGCCAAGATGGTAGTTCTCGCGCACGCCGACGGCAGCGCCGAGGAAAATGAACCAGCTCATCAGCATCACCGAGCCCGGCTCGGTCCAGCTCGGCGAGCGGTTCAGAACATAGCGGCCGAACACCTGCCAGGCGACGAAGGCGGTCATCAGCACCAGCCCGATGCCGGCGATCGACAGCGCCGCCGTGCTGACGCGCGACATCACTTGCGCGACGCCGGACAGGAGCGGTGTTGGTCTTGGGCTGGAAGTCACCGGTTTTCTCCCCAGGAGGATGGCGGCGCGGAATGTCCGCGCCGCCGCTTGATCACTGCACGGCCTTGATGGCTTCGACCATCGCCTTCAGCTTGTCGTCCTTGACGTGCTTCTCATAGACCGGCCCCATCGCGTCGATGAAGGGCTGCTTGTCCGGCGTCGTGATCTGCGAACCGGCCGCCTCGACCTTGGCGCGCGATTCCTTGACCTTGGCGGTCCACAGCTCGCGCTGCTTGGCGACGCTCTCCTTGGCGGCCGCCTTGAAGATCGCCTGGTCTTCCGGCGTCAGCTTGTCCCAGCTCGACTTCGCCATGACGAAGGCTTCCGGCACCATCGTGTGCTCGTCGAGCGAATAGTACTTGGCGACTTCCGCATGCTTGGCAGTGTCGTAGCTCGGAAAATTGTTCTCCGCGCCGTCGATCACCCCGGTCTCGATCGCGGAATACACCTCGCCATACGGCATCGGCGTCGCGTTGGCGCCGAGTGCCGCCACCATGTCGACGAAGATGTCGGACTGGATGACGCGGAACTTCATCCCGGCCATGTCGGCTACGGTGTTGATCGGCTTCTTCGAATTGTAGAAGGAGCGCGAGCCGCCGTCGTAAAAGGCGAGCAGCACCAGCCCGACCTGGTCGAACGCCGCCGCGATCTGGTCGCCGATCGCCCCGTCCATGACCTTGTGCATATGCTCTTCCGAACGGAAGATGTAGGGCAGCGAGGGCACGGTGGTCTCCGGGATGAGCCCGTTGAACGGCGCCATCGAGACGCGGTTGAGATCGATCACGCCGGTACGCACCTGCTCGATCGTGTCCTTTTCCTCGCCGAGTTGCGCGGAAGGATAGATCTCGATCACATAGCGGCCGGCCGTGCGCTCCTTCACCAGCTCGCCGAAATATTTGACCGCCTCGACCGTCGGATAGCCATCCGGGTGGGTGTCGGACGAGCGCAGGACCGTCTGGGCGCTTGCCGTTCCGGCCAGCAGTGCGGCGGCAACTAGCGTAGCTCCCGCCAGTCTTGAAAAATGCAGCATTGGTTTCCTCCCGTTTGAACGATGGCGGCAAGCGCCGTTAGAGCCGGTACGCCTTTTTCGCGAGCGTATAGGCAAGTTCCTGCGCCAGCTCGTGCGCCTCGTGCTCGCCGAGCCGATGCTCGGCGACGAGACGCGCCAGATATGCGCAATCGACCCGGCGCGCCACATCATGGCGGGCCGGTATGGATGGAAAGGCGCGGGTGTCGTCGTTGAAACCGACGGTGTTGTAGAAACCGGCCGTTTCGGTGGTCATCTCACGGAACCGGCGCATGCCTTCGGGGCTGTCGTGGAACCACCAGGCCGGCCCGAGCTTCAATGCCGGGTAGACGCCGGCGAGCGGCGCCAGCTCGCGCGCATAGCTGGTCTCGTCGAGGGTGAAGAGGATGATGGTGAGGTCGCGCTCCAGCCCGACGCAGTCGAGCAGCGGCTTCAGCGCCGTCACATAGTCGGTTCGCGTCGGAATATCGAAGCCTTTGTCCCTGCCGAACTTCCGAAAGATAGCCGGCGAATGATTGCGCCAGGAGCCGGGATGGATCTGCAGGACCAGCCCGTCGTCGCGGCTCATCTTGGCCATCTCGGTCAGCATCTGGGCGCGGAACAGCTTTCGCTCGCGCTCGTCGTCCGAGCCCCGGCGGATGCGGTTGAACAGCTCCTGCGCGGCGGCATCCGAGAGATTGGCGGTTTCGGCCGTCGGATGGCCGTGATCGGAGGAAGTCGCGCCAAAGCTCTTGAAGAAGGCGCGCCGCTGGCGATGCGCATCGAGATAGCCGGCCCAATTGCCGGTGTCGCAGCCGGTGATCTCGCCAAGCCGGTCGAGATTGGCCGAGAACCCTTCGAAGTCGGGATCGACGATCGCATCCGGCCGATAGGCGGTGACGACGCGGCCCTCCCAGCCGCTGTCGCGGATCATCTGGTGCCATCTGAGATCGTCGAGCGCGCCTTCGGTCGTTGCGATGACTTCAATGTTGAAGCGCTCGAACAGCGCTCGCGGGCGAAAATTCTCCCACTGCAGCAAGGTCGAGATCATGTCGTAATGGCGGTCGGCGGTTGCGGCCGTCAACGGCTCGTCGATGCCGAACAGGTGGGCAAGCACATGGTCGAACCACAGCCGGGTCGGCGTACCCCGGAACAGGTAATAATGCTCGGCGAAGCGCCGCCAGATCGTTCTGCCGTCGGTTTCCACCGGCGAGCCGTCAAGCGTCGGCACACCAAGCTCCTCAAGCCGAACGCCCTGGCTGAACAGCATGCGGAAAATGTAGTGGTCCGGCACGATCAGCAACTGCGCCGGATCGGGAAACGCCTCGTTGAGCGCATACCAGCGCGGATCGGTGTGGCCGTGCGGGCTGACGATCGGCAGGTCCTTGACCGTGGCGTAGAGATCGCGGGCCAGCGAAAGCGGGCGCGCCTCGTCGGCGGCAAACAGCAAATCCGGATCCGTCAATGCGGCCACGCAAATCCTCCCAATCCGGACATCGGTAGGGTTGAAAAGAAATAATGTCAACATACAAAAACTGGGTTGTTGTATGATGACTTTTCGACGGCCATTGCCCATTGTGCGTGACGGCATCGGGTGTTACGCCGCCTGCCAGCAGTGACCCAACAATCTCGATCAGACACGTGGCGCAATGACCAATAGACGCCTTTCCAACAGCACGCTGAAGGCACTGCCGGCTTCGGTCGCGGCCCCGCGCTACGACCGCGGCGGCGTCGCACCTGGCATCGTCCATCTCGGCGTCGGTGCCTTCCATCGCGCCCACCAGGCGGCCTATGTCGACGACTGCCTGGCGGCGGGCGAGGCGGACTGGGGCATTGTCGGCGTGTCCTTGCGCAGTCCAGACACGCGCGACGCACTGGCGCCGCAGGATGGCCTCTACGCGCTGGCGATCAGGAGCAGCATCGGCGAAGAGCTACGCGTCATCGGTTCGATCCTGTCGCTGCTGGTGGCGCCGGAAGATCCGGCTGCGGTGCTCGCCGCTCTGACAGATCAGCGCACCCGCATCGTCACGCTCACGATCACCGAAAAGGCTTATCTGAGAGCAGCCGGCGGCGGTCTGGACAGCACCCATCCGGACATCGCCCATGATTTGGCTAACCCGCAAATGCCACGGACGGCGCATGGTTTCCTGACCGAGGCGCTGTCGCGCCGCCGTGCCGCCGGCATCCAGCCTTTCACCGTGCTCTGCTGCGACAACCTTCCGGCCAATGGCGCCACGCTGCACCGCCTGCTGGTCGAATTCGCCGCACTGCGCGATGCCAGGCTCGCCACTTCAGGCGATGCCAGGCTCGCCACTTCAGGCGATGCCAGGCTCGCCGCACACATCGCCGACGGCGTCGCCTTCCCGTCGAGCATGGTCGACCGCATCGTGCCGGCGACCACCGATGCCGACCGGGCGCGTATCGCCGTCGAGCTCGGCGTCGAGGATGCCTGGCCGGTGATGACCGAGCCGTTCTGCCAATGGGTGGTCGAGGATGATTTCCCGGCAGGCAGGCCGGCCTGGGAAAAGTTCGGCGTCACCATGGTCGGCGACGTCGGGCCCTTCGAGGACATGAAGCTGCGGCTGCTCAACGGTTCGCATTCGGCAATCGCCTATCTCGGCCTGCTCAGCGGCTACGACACGGTCGACCGCGCCTTTGCCGATCCGGCGATCCGGCAATTCGTCGACGGACTATGGGCCGAGGCCATCCCGACGCTGCCGCAGGACGCCGGGCTCGATACGGCCGGCTACACGGCCCAGCTCGCCGAACGCTATTCGAACACCGCGCTCGCCCATCGCACGGCGCAGATCGCCAATGACGGCAGCCAGAAGCTGCCGCAGCGCATCGTCGCCTCGGCCCTCGATCGACTGGGCGCCGGTGACCCGCCCGCGCATCTCATGCTGGTGGTGGCGGCCTGGATCGCCGCTTGCGAGGCGCGCGGCAAAACCTTGCCGGAAGCCCATTTTGCCGACCCGATCGACGCTCGGCTTACGGCGCTCGGCAGCCGGCCGGCTGATGAAACGGTGACAGCGATATTCGATCTCGCCGGCTTCGCCAAGGACCATGCCCACCGCATGACACTGATCGATCTGACGGCAGCCCATCTCGAGCGCCTGCGGCGGGGCGGCACTGCCGCAGCTTTGGCGGCGCTTGGCATAGGGAGTGAGAAGCCATGAGACAGACCTGGCGCTGGTTCGGGCCGGACGATCCGGTGACGCTTGCCCATGTCCGTCAGGCCGGCGCCGTCGGCATCGTCAGCGCGCTGCACCACCTCAACGACGGCCGCGCCTGGCCGGCAGACGAGATCGCCAGGCGCAAGGCCGAGATCGAGGCAGCAGGGCTGACCTGGGACGTGGTCGAGAGCATCGTCGTGCACGAGGACATCAAGACCCGCAGCGGCGACTGGCGCAGCCTGATCGACAATTACAAGGCCTCGATCCGCGCCGTCGCCGCCGCCGGTATCAACACCGTCTGCTATAATTTCATGGCGATCACCGACTGGACGCGGACGGACCTCGATTACCCGATGCCGCATGGCGGCACGGCGCTGCGCTTCGATGTCGTCGAGCTCTGCGCCTATGACGTCTTCATCCTTGAGCGAGAAGGGGCGGAGGCCGATCACCCACCGGCCCGTATCGAGGCCGCGCGTGTGCGACTGCAAGGGATGAGCGACAGCGACAAGGCAAGGCTGGAGCGCAACCTGATCGGCTGGGTCCCGGCGCGCGAATTCATCTTCGATCGGGCAAGCTTCCGCCGCGCCCTCGACCTCTACAAGGACGTCTCCACCGAAGGCCTGCGCGAAAACCTGTTTGCCTTCCTGCGCGAGATCGTGCCGGTGGCCGAAGAGGCCGGCGTCAGGATGGCGATCCACCCCGACGATCCGCCCTTTTCGCTGTTCGGCCTGCCGCGCATCGTTTCCAACGCCAATGATGCCCGCGCGCTGCTCGACGCGGTCGCTTCGCCGGCCAACGGGCTGACGCTGTGCACCGGCTCGTACGGCGCGGGCGCGCAGAACGATCTGCCGGCAATGGCCAAGGCCTTCGCCGAAAACATCCATTTCGCCCATCTGCGCAACGTCACCAAGGAGCCAGACGGCTCCTTCCACGAAGCCGAGCACCTCGACGGCGACACCGACATGGTGGCGGTCGTGTCGGCGCTGATTGGCGAAGAGCGGCGGCGCAAGGCGGCAGGCAGGGCGGACTGGCAGGTGCCGATGCGTCCCGACCATGGCCACGCCATCGTCGACGACATCGGCAAGAAGGTGAACCCCGGCTATTCCTGCATCGGCCGCCTGAAGGGCCTCGCCGAACTGCGCGGCGTGATGCGCGCAGTAGAGGCACTGGCGGTGTGACCAGCCCCCTTCTCCCCTTGTCTTGTGGGAGAAGGCAAGGGGCGCCTGTTAAGCCGGCAACAGCGCACCTTCGAGCGTGGTGAGCTGGTTGAGGAACTGCTCGGCCTTGCTGCGGGTCTGATCGTCCTTGGCGTCGGCGGCGTCTTCCCTGGCCTCCTGGATGCGGCGGGCAAGGTCGGCGCGGTCGATGTCGCCGACGGCCACAGCCGATTCGGCGAGCAGCGTGCAGCCGGCCGGAACGATGTCGGCAAAGCCGCCGAACACCACATAGCGCTCTTCCTTGCCTTGCGCGGTCTTCAGCGTAACGACGCCCGGCTTGATTGTGGTCATGACCGGCGCGTGATGCGCCATGACAGTCATTTCGCCTTCGGCGCCCGGAATGATGACGGATTCGACCTGCTCGGAAACCAAGAGGCGCTCCGGCGAGACCAGTTCGAATTTGAAAGCTTCAGGCATGATCAGTTTAGCGACTGGTGAATGGTGAATGGTGAACGGTCAGAAAGAATGACCTTCACTCAGCCCCGATTTCCTGTCCGCTACTCCCCATTCACAATTCACTATTGACCATTCACCATCAGGCCGCTTCGGCGGCCAGGCGCTGTGCCTTCTCGACCGCTTCCTCGATGCCGCCGACCATGTAGAAGGCGGCCTCCGGCAGATGGTCGTAATCGCCGTTGCAAAGGCCCTTGAAGCCCTTGATGGTGTCGGCGAGGTCGACCAGCTTGCCCGGTGCGCCGGTGAACACTTCGGCGACGAAGAAGGGCTGCGACAGGAAGCGCTCGATCTTGCGGGCGCGGGCCACGGTCTGCTTATCCTCTTCCGACAGCTCGTCCATGCCAAGGATGGCGATAATGTCCTGCAGCGACTTGTAACGCTGAAGGATCGACTGCACCTGGCGGGCGACCTGGTAATGCTCTTCGCCGACAACCATCGGGTCGAGCATGCGCGAGGTCGAATCGAGCGGATCGACGGCCGGATAGATGCCCTTTTCCGAAATCGCGCGGTTGAGCACGGTCGTCGCGTCGAGGTGGGCGAACGAGGTCGCCGGTGCCGGGTCGGTCAGGTCGTCGGCCGGCACATAGATCGCCTGCACCGAGGTGATCGAACCCTTGGTCGTCGTGGTGATACGCTCCTGCAGCGCGCCCATGTCGGTAGCCAGCGTCGGCTGGTAGCCCACGGCCGAAGGAATGCGGCCGAGCAGCGCCGACACTTCCGAGCCCGCCTGCGTGAAACGGAAGATGTTGTCTACGAAGAACAGCACGTCCTGGCCCTGGTCGCGGAAATATTCGGCGACCGTCAGCCCGGTCAGGCCGACGCGGGCACGGGCGCCCGGCGGCTCGTTCATCTGGCCATAGACGAGCGCGGCCTTGGAGCCTTCGCCGCCGCCCTTCTTGTTGACGCCGGACTCGATGAACTCGTGATAGAGATCGTTGCCTTCGCGGGTGCGCTCGCCGACGCCGGCGAACACCGAGAAGCCGCCATGCGCCTTGGCGACGTTGTTGATCAGTTCCTGGATCAGCACCGTTTTGCCGACGCCGGCGCCGCCGAACAGGCCGATCTTGCCGCCGCGGGCATAGGGGGCCAGCAGGTCGAGCACCTTGATGCCGGTGACCAGGATCTGCGCTTCCGTCGACTGCTCGACATAGGTCGGCGCCGGCTGGTGGATCGAGCGCATCTCGATGCCGTCGACCGGGCCTGCCTCGTCGACCGGCTCGCCGATGACGTTGATGATGCGGCCGAGCATGCCCGGGCCGACCGGCACGGTAATCGGTGCACCGGTGTCATAGACGTCCTGGCCGCGGACCAGACCTTCGGTCGAGTCCATGGCGATGCAGCGCACGGTGTTTTCGCCCAGATGCTGGGCCACCTCTAGCACCAGGCGATTGCCGACATTGATCGTCTCAAGCGCGTTCAGGATCGCCGGCAGATGTTCGCCGAACTGGACGTCGACAACGGCGCCGATGACCTGGCGAACCTTGCCTGCCAGGCCGGTTTTCTTGATGGTGGCGGCCGGCGTATTCACAGCGGCGGCCTTGGTTGCTGCCGCCTTCTTGGCCGGAGCGGCCTTTGCTGCTGCCGGAGCCTTCGCTGGTGCCGCGGCCTTAGAGGCTGCCGTCTTGGGGGTCGCTGCTTTCGCCATCGTCTTTACCCTTTTCGTCTCTTTGTTTCTCACACGCTTGAGGTCGATGACCTCCTTGTGGGCGTGCCTAGAGCGCCTCGGCGCCCGAAATGATTTCGATCAATTCCTTGGTGATCTGCGCCTGCCGCTGGCGATTGTAGGTGATCGACAATTTGTTGATCATGTCGCCGGCGTTGCGCGTCGCATTGTCCATGGCGCTCATCTTGGCGCCCATCTCGCCGGCAGCATTCTCGAGCAACGCGCGAAAAACCTGCACGGAAATGTTGCGCGGGATGAGATCGGAGAGGATCTCGCCCGGCTCCGGCTCGTATTCGTAGACGGCGCTGCCGCCGTCCTTCACTTCCGCGCCAGCCGCAGGCGCGCCCGCCGGGACAATTTGCTGCGCCGTCGGGATCTGGCTGATCACCGACTTGAACTGCGAATAGAACAGCGTGCAGATGTCGAAGCCGCCTTCGTTGAACAGGTGGATCACCTTCTTGGCGATGGCATCGGCATTGACGAAGCCCAGCGTCTTGACCTCGCGCAGGTCGACACGCTCGATGATCAGCGCCCCGTAGTCGCGGCGCAATATGTCGAACCCCTTCTTGCCGACGCAGATGATCTTGACCTGCTTGCCGTCGGCCAGAAGCTTGCGGATGTGGTCGCGGGCAAAGCGGGCGATCTGCGAATTGAAACCGCCGCACAGACCGCGTTCGGCCGTGCAGACGACAAGCAGATGCACGTCGTCCTTGCCGGTGCCGGTCATCAGCGCCGGGGCATCGCCGCCGCCGCCGATCGCCTGGGTGATATTGGCCAGCACCGCGCCCATGCGCTCCGAATAGGGACGCGCCGCTTCCGCCGCTTCCTGCGCGCGACGCAGCTTCGCCGCGGCGACCATCTGCATCGCCTTGGTGATCTTCTGCGTCGCCTTGACCGAGGCGATACGGTTACGAAGGTCTTTTAACGAAGGCATGCTTCAAACCTGATCCCGTCCGTCCTGCTCAAGCAAAGGTCTTGGCGAAGGCGTCGATTTCTGCCTTCAGCCTGGCGCGCAGATCGTCGGACAACGCCTTCTCCTTGCGGATGCCGTCGAGCACGTCCTTGCCGGCCGAGCGCATATGCGACAACAGACCATGCTCGAACTTGCCGACCTGGTTGATCGTCAGCTTGTCGAGATAGCCGTTGACGCCGGCGAAGATCACCGCGACCTGCTCCTCGACTTTGAGAGGCGAGAATTGCGGCTGCTTCAACAGCTCGGTCAGGCGCGAGCCGCGGTTGAGCAGGCGTTGCGTGGCGGCATCGAGGTCGGAGCCGAACTGCGCGAAAGCAGCCATTTCGCGGTACTGCGCGAGCTCGCCCTTGATCGACCCGGCAACCTGCTTCATCGCCTTGATCTGCGCCGAGGAGCCGACGCGCGACACCGACAGGCCGACATTGACCGCCGGACGGACGCCCTGGAAGAACAGATTGGTTTCCAGGAAGATCTGGCCGTCGGTGATCGAGATGACGTTGGTCGGGATATAGGCCGAAACGTCGTTGGCCTGCGTTTCGATGATCGGCAGCGCCGTCAGCGACCCGCCGCCGTTTTCGTCGTTGAGCTTGGCGGCGCGCTCGAGCAGGCGCGAGTGCAGGTAGAAGACGTCGCCGGGATAGGCCTCGCGGCCCGGAGGACGGCGCAGCAGCAGCGACATCTGGCGATAGGCGACGGCCTGCTTCGACAGGTCGTCGTAGCTGATCAGCGCGTGCATGCCGTTGTCACGGAAATATTCGCCCATGGTGCAGGCGGTGAACGGCGCCAGGAACTGCATCGGCGCCGGATCGGAGGCGGTCGCGGCGATGATGATCGAATAGTCGAGCGCGCCGCGCTCTTCCAGGACCTTGACGAACTGCGCCACCGTCGAGCGCTTCTGGCCGACGGCGACATAGACGCAGTACAGCTTTTCCTTCTCAGGGCCGTTGTCGTGCACCGATTTCTGGTTGAGCATGGTGTCGAGGATGATCGCGGTCTTGCCGGTCTGGCGGTCGCCGATGACCAGCTCGCGCTGGCCGCGGCCGACCGGGATCAGCGCGTCGATGGCCTTGAGGCCGGTCGACATCGGCTCGTTCACCGATTTGCGCGGGATGATGCCGGGCGCCTTGACGTCGACGCGCTTGCGTTCGGTGGCCTGGATCGGGCCTTTGCCGTCGATCGGGTTGCCGAGCGCGTCGACGACGCGGCCGAGCAGGCCCATGCCGACGGGCGCATCGACGATGGCGCCGGTGCGCTTGACGGTGTCGCCTTCCTTGATGTCGCGGTCGGCGCCGAAGATGACGACGCCGACATTGTCGGCTTCGAGGTTGAGCGCCATGCCGCGGATGCCGCCGGGGAACTCGACCATCTCGCCGGCCTGGACATTGTCGAGGCCGTAGACGCGGGCGATACCGTCACCGACGGACAGCACCTGGCCGACTTCGGAGACCTCGGCCTCCTTGCCGAAATTCTTGATCTGGTCTTTCAGAATTGCGGAAATTTCCGCGGCGCGGATGTCCATCAGCCGACCTCTTTCAGTGCAAGCTTGAGCGAATTGAGTTTGGTTTTGAGCGACGTATCGATCTGGCGCGAGCCGATCTTGACCACCAGTCCGCCGAGCAGCGACGGATCGACGGTGACCGTGATCGCCACATCCTTGCCGGCGACGCTTTTCAGCGCTGCTTTCAGCTCGGTTTCCTGGGCAGGCGTCAGCGCATGCGCCGAGGTGACCTCGGCGGCGGTCTCGCCGCGGTGTTCGGCGGCGATCTGGCGGAACGCCTTGATCATACCGGGCACGGCAAACAGCCGGCGATTCTGGGCAACGACGCGCAGGAAATTGCCGGTGAGGCCGGCGATCCCCGCTTTGTCGGCGATCGCGGCGATCGCCTTGGCCTGGTCCTCGCTGGAGAAGACAGGGCTCCTGATCAGCCGCGAAAGGTCAGCGCTGCCTTCGAGCATCGCTTCGAAACTGTTGAGGTCGGCCTCGACGCTGGCGACCGAATTGGTCTGCAGCGCGAGTTCGAACAGCGAACCCGCATAGCGTTCTGCGACACCTGAGATTGGCGATGACGATTGGGCCACGGACCGTCTTTTCTCTTGTCTGACAGGCCGCAGATTGTTGGCGCGAGCAAAAACTCTGGCTAAATCTTTGACCTTACTGCATTTTTCCAAGCACGGAGGCGCGGCTTCCGCTATCCCCGATCGAAAGTCGATTGCCGTCTAGCACAGGCATTTTCAGACCGCAATGCGTCGTCCGGCATGGTTTTCAGGCACTATTGTCGCATCCGCCGGGCGAGTTCAGCAACCAACCCCGGATTGATCCCTGATTCAGGGCAAAAAGCCGAAGGCGAAGGCCAGAGGCAGCGCCGCCAGCACCAGCTCGACGACGATGGATGCCCAGTTGAACGGCGTGTTGGCGCCGTCCGACATCATCGACAGCAGCCGGCCGAAGGCGGTGAACAGCCAGGAGAAGCCGAGCGCCATATAGAGCAGCGGCTGCGCCAGGAGGATGCAGCACAGGCTGAGGCCGAGATAGAAGCCCGACATCCGGCCGCGCCCCTCGGCGATCGCCGCTGCCTTCTCCGGTCTGACCTGCAGCCGCAGGATCCGGAAGGCCAACCCTGGCGCCAGGAACAGCAGCAGGCCGAACAGCAAGGTCACCACGGCACTCGACCATGCCAGCCACTCGCCCTGGCTCATCGGCCACGGAAACGCAAATTCCATGTTGTCCCCTCGTAAATGGATATTCAAAATTTCGGGCATTCTAACGAAGCAAGAGACATACGCCAGATGGGCATCGGCAATTTACGGAAGCCTATCCTCTGAGCCCCTTCACAAAAAGCTCTGCGGGTCGATGTCGACCTGGACGCGTACCGAACCCCGTATCTTCGGTCCCTCAGCCAGCATGGTGCGGATGAATCCTTGCATGTCGGCGCGCCGTTCGCCCTGGATCAGCAGGCGAAAGCGATGGCGCCCGCCGATCAATGATAGCGGCGCCTCGGCCGGGCCGAGCACGAACAGGTCGCTGGCCTGCGGCGCGGCGCGGCGCAGGCCGCGGGCGTGCCCTTCGGCTTCCGCCCGGGTCGCGGCGCTGACGATGACGCCGGCCAGCCGACCGAAGGGCGGCAGCCCCGCCCGCTCGCGTTCGGCGATCTCACGTTCGTAGAAGGCCTCGGCATCGCCGGAGACGATCGCCCGCATTACGGGATGGTCGGGCTGGAAAGTCTGCAGCAGGCCAAGGCTCTTCTTGCCGGTGCGGCCGGCGCGGCCGGTCACCTGGCTGAGCAGTTGGAAGGTGCGCTCGGCGGCGCGCGGGTCGCCATTGGCAAGGCCGAGATCGACATCGACCACACCGACCAGCGTCATGTTGGGAAAATTATGGCCCTTGGCGACGAGTTGCGTGCCGATGACGATGTCGGCCTCGCCATTGGCGATGGCTTCAAGCTCGAGCCGCAGCCGGCGCACGCCGCCCATCAGGTCGGACGACAGTACGATGGTGCGGGCATCGGGGAAATGCGCGACGACCTCCTCGGCGATGCGCTCGACGCCTGGCCCGCAGGCGACCAGATGATCGAGCGTGCCGCATTCCGGACAGGCTTCGGGCCGGCGTTCATTGTGCCCGCAGTGGTGGCAGACGAGCTGGCCGCGAAAGCGGTGCTCGACCAGCCAGGCCGAGCAGACCGGACAGCCAAAGCGGTGGCCGCAGACGCGGCAGAGCGTCAGCGGCGCATAACCGCGCCGGTTGAGGAACAGCAGCGACTGTTCCTGTTTTGCCAGTGTCTGCCGCATTTGTCCAAGCAACACCGGCGACAGGAAACCGCCGCGTGCCGGCGGCGCGCGGCGCATGTCGATCGTCTTGAGATCGGGAAGTGCCGCCTCGGCAAAGCGCGCCGAAAGCACCGCCCTGCTGTAGCGGCCCCGGCTGGCATTGACCCGGCTTTCGACCGACGGTGTCGCCGAGGCGAGCACGACCGGAAAGCCGCCGATATGGCCGCGCACCACGGCCATGTCGCGCGCATTGTAAAAGACGCGATCCTCCTGCTTGTAGGCGGGGTCGTGCTCTTCGTCGACGACGATCAATCCAAGCTCCCTGAACGGCAGGAACAGCGCCGAGCGCGCGCCGGCGACGACCCGCACGCCGCCTTCCGCTACCTGCCGCCAGACCTTTTCGCGCATCCTTGGCGGCAGGTCCGAGTGCCATTCCGCCGGCTTGGCACCGAACCGCTCCTGGAAGCGTTCGAGGAAGGCATGGGTCAGCGCAATTTCCGGCAGCAGGATCAGCACCTGCTTGCCGCGATCGAGCGCGGCCGCAACCGCCTCGAAATAGACCTCCGTCTTGCCGGATCCGGTTACACCATCGAGCAGGGTGACGCCGAATGTGCCGGTCGCGACATTGGCGCGCAGCATCTCGGCGGCATCGCTCTGGTCAGGCATCAGTGAAGGCACGGTGTAGCCGGGATCGGGTGCTGCGACCACCGGCCGCGGGGGTATCATCACCGTCTCGAATACGCCCTGCGCCCTCAGCCCGTCCACCACCGTCGACGACACGCCTGCCGCATGCGCCAGGCCGGATCGCGTCCAGGCAAGTCCGCCTTCGGCCGTCTCCAGCACGCGCGTCCTCGCCTCCGTCATCCGGTCGGGCTTGGCGAAGGTGCGCTGCAGCCCTTCGATCCACGGCTCCGGGTCGAACGCCTCCGGCGCCCTGAGCAGCATGCGCGCCACCATGCCGGGCGGCGACAGCGTGTACTGCGCCACCCAATCGACAAAACGCCGCATCGCGCGGTCGATCGGCGGGCAGTCGAAAACCTGCTCGATCGGCCGCAATTTCTTCGCGTCGACCTTTTCGACGGCGCCGTCCCAGACGATGCCGGCGACCTGGCGGGGCCCAAGCGGAACGCGCACGATCGAGCCCGGCACCACGCGCATGCCAGCCGGCACGGCATAGGTGTAGGGGCGCTCGGCGGGCATCGGCACCAGCACCGGTGCGGCCGCGACAAAGGGCGAATCTTCGATCATGAGGCGTGACCTTGCCCCGACTTTGGTCTAGATCAAAGTCCGACCCCGAATGTGCATGACGTGCACATGAAAAATCTTCAGGAGACCGCCATGAAATTTTTTGTCGACACCGCCGATGTCAAGGAAATCCGCGAGCTGAACGATTTGGGGCTGCTCGACGGCGTAACCACCAATCCGTCGCTGATCCTGAAATCCGGCGGCAAGATCGCCGACGTCACAAGAGAGATCTGCGAGATCGTCAAGGGCCCGGTCTCGGCCGAAGTCGTCGCCACCGAATACAAGGACATGATGGCGGAGGCCAAGATCCTGGCCAGGATCGCCGACAATGTCTGCATCAAGGTGCCGCTGACGCTCGACGGCCTGCGAGCCTGCAAGGACATCCGGTCGGACGGCCGCATGGTCAACGTCACGCTGTGCTTCTCGGCCACCCAGGCGCTGCTCGCCGCCAAGGCCGGCGCCTCCTTCATCTCGCCCTTCGTCGGCCGCATCGACGACAGCGGCTGGGACGGCATGGAGCTGATTGCCGATATCCGCACCATCTACGACAATTATGACTTCCAGACCGAGATCCTGACCGCTTCTGTGCGCACCGTGAACCATGTCAAGCAGGCGGCGCTGATCGGTGCCGATGTCATCACCGCGCCGCCGGCGACGCTCAAGGCACTGGTCAAACACCCGCTGACCGACAAGGGCCTGGAACTGTTCCTCGCCGACTGGGCAAAGACCGGGCAGAAGATCGGCTGAAGCGACTATCCTACGAACAAAAAAAAGCCGAGCAATCGGCCTTTTTTTGCAGATTGCGCACTCCGGAAAGACCTAGCTTGCCGCCGGCTTGCCGTGCTTGATCAGATCCTGGGCGATCGACAGCCGCAGCACATCTGCCAGCTCGCGCGCCGCACGGTTCTCGGCGTCGATCTGGGCCCGGTATGACGCGAATTCCTGGCGCGGCCTGTCGTATGACGACGGAATCGAGCGCTTGCCCCTCGCTATGACCGTGCCCGTCTTGGCATCGCTGAGCACATAGTTGGCGGTCAGCGTTACAGTGCCGGCGGTCGGCTCGTCCTCGTCGGTCGTGACCTGCTCGATTGCCGCCGATTCGACGAGTTCGGAGACGCCGAGATCAAGCGAATAGACCGGCGAAGCCGGCTCGCCGGCGCCCTGGCCGAGCGCGAAGATCAAATTGTTGCGGACCTGCTGGGCGTAGCGGGTCTTGACCGGCTTGACCGAGATCGATGCCAGCTCGGCAGCGGCGCCGACCTGCGAGCCGGCGATCAGCGGCGCGCTCGAATAGAGCGGCCGCACCGTGCAGGCGGAAACCAGCGCCACCGAGGCGAGCAGCCCGCAAAGCACGACACGGCGCAGCGTCAGCTCTGTCTTTCGCGGCTCAGGCAACGACATTGACGATCCTCTGCGGCACAATGATCACCTTGCGCGGCGCCTTACCTTCGAGCGCTTTCTGCACGAAGTCGAGAGCCAGAACCGCTTTTTCGACCGCACCTTGGTCCGCGTCGCGGGCAATTGTCAAATCGCCGCGCTTCTTGCCGTTGACCTGGACCGGCAGCACGATCTCGGCGTCGACGACAAGCGAGGCATCGTAGTCCGGCCAGGGCCGTTCGGCGACAAGGTCGGTGCCGCCGAGCGTCTGCCAGCACTCCTCGGCCAGATGCGGCATGACCGGCGCGATCAGGTGCACCAGGATCTCGACGGCCTCACGGCAGGCCGCTTGCAGCGCCGGACCGGCTTTGCCCTCTGCCGCCTCGTTGAGCGGCACGGTCAAGGCATTGGCGAGCTCGTAGACGCGGGCGATGGCGCGGTTGAAGGCGAGCTTTTCGATATCCTCGCCGACCGACTTCAGGATCTTGTGCGCGGCCTTGGACACTGTCCCGGCCTCGCCGTCCTTCGCCGCCTCTGGCCGGACTCCGGCGAGCGATTCGGCAGCCGTCGACACCAGGCGCCAGATGCGCTGGATGAAGCGATGCGCGCCGGCCGCACCCTCGTCGGTCCATTCGACATCGCGCTCGGGCGGCGAGTCCGACAGCATGAACCAGCGCGCCGTATCGGCGCCGTAGCCGTCGGTGATCTCTTCCGGATTCACCGTATTCTTCTTCGACTTCGACATTTTTTCGAGCGGACCGATCACCGCCTCTTCGCCGGTGGCGATTTCGAAGGCGCGGCGCTTGCCGTCGGCGTCTTCCAGCCTGACCTCGCTTGGCGCAAGCCAGCGGCCGTTCGAGGCGCCGCCAACCCGATAGGTCTCGTGCACCACCATGCCTTGCGTGAACAGGCCCCTGAACGGCTCGGCGAGATCGACATGGCCGGTCTCGCGCATGGCGCGGGTGAAAAAGCGCGAATAGAGCAAATGCAGGATCGCATGCTCAATACCGCCAATATACTGGTCGACCGGCAGCCATTCAGTCGCGGCCTCGGGGTCGGTCGGATTGTTTGCCCACGGCGCCGTGAAGCGCGCGAAATACCACGAAGAATCGACAAATGTGTCCATCGTGTCGGTTTCGCGCCGCGCATCCTTGCCGCAACGCGGGCATTTGACGTGCCGCCATGTCGGATGGCGATCGAGCGGATTGCCCGGCCGGTCGAACTCGATGTCGTCCGGCAGCTTGACCGGCAGGTCGGCCTTCGGCACCGGCACCACGCCGCAATCCTCGCAATGGATCATCGGGATCGGGCAGCCCCAATAGCGCTGGCGCGAAATGCCCCAGTCGCGCAGGCGGAAATTCACCTTGCGCTCTGCCATCGGCCGGTTGCCGATGGTCCTTTGTTCCAGCAGCTTTGCCACCTCGTCGAATGCCTGATCCGGCTTCATGCCGTCGAGGAAGCGCGAATTGATCATCGCGCCATCATCGACATAAGCCTCGTCGATGACCTGGAAGCTTCCTTGATTCTCGCCTTCCGGCATCACCACCGGGATGACCGGAAGGCCGTATCTGTTGGCGAAGTCGAGGTCGCGCTGGTCATGTGCCGGGCAGCCGAAGATGGCGCCGGTGCCATAGTCCATCAGCACGAAATTGGCGACGTAGACGGGTAGCGTCCACCTCTCGTCGAACGGATGGACGACGCGAATGCCGGTATCGAAACCCTTCTTCTCGGCCGTCTCCAATGCCGCCACCGAAGTGCCCATATGGCGGACTTCGTCGATGAACTTTGCCACCGCCGGATTGTCCTCGGCGGCCTTTTTGGCCAGCGGATGGTCGGCCGCAATCGCCATGAAGGACGCGCCGAAGATGGTGTCGGGCCTGGTCGTATAGACTTCGAGCTCATGCTCGCCGCCGACTGTCTTGGCCAGCGGCCAGCGGATCAGCAGCCCTTCCGAACGGCCGATCCAGTTCGCCTGCATCAGCTTTACTTTTTCCGGCCAGTCGTCGAGCTGATCGAGCGAATCCAGCAGATCCTGCGCGTAATCGGTGATCTTGAAGAACCACTGCGTCAGCTCGCGCTGTTCCACCAGCGCGCCTGAGCGCCAGCCGCGTCCGTCGATGACCTGCTCGTTGGCAAGCACCGTCATGTCCTCCGGATCCCAGTTGACCTTGGAGGATTTGCGCGTCACCAGCCCCTTCTCGACGAAATCGAGGAACAGCATCTGCTGGCGGTGATAGTAGTCGACATCGCAGGTGGCGAACTCGCGCGCCCAATCGAGCGACAGGCCCATGACCTTGAGCTGCTCGCGCATGGCGGCAATGTTCTGATAGGTCCAGTCCTTGGGATGGACCTTGTTCTGCATCGCCGCGTTTTCGGCTGGCATGCCAAAGGCGTCCCAGCCCATCGGGTGCAGCACGTTGAAACCCTTGGCCCGCTTGTAGCGCGCCACCACGTCGCCCATCGTATAGTTGCGGGTATGGCCGATATGGATGCGCCCCGACGGATACGGGAACATCTCCAGCACGTAGTATTTCGGGCGCGGGTCGTCATTGTCGGCTTCGAACAGCTTCTTGGCGTCCCAGGCCTTCTGCCATTTGGGCTCTGACGCGCGCGGATTGTATCGTTCGGTTGCCATCGGGTGTTTTTCACTTAAAAGCATGCGCGAGCCGCCGGACAATGCCCGGGCGGCTCAGGAAATGTCGTCGCGGTGTTCACCATGGATTGCCGGACCCGTCAACTGCGGCGATCCGGCGAAAAGCCAAACACAGGCAGGATATAGGCATGGCGAGCGCCGTCGAACAGCTTTTCACGGTCAAGGCAAGGATCGCTGCCGCCGAGCGCGAGGCAGGCCGCGAGGCCGGAGCGGTGACGCTGGTCGCAGTCTCGAAAACCTTCGACGCCGCCGACATCCGCCCGATTATCGAGGCCGGCCAGCGCGTCTTCGGCGAAAACCGCGTCCAGGAAGCACAAGCCAAATGGCCGGTGCTGAAGGAGGCATTTTCCGACATCGAGCTGCATCTGATCGGTCCGCTGCAATCGAACAAGGCCAAGGAAGCGGTGGCATTGTTCGACGTCATCGAAACCGTCGACCGTGAAAAGATCGCCGCAGAGCTGGCCAAGGAGATCGCCAGGCAAGGCCGGTCACCAAGGCTCTATGTCCAGGTCAACACCGGCTCCGAGCCGCAAAAGGCCGGCATCGAGCCGCGCGAGGCTGTCGCCTTCGTGGCCCGTTGCCGCTCGGTTCACGCCCTCGCCATCGAAGGGCTGATGTGCATTCCGCCGGCCGACGAGAACCCCGGTCCGCATTTCGCGCTGCTGGAAAAGCTTGGGCTCGAGGCCGGCGTCGACAAGCTCTCCATGGGCATGTCCGGCGACTACGAAATCGCGATCGCCTTCGGCGCGACCAGTGTCAGGGTTGGATCGGCGATTTTCGGCGCCAGATGAGGCGCAGCCGACCTTAGGCCACAGGCTGACATTGACTAAGCCAGCGTATAGAAACGGAACGTTTCGTTCCTATATCGGTCGAGTTATTCTCAACCCGTTTGGAGCCACCATGCGTTACAATCAACTTGGAAATACGGGGATGTTCGTCTCCGAACTTTGCCTCGGCACGATGACGTTCGGCGCGGCCGGCGAGAATGCCCAATGGGGCCTGATCGCCAGCCTCGACCAGAAGGGCGTCGACGAGATCGTTGCCCGCTCGCTCGCCGCCGGCGTCAATTTCTTCGACACGGCGGATGTCTATTCCTTCGGCGCCTCGGAACGGCTTCTCGGCCAGTCGCTCAGGAACCTTGGCGTCAACCGTCAGGACGTGATCATCGCCACCAAGGTTCATGGCGCCATGGGCGGCGGCCCGAACCAGCGCGGTTCCTCGCGCGGCCACATCATGGATTCGGTCGAAGGCAGCCTCGAGCGGCTGCAGCTCGATCACATCGATCTCTACCAGCTGCACGGCACCGACACGGTGACGCCGATCGACGAAACGCTGCGGGCGCTCGACGACCTGGTTGCCGCCGGCAAGGTCCGCTATGTCGGCGTCTCGAACTGGCAGGCTTGGCGCATCGCCAAGGCGCTGGGTATTGCCGAGCGCAAGGGCTTTGCCCGCTTCGAGACCGTGCAGTCGTATTACTCGATCGCCGGCCGCGATCTCGAGCGCGAAATCGTGCCGCTGCTCAACGAGGAGAAGCTCGGGCTGATGGTCTGGTCGCCGATGGCTGGCGGCCTGCTCTCCGGCAAATACGGACCGGGCGCCCCCGGCAATGGCGAGGGCCGCCGCGCCAGCTTCAATTTCCCGCCGGTCAATGAGGACCGTGCCTGGGCAGCGGTCGCTGTCATGCGCGAGATCGCCGTCAAGCACGGCGTCAGCGTCGCCACGGTGGCGCTCGGCTATGTCCTGGCCAAGCCATTCGTGATGAGCGTCATCATCGGCGCCAGCCGCATCGAGCAGCTGGAACAGAACCTTGCAGCCACCGAGTTGCAGCTCGATGCCGATGATCTTGTTCGCCTCGACGAAGTCAGTGCCCTGCCCGCCGAATACCCCGGCTGGATGCTGGAGCGTCAGGCGGCCGGCCGGCGGCCGGCGCCCTTTGTGCCGAAAAAGTAGTTCAATTTACCTTCGATTCGATGCTTCGGGAGCCGGCAGGCTCCCGATCTTTTTTTGGGCTCAAGTCAGCCGGACAGTCTCGACCAAAAAGTCCAAAAACGCCCGCACCCGCGCCGGCAAATACTTGCCTTGGCCGACATAGACGGCGTGGGTGAGTTCCTCGTCGCCGGGATTGAACTCTTCCAGCAGCGGCAGCAGCCGGCCGGCGGCAATGTCGGCCTCCACATGCCAGCGTGCCAGCCGGGCGATGCCCGCCCCCGAGAGCGCCATCAGCCGCATCGCCTCGCCGTCGCTGACCAGCGTATTTCCGATGATCGACAGGGTGATCGGTTTGCCGGCCGCGTCGATAAAAGGCCAGCCCTCGAGGTGACGAACGAAACGGAAGCCCATCCGGTTGTGACGATCGAGGTCGGCGGGCGTCTTGGGCGTGCCACGCGCTTCGAGATACGATGGCGCCGCAACGACGACCACCCGGCTCTGCCCGAGCTTGCGCGCCACCAGCCGTGATTCGCCGAGCGGCCCGGCGCGGATGGCGACGTCAGCGCGCTCCTCCATCAGGTCGATGACATCGTCGGTCAACACCAGATCGACCGAGATTTCGGGGTAGCGCTCTAGGAAACGCGGCAAAAGCGGGATCAGCCGATGCTGCCCGAAAGGCACGTAGCTGTTGATCCGCAGCCGGCCACGCGGCGCGGCACCCGCCGCTGCCTCGCGCTCGGCCGCCGCCATGTCGGCCAGGACGCGCACGCCGCTGTCGAAGAATGCCGCCCCCTCCGGCGTCAGTTGCAGCTTGCGCGTCGAACGGCTGACCAGCCGCGTACCAAGCCGCGCCTCCAGCCGCGCGATCAGCTTGCTCACCGCCGACGGCGTCATCCGCAACGCGCGGGCAGCGGCTGAAAAGCTGCCCGCCTCGACGACGCGGACGAACACTTCGATCTCGCCGGAGCGATTGATGTCGGGCCTGGCCATTGGTGAATCTATTTCACAGACGATGTGCCCGATGCAAGGCTGGTTCACAGCACATCGCGGCACGATCTTCCGGATCGGGGCGTGGGAGGACACGGCGCCCGTCGTCAAAACTGGTCGTCATCGAAGTGGGAACCGCCATGCCCCTTGCTCTTTACGCTCTTGCCGCCGGTGCCTTTGGCATCGGCGTCACCGAATTCGTCATCATGGGCCTGCTGCTCGACGTCAGCACTGATCTCGGCGTCTCGATCTCGGCTTCCGGCCAGCTGATTTCCGGCTATGCGCTGGGCGTCGTCATCGGCGCGCCGCTGCTGACGATCGCGACCGGCCGTTGGCCGCGCAAGACCGTGCTTCTGGCGCTGATGGCGATCTTCACGCTGGGCAACCTCGCTTGTGCGCTTGCCCCAGACTACTGGACGCTGATGGGTGCGCGCGTACTGACCGCCTTCGCCCACGGCACCTTCTTCGGCGTCGGCTCGGTCGTGGCGACCGGACTGGTGGCGCCCAACAAGAAAGCCTCGGCGATCGCCCTGATGTTCACCGGCCTGACCATCGCCAACATCCTCGGCGTGCCCTTCGGCACATGGCTCGGCCAAGCCTTCGGCTGGCGCGCGACCTTCTGGGCGGTGACCCTGGTCGGCATCGCCGCCTTTGCCATCATTCTGCTGCTGGTGCCGCGCAGCCGAACAGAGCCTGAGAAGAGCAATTTGCGCGCCGATCTCGCCTTGCTCGGCCGCACGCCGGTCCTGCTTGGCTTTGCTACCACCGTGCTTGGCTATGCCGGCGTCTTCGCCGTCTTCACCTACATCGCCCCGTTGCTGACCGAGATCACCGGTTTTGACGAGGCAGCGGTGTCGCCGATCCTGCTGGTCTTCGGCGGCGGCCTCATCGCCGGCAACCTCGCCGGCGGCAAGTTCGCCGACCGCTGGTTGGTACCGTCCGTTCTCGGCAGTCTCGTCGTGCTGGCGCTGGTGCTCGGCACCATGACCTTCGCCCTGCACAGCCAGGTCATGGCCGTTATCTATGTCGGCCTGCTCGGCGCCGCCGCCTTCGCCACCGTCGCGCCGCTACAGTTATGGGTGTTGCAGAAAGCGCAAGGCGCCGGCCAGAGCCTAGCTTCATCCTTCAACATCGCCGCCTTCAACCTCGGCAATGCGGCCGGCGCCTGGCTCGGCGGCGTGGTCATCGCCCATGGTCCCGGCCTCGGTGCCGTCACCTGGGTCGCGGCGCTGTTGCCACTTTCAGCGCTTGCCGTGGCGGCGTTTGCGCTGCGTCTCGACCGAGATCCTGTCCTCGCTACACCGGAAATCGCGCGGTCATAGAACGCAAACCTCAACCAATCTTTGAAACAGCCATCCTTCCACAAGGAGCAAACCCATGGATTATCGAAATCTTGGCGCATCAGGCCTGAAGGTCCCGGCGCTCTCGTTCGGCGCTGGAACCTTCGGCGGTTCAGGCCCGCTGTTCGGCGCCTGGGGCAACAGCGATGCGACGGAAGCACGGCGGCTGGTCGACATCTGCCTTGAGGCCGGCGTCTACCTGTTCGACACCGCCGACGTCTATTCGAATGGCGCTTCCGAACAAGTGCTCGGCGCTGCCATCAAGGGCCGCCGCGACGCCGTGCTGATCTCGACCAAGACCTCGCTGCCGATGGGCGACGGTCCCAACGATGCCGGATCGTCACGTTCACGCCTGATCAAGGCCGTCGAAGACGCGCTGGGGCGCCTTGGCACCGACTACATCGACCTGCTGCAACTGCACGCCTTCGACGCAGCAACACCGATCGAGGAGGTGCTGTCGACACTGGACAGTCTCGTGCGCGCCGGCAAACTGCGTTATGTCGGCGTCTCCAATTTTTCCGGCTGGCAAGTGATGAAATCGCTCGGCCTGGCGGGCAGATACGGCTATCCCCGATACGTCGCCCATCAGGTCTTTTACTCGCTGGTCGGACGCGACTATGAATGGGAGTTGATGCCGCTCGGCCTCGACCAGGGTGTCGGTGCGCTGGTGTGGAGCCCGCTCGGCTGGGGCCGCCTGACCGGCAAGATCCGCCGTGGCCAGAAGCTGCCTGAGAAAAGCCGGCTGCACGACACGGCAAGCTTCGGACCGCCCGTCGAGGATGAGCATCTCTATCGGGTCGTCGACGCGCTTGATGTTGTCGCCGAGGAAGCCGGCAAGACCATACCGCAGATCGCCATCAATTGGCTGCTGCAGCGGCCGACCGTCGCCTCCGTCATCGTCGGCGCGCGCAACGAGGAGCAGTTGCGCCAGAATCTCGGCGCCGTCGGCTGGTCGTTGACAGCCGAGCAGATGAAGAAGCTCGACACGGCAAGTGAGGTCACCGCACCCTATCCGTATTTTCCCTATCGCCGGCAGGAGGGTTTTGCCCGGCTGAACCCGCCCGCAGTCTGACGCTCCAAAAGCTGGGCGGCGGCTCCCAGGCTGCCGCCCGCCCGGCTAATGCAGAACGAACTCGCCGTCGACCTTGCGCCATTCGTTCGGCGCGATCAGCTTCTGGTGCGTGTAGCTGACCGAATGCAGCGGGCCTTCGAGCTTGGCCTTCCAGAACTCGATGAAACGGATCAGCACGGGAAATTTCGGGGCGATGTCGTAATCCTGCCAGATGAAGCTCTGCAGCAGATGCGGATGATCTGGAAAATGATAAAGAATCTTGGCCGTGGTCAAGCCATAGCCCTTGAGCATCAGGTCCATTTCGGAATGGTCGCGCATTGCGGTCCCCTGGTTGATTCTCCTTCCTCCCAGGCTGAAATTGTGCACCCCATTTGCTTAATCGTCTATTGATATTTCTATGATCGAACCAGATTCCTCCCGCAAAAACATGCGCTTAGCAGCCGCCTCACGAGAGTGCTGACACGACCCGGCAAAGCACCTGCGGCATCCCGCCGCGCGAATCCAACGTCTAATGTTGCCGTCGCGGCCGAACTGTTAATAATGCGCGCGAATTCGCGGCCGCATCGCCGCGATCCTGCCGGCAGTCAAGCCGGCGGTTTGGTTTTGGGGAGGAAGGCGAAGAAATGTCCGATGTTCATGTCCATCGCGTCCAGCCGGCGTGGAAGAAGAACGCGCTGATTGACAACGACACCTACCTGAAATGGTACGCCGACAGTGTCAAGAACCCGGACAAGTTCTGGGGCAAGCACGGCAAGCGCATCGACTGGTTCAAGCCCTACAGCAAGGTCAAGAACACGTCCTTCGACGGCCAGGTCTCAATCAAATGGTTCGAGGATGGCCAGACCAACGTTTCCTGGAACTGCATCGACCGGCATCTGAAGAAGCGCGGCGAACAGACCGCCATCATCTGGGAAGGCGACAATCCCTACGACGACAGGAAGATCACCTATAACGAGCTTCACGCGCATGTCTGCCGCCTCGCCAATGTGATGAAAAAGCACGGCATCAAGAAGGGCGACCGCGTCACCATCTACATGCCGATGATCCCGGAGGCCGCTTATGCGATGCTCGCCTGCACGCGCATCGGCGCCATTCATTCGGTCGTCTTCGGCGGCTTTTCGCCGGATGCGCTGGCCGGACGCATCGACGACTGCAAGTCGACCTTCGTCATCACCGCCGACGAAGGCCTGCGGGGCGGCAAGCCTATCCCGCTGAAGGAGAACACCGACAAGGCGATCGAGATCGCCGCCAAGGCCGGAACGAAAGTCGAAAAGGTCTTGGTCGTGCGCCGCACCGGCGGCAAGACCGGCTGGGCCGCCGGGCGCGACGTCTGGTACCATGACGAGGTCGCCACGGTTAAGGCCGAATGCAAGCCCGAGAAGATGAACGCCGAGGACCCGCTGTTCATCCTCTACACATCCGGCTCGACCGGCAAGCCGAAGGGCGTGCTGCACACCACCGCCGGCTATCTCGTCTATGTCTCGATGACCCACCAATATGTCTTCGACTATCATGACGGCGATATCTACTGGTGCACCGCCGATGTCGGCTGGGTCACCGGCCACAGCTATATCGTCTACGGGCCGCTCGCCAACGGCGCCACCACGCTGATGTTCGAAGGCGTGCCGAACTACCCGTCGCAGTCGCGTTTCTGGGACGTGATCGACAAGCACAAGGTCAACATCTTCTACACGGCGCCGACGGCGCTGCGCGCGCTGATGGGCGCCGGCGATGCCCATGTCACCAAAACGTCGCGCAAGTCGCTGCGCGTGCTCGGCACCGTCGGCGAGCCGATCAATCCGGAAGCCTGGGAGTGGTATTTCAACGTCGTCGGCAACGGCAAGGTGCCGATCGTCGATACCTGGTGGCAGACCGAGACCGGCGGCATCATGATCACGCCGGTTCCGGGCGCCACCGACCTCAAGGCGGGTTCGGCGACGCGGCCCTTCTTTGGCGTCAAGCCGCTGCTGGTCGATACCGACGGCAAGGTGCTCGAAGGCGAAGCCAGCGGCAATCTTTGTATTGCCGACTCATGGCCGGGCCAGACGCGCACCGTCTATGGCGATCACGACCGCTTCGTGCAGACCTATTTCTCGACCTACAAGGGCAGATACTTCACCGGCGACGGCTGCCGCCGCGATGCTGACGGCTACTACTGGATCACCGGCCGCGTCGACGACGTCATCAACGTCTCCGGCCACCGCATGGGCACCGCCGAGGTCGAATCGGCGCTGGTTTCGCATGGGAAGGTCTCGGAGGCCGCCGTCGTCGGCTACCCGCACGATATCAAGGGCCAGGGCATCTACTGCTATGTCACGCTGATGGCCGGCGAAACGCCAAGCGAGGAATTGCGCCAGGAGCTCGTCGCCCATGTCCGCAAGGAGATCGGCGCCATCGCTTCGCCCGACAAGATCCAGTTCGCGCCCGGCCTGCCGAAGACGCGTTCCGGCAAGATCATGCGGCGCATCCTGCGCAAGATCGCCGAGGATGATTTTGCCGCGCTCGGCGATACCTCGACGCTGGCCGATCCGGCGGTCGTCGACGACCTTATCGCCAACCGGCAAAACAAGAAGGGCTGATGCAACCCGCATTGGGCGCCGTCACCGAGCTTTGGCGCTATCCCGCGAGCTCGCTCGCCGGCGAGTTTCAGCAGGCGATCTCCGTCGACTGGCATACCGTCGAAGGCGACCGCCTGTTTGGTCTTGTCGATACCTCGACCGATGAAATCGCACGGCCCGACCGCGAAGCGAAATGGCACAAGGTGCCCCGCATCCGCACCCGGCTGTCGCAGGCCGGCAGGCTGGAGGTCGCCATCCCCGACGGACGCTGGCTTTCGGCACCTGGCGCGCAAAGTGACCGCGCCATTTGCGCCTATCTCGGCTTTGCGGCTTCCATCCGGCCGTTCCGTCGGGAAAATGCGGCTCCGGATTACGCCGGCCCTCTGCTGACGGAACGCTACGTCAAAGCCCCTATTCATCTGCTGACCACCGCCTCACTGGCGCGTTTGAAAGTGCTGCATCCAGAGGGCACCGCCGACGCGCGCCGCTTCCGCCCCAACATCGTCGTCGATATGCCGGAGGTCGAGGGATCGTTCCCCGAGACGGAATGGATCGGGCGCAAGCTGGCAATCGGCGACCTGCTCCTGACCATCTCCGAGCCGTGCCGCCGCTGCGGCTTCACCATCATTGGCCAGGACGGGTTCGACCACGACCCGGCAATCCTGCGCAGCCTGGTCCGCCACAACGCCCATAACCTCGGCGTCTACTGCACCGTCGATCGACCGGGCCGCGTCGAGATCGGCGCCACGATGCGCCTCCTGTAGCTATCGGTACAAATCCGCCCGCGTCGGCGGCAGGCCGCTCGGCCCACGCGCGCGCCTTGTGGCGACGGTCTGGAAAACCTGCGCCGATGCGCGTTCGAAGGTAATCGAGCAGCCGGTGAGATAAAGCAGCCAGAGCCGCGCCTTGGCTTCGCCGACCTCGGCGATAGCTTCGTCGAAGCGTGCGTGGAGGCGCTCGGCCCATAGCCTGCAGGTGCGCGCATAGTGCTCGCGCAAATTTTCGACGTCGTAGACGAGGAAGCCGTGCGCCTCGAGATTGCCCAGCGTCATGCCGATCGTATCGAGTTCGCCGCCCGGAAAAATGTATTTGATCAGCGCCTTGAATTCCGGCCCCTTGCGCAGCGTCTTCTTCAAGCTGCCCTTGTCGCGCCGGGTGATGGCGTGGTGCAGATAGATGCCGCCCGGCTTGAGCAGGCGATGGATCCTCGAGAAATAGGCCGCATGGTTGGCAAGCCCCAGATGCTCGAACATGCCGATCGACGAGATCTTGTCGAAGGAGCCGGACAGCTCGGCATAGGACTTTATCTCGATGGTGATGCGGTCCTCCAGCCCCTCGGCGCGGATGCGTTCACGGGCGAGCTCGGTCTGTGCTTCCGATAGCGAGACGCCGTGGCCGACGACGCCATAATTCTTCACCGCATGGATGAGCATCGCTCCCCAGCCGCAGCCGATGTCGAGCAATCTATCGCCGGGCTTCAGCCGAAGCTTGCGGCAGATATGGTCGAGCTTGTCTCTCTGGGCCTGATCGATATCGTTGGCGAAATCCTTGAAGTAGCCGCAGCTATAGACCATGCGCTCGTCGAGGAAGAGCCGGTAGAATGCGTTGGAAATGTCGTAATGATGCTGGATCGCCTCCTTGCTCGAACCGCTGACGAAAGGATTGCGGCCGGAAAGATCGGTTCGCGTCGTCATCTGTTTTCGCGAAAACAGCACCGCCGGCAGGTCGCGCAGGATCGCCAGCTTCGGCAATGTCTTGAGCTTCGTCCTGAGCTTGCCCTGCGTGGGCAAGGCGTAGAAATCGAACAGCGATCCGTCTTCGACGTCGACCGCCTTGGCAATCCACATCTCGATCAGCGTCGATAAAGAGGGCCGACGTACGATCTGCCAGACGATGTCCTGGTCGTTGATGGTGAGCACCGGGCCGGCAGCCGGGCCGATCCGCTCGCCTGTCCACAGCCTCACCGCAAAACCCGGCTTCAGCGTCTCGATGACCGTCCGAACAATCCGGGCCGCTCTCTCGGCTGCCTCCATCCCCGTCCTCCCTTACCCGGCAAAATAGTGGCCCGGAACAATAGCGGCTCGATCTTGCCTGCCCGATCGGCCGGCCGCAAGCCGCTTGGGTGCGCAAGCACGGTTGTTCAGGATTTTCGGGTGCCGCGCCTTGCCATTTGCCGGATGACACCCCATCATGAGGAAGTGTTCAACAAATCGAAAGGAGGTGATCCGATGTCGAGTGATTTCGTTTTCCAGAACGTGGCCTCAGCGGATCGCACTTTCGGGAAGCAGTCTTCCCGCTAAGGCGCGAGATGCGCGGCTGGCGACCAGGGTCGCCGCCAGGAGCCGCGCCATGGACGGAAACACGGAAGGTCGCCGGCTTCGCGAGAAGCGGCGGCCTTTTCCTTTTTGGGCTGTTGTCCCCTATTTGGTTACGGTTAACATCTCGACGTTGCGCGCTATATCCTGGAAAGCCTGGTTGAGTTCCGTTCCATTGGCCGCCTGATAAAAGTGCTTGATCTTGGCGGTGTCCGGGCTCGCGCAATCCTGGAGCGTCGCCTTGGCATTCGTTTCGTTTAGGTCAAAGCCAATGGTGAAGACCTCGATGCCCTTGTCGCGCATGGCAGCGCAAAGTGTCTTGGCGGCCGTGCGGGTCGGCTCCTTGCCGGCGTCATTGTAGACGTCGCTCACCGTGCTCGCATCGAAGTAGGACAGGTTGAATTCGCCGTCGGTCATCAGGATCGCAATCTTGGCAACCTTCTTTGGATCCATCTTGGCCGGCCGCTGCGAAGTCCTCATGATGCCCCCCCAGTTCTCCGAGAGCATGTACCAGGTCCACTGCACGCCGATATGGCCGGCGGTGCCGCCGGAGGCGACGAAATTCTTGATGACCGTCTTGAGCGCCGTCGCATCCGCTGTCAGCGGCATCAGCGCGGCGCTCGGGCAGGCGGCGGTGCCGGTTTGCCACGCGAAGGACGACAGCAGGTAGTCGCGGTTGACCATGCTGGCGTCGGGGCCCGCGTCCGAATATTGATAAATCCCCTTGCGCTCGGTGGCGCAATTATCGGGACGGATAAAGCCCGAGACATACTGCACGGCGTCATTGGCCGGCGCCTGTTTGCGTTGACTGGCGGTGGTTTCCACATAGACGCTGGTGGCGGCAAGTGTACCGGCATTCACCGAATTGGCATAAGGCACGATGGCAACCCGCACACGTGGCTTGGCAGGGTCCTGGCCGCCCAGGAAACTGTCGACGGCATTCGCCGCGGCCGCCCGTAGATCGATGATTTTCTGGCCGGCCATCGACCCGGTCACGTCCAGCATCATCGCGACTTCGATCTGCTTGTCCGAATAGAGCGCCGTCGTCGATGCGGGGACGCGTTGCATGCCACCCGTGCTGAAAAGCGGGAAATAGTAGTTGACGTTGACATGGACGTCCGCCTGGACAGTCTTGGCTGTCCTGTCGACAACCAGATTGTCGAGGACGATCTGGTTGTCCTGGAGGATACCCGCCGTGCTGTTGGCATCGAGAAAGGCCTGCACCGATTTGCCGGCGTCGGCCTCGCTGATGACGCCGGTTGTCAGGTCGCGGGCCGTCGAGGTGACCGCTGCATCGACCACGCCTTGCAGGCTCGATTTTACATTGTAGAGTTGGGACACGTTGACCGCAAAGCCGACACTCAGTGCCAGCACTGAGCCGATTATCCCAAACAGGACCGCGAAATTTCCGCTGCGATCCCCGGCAAAGCCGCCGATCGTCTGAACAAGACCCCCGAAACGCCGCATTCCTTCCGCCTCCATTCGCTACAGCCTGCAGCTGTCCGAACGCGCATTGCAGGAATCCGGCCGGATCGCGCCGCCAGGCCCGGGAAAGCGACCGGCCCGCGATCAGGTCATTGTTTCCAAACGGTTTCGAGCGGCGGCAGGGTAAACAGCGGGTAAACGAAAGCTGCGCCGGCACGGCTTTGTTGACAAAGCGCTTACCACGAACAGGCTCGCAATTCAGGACGACTGGACTGCGTCCCAATCCGGTACAGACGAGATGTATCGAACCGGTTCAGCACGATCGCGGTGGCGGGAAATGGAAATACGGACTGTGAATGTGTCCCGAAAGACTAGGCCAGCATCCGTGCGCTGACCGTCTTGTCGACGCCACGATAAGGCGGCTTGAACAGATTACCTTCCTGCTCGTGCGTCCAGACCTTGAACAGGGTGAGCCGATGCGGGCCAAAACTGTGCAGCAGCGGCACGTCGGTGGCATCGCGGCCGCGGGCGATGACGACGCGGCCGATCCTCGGCACATTGTGGCGAGGATCGAAAGTGTACCACCTGCCGTCGAGGAACACTTCCACCCACGCCGAGAAATCCATCGGCGCCGGATCGGCGGGCACGCCGATATCGCCGAGATAGCCGTTCACGTAGCGGGCCGGGATGTTCATGCAGCGGCAGAGCGTGATCGCCAGATGGGCAAAGTCGCGGCAGACGCCGACGCGTTCCTCATGCGCCTGCGCCGCCGTGCGGGTCGAGCGCGCATAGCCGTAGCCGAAGGACAGGCGGTTGTGGACATAGTCGACGATGGCCTGCACCCGCGCCCAGCCCGGCGGAAGCTGGCCGAAAAGTTGCCAGGCCAGGTCGCCGAGATGGTCGGTCTCGCAGTAACGGCTGCCGAGCAGATAGCCGAGCACCTCGTCCGGCAATTCGGCAACCGGGACTTCCCTGGCCAGCGTGTTGACTTCGTCCGTCTCGCCGCTGTCCTCGACCACCGCGTCATAGAGGATGCGAAAGCTTCCGGCCGGTGCCGTGAAGCGGCGGCAGCTATTGCCGAAAAGGTCGTGGTAGACCCTGGTCGGGACCGACGGCGAGGTCAGCACGCGCGTCTGCCGCTTGATGTCGGCCTGGCGATCCCTGTGGATATCGAGCAATGAAACGACCGGCGTTGCTGCAACGCATTCAATGGCAATTTCATAGCCGAGCCGAATCAGCATCGCCCTCCCCTACGATCGTCATGGAAGATAGTGCCGATCAACGCGGGACAGTGCGTGGCGGTTCCTTGTGGTCGTCAAAAACGACGCCTCGCGGCTTCCCATACGGACGCGGCAACGTTACGGTCGATTGACACGCGTCTTTCGAAATAATCCCTCCAAGATGACCCCGGGAAACCGATGTTTGCAGGCAGAAAATTCGCGGCCTTCCTGTTCGATATGGACGGCACGATTCTCAATTCGATCGCCGCGGCGGAAAGGGTCTGGGCAGCGTGGGCGCATCGGCAAGGTCTTGACGTCGCCGCATTCCTGCCGACCATCCACGGCGTGCGGGCGATCGAGACCATCGGCCGGCTGGCGCTCCCAGGCGTCGATCCTGCCCGCGAAGCCGATTCGCTTTTGCAGGCCGAGGCGGCCGATGTCGAGGGCATTCGCCCGATTGCCGGCGCCGCGGCCTTCCTGGCGTCGCTGCCGCCTGGAAGCTGGGCGATCGCCACTTCGGCACCGCGCGAGCTCGCCCTGCTGCGCCTGCAGGCCGCGGGTATTCCGGCTCCCGCCGTGATTGTTGCGGCGGAGGATGTATCGCGCGGCAAGCCGGCGCCCGACTGCTTCCGGCTGGCGGCCGAACGGCTCGGCGTCGATGTGGGCGACTGCCTCGTCTTCGAGGACGCGCCGGCCGGCATAGCGGCGGCCGAAGCCGCGGGCGCTGCAATCGTGGTGATCAGCGCCACGCACCGGCATCCGTTGGAGACGCCGCATGCCACCATCGCCGGCTATGACGCGATCGGCATCGCCGTCGATTCCAGCGGCTGGATTGCCATCGGAGTGGAGCGGGCCGCGCTGCCTGTTTGACTAGCACCCTGCTTGCGCTAAAAGTCGCTGGTCAGGCCCTTGACCTCCCAGTCGCCATAGCGGCCAGGCTCCTTGCCGCCGCGCCCGCCGATCTCCCTCGGCAGCGTGGCTTCCTGCTCGCGATATTTCTCCCGCCGGGCCTCGGCCTCGACTAAGGCGCGCCTGGCTGCCGGGGTCAGCGGCTTTTGCGGCGAGCCGTTAGCATGCGTTTGGCTGGTTTTGTCGATCATGCGATCTTCCGCTAGATTGAAACAGGCCCCGATTGAAACGGGAACCGCTGTTTCCCATCATATAGCGATGGGCCCACAAGGATCGATCCCTTTGTTGGGCCAAAATGGAGCAGACGATGAACACCCTTCGCACCGCCATGCTTTTGGCCGCAATGACGGCCCTGTTCATGGGCGTCGGCTATCTGGTCGCCGGATCCGGCGGCATGATGATTGCCTTGCTGATCGCCGCCGGCACCAATTTGTTCAGCTATTGGAACGCCGACAAGATGGTGCTGTCGATGCACCGTGCGATCGAAGTCGACGAACGCAACGCGCCTGAATATTACGCCATCGTGAAGGGTCTCGCGCAACGTGCCGGCCTGCCGATGCCGAGAACCTATCTCATCGACAATCCGCAGCCCAATGCCTTCGCCACCGGCCGCAATCCGCAAAATGCCGCTGTCGCCGCCAGCACCGGCCTGCTCGAGCGGCTATCGCATGAAGAAGTCGCGGCGGTGATGGCACACGAGCTCGCCCATGTGCAGCACCGCGATACGCTGACCATGACGATCGTCGCCACCTTTGCCGGCGCAATTTCGATGCTCGGCAATTTCGCCTTCTTTTTCGGCGGCAACCGCGACAATAACAATTCCTTTGGCATCGTCGGCGTGCTGGTGGCGATGATAGTCGCGCCCCTGGCCGCCATGATCGTGCAGATGGCGGTGAGCCGCACCCGCGAATATGAGGCCGACCGGCGCGGTGCCGAAATCTGTGGACACCCGCTGTGGCTCGCCTCGGCACTTGACAAGATCGCGCGGGGCGCCGAACGCATCCGCAACCCGGATGCCGAGCGCAATCCGGCAACCGCCCATCTCTTCATCATCAATCCTCTTTCCGGCGAGCGCATGGACAGTTTGTTTTCCACTCACCCGAGCACAGAAAACCGCATCGCCGCGTTGCAGAGGATGGCGAGCGAAATGGCCGGCGCACCCGAAGCGGCCACGACGTCAAGGCCGGCGCCGGAAGGGACCGGGCAGCAGCCGTCTGGTCCGTGGGACAGGGCCGCGCGGCCCGAGAGGCCGCCTGAGCCGGCCAAGCCGAGACCCAATCCCTGGGGACGCAATCCGACCGGACCCAAAGGTCCGTGGTCGTGACGAGCGCGACAGACAAAAAAGGCGGGATCTCGCTGGCGGAAATGCGCGATCTTTGTGCAAGGCACTGGAACCCTATCGGCATACCGATGGCGAGCATAGCAACATCAAGTGATCTGGGCTTTCGCCCACTTCCTGAAGATGAATATGACACCTATCTCCGCCACATCGTCCGACTTGTCGGGGATGGTGCATCTCCAAAGCAAGTCGCGGACTATGTCGGCACGGTTGAAAAAGACTACATTCAGGTGATCTCCCCCCTAGGAAGCAAAGAAGATTTTGTCAGCGCCATATTTAAACTAGTCAACCGATCGCCGACACAATGAGGCCAACTCACAGTGAGGCTTCAGAAGCTCGCGGTCTCGCCGCGCGCAAGGCAGCCGCGCGCCTGCTTGCCGCCGTCATTGACGCGAAAACGCCGCTCGACGGGCTGACCGACCATGAAAACGGCCATCCACAATACAAGGCGCTCGACCTGCGCGACCGCGCTTTGGTGCGCGCCATTCTGGTCACCGCCCTGCGCTACCGCATGACCATATCAGGCCTTTTGGCCCGTCGCCTGGAAAAGCCGCTGCCGCCCAACGCCACGGCGCTTTCGCACATTTTGCATGTGGCGGCAGCGCAGATCCTGTTCCTCGATGTTCCCGACAGCGCCGCCGTCGACCTCGCCGTGACACACGCCAAGTCCGATCCGCGCACGGCGCGCTTTTCCGGCCTCGTCAACGGCGTGCTGCGCACGCTGGCGCGGGCCAAGCAGGACGAGCTCGCCGCAGCATTTGCCGCTACCGACGAGGCGCCAAAATGGTTTTCCGACCGTTTGAAAACAGTCTACGGCCTCGACAAGGCCCGGCAGATACTGCTCGCCCATCGCCATGAGGCACCGGTCGATTTCTCGGTCAAGTCGGACCCGGCGCTGTGGGCCGAACGGCTCGGCGGCTTTGTCTTGCCGACCGGCACGGTGCGGGTGGAAAAGCTCAGCGCTTCCGTGACCGAACTGCCCGGCTTTGGGGAAGGCGCCTGGTGGGTTCAGGATGCAGCGGCCAGCCTGCCGGCCCGGCTGTTCGGCGACATCAATGGTTTGCGAATCGCCGACCTCTGCGCCGCGCCGGGCGGCAAGACCGCCCAGCTGATCCTCGCCGGCGCCCACGTCACCGCGCTCGACATGTCCAAAACGCGGCTGGCACGGCTGACGCAGAACCTCGAACGGCTCGGTCTGGCCGCCGAGATCGTCCAGGCCGATCTGCTCAAATACGAGCCGAAGGACCTCTTCGACGCCGTCCTCCTCGACGCACCTTGCTCTTCGACCGGCACGGTGCGGCGGCATCCCGACGTCCCCTGGACGAAGACGGTGGCCGACGTCGAAAAACTGGCCGACCTGCAACGCCGGCTGCTTGCCCGCGCCGTCACCCTGGTCAAGCCTGGTGGACGCATCGTCTTTTCCAACTGTTCGCTCGATCCGCTGGAAGGCGAAGAGCTCTATCGCGACTTTCTCGCCGGCAATGCGGAGATTGTCGACGACCCGCTTCGGCCGGGTGAGATCGCCGGCATCGACCCGTTTCTGACGCCGCAAGGCACGTTGCGCACCACGCCTGCCGATCTGGAGCTAGGCTCGCCGGGCCGCTCCGGGCTGGACGGCTTCTTCGCCGCCCGCATGCGCAGAGCCGGCTAAGGGCCGATCCTGAAGCGCCGTCCGGCTTCTTGGGGCGAGGAGGCATGGAAAACAGGCTGAACGGCCCCACTGCCGCGGAATTCGCCTTCGCACAAGTTCTTGAATCATATAAACTTGTGCTTGGGTGAGGACGATCAGGAGGGGTTTTGGCAATCGCTGCCGGTAACACGACGCGTCTGTGGACGCTTGTCGCGAGGGAGTTCTGGCGCAAGACGCGCCGGCGCTTGCGCGCCGGGCCACTCTATCGCTGGCGCTACTCAGGCCGCACGCCGGAGCGCGTCCTGATCGCCCCACCGGACCTGCGGCTCGCCGATCCTCAGATCGCGCTCGAGATCTATTACGGCCGCTATCCGCTTTCGGGGCATCTGGTCGAGACCGGCGGCAAATCGCCCTTCCAGATCGACGTGCCCAATCCCGGCTGGCAAAAAACGCTGCATGGCTTTCGCTGGCTGCGCCATATGCGTGCCGCCGGTACCGAGCTCGCCGCCGCCAACGCCCGGGCGTTGGTTTCCGACTGGATTGCAATCCATGGCAGCCATATTTCCGGCGTCGCGTGGGAGCCCGGCACGACGGCCAAGCGTGTCATTGCCTGGCTGCAGCATTCCTCGATCGTGTTGCAGGGCGCCGAATTTCCGTTCTACCGCGCGTTCTTGAAATCGCTCGCCGTCCAGATCCGCTATCTGCGCGCCATGGTGCGCGAGATGCCGGACGGCAAGGACAGGCTGCGCGCCCGCATTGCGCTGGCCTTTGCCGCTTTGTCGCTGCCGGCGCCGGCCTCGGCGCTACGCGGTGCTACCCGCAATCTCGCCGAGGAGCTCGACCGCCAGATCCTGCCTGACGGCGGCCATATCTCGCGTAATCCGATGACCGTGCTTGAAATCCTCGCCGACCTTCTCCCGTTGCGCCAGACATACGCCAATCAGGCCGAGACGCCGCCGGCCGCCCTGATCGGCGCCATCGACCGGATGCTGCCGGCACTGCGCTTCTTTCGCCATCAGGACGGCAGCCTTGCCCGCTTCAACGGCATGGGCGCCACCATTCACGACCGTATCGCCAGCATCCTGCATCACGACGACACCGCCGGCGCACCGTTGCTGCACGCGCCGCATTCGGGTTATGAGCGCCTGTCGATGGGCGGTGTCACTGTGATCGCCGATACCGGCCCGCCGCCCCCCGTCGACGTATCCAATGCCGCTCACGCCGGATGCCTCGCCTTCGAATTGTCGTCGGGCCGCCAGCACTATATCGTCAACGCCGGAATAGACACTTATGGCGCCGCCGAGTTCCGGCCGCTTGCCCGAGCCACCGCCGCCCACTCGACCGCCACCATCAACGACACGTCGTCGGCGCGCTTCAATCACTCCTTGCGCGTCAACGACCTGCTCGGCACGCCTTTGATCGGCGGGCCTCAGCATGTGCCTTGCAAGCGCACCGACCAGAAGGGCAGCCAGGGCTTCATCGCCCGCCATGACGGCTATGTGGCGCGCTTCGGCTTCCTGCATGAGCGCGAGCTGAAATTATCGACCGAAGGCAATGTGCTTGCCGGCAGGGACCGTTTCCTGCGCCCGGGCGGCGCTTCTATCCGCAACAATGGCCGTGACTTCGTCACGGTGCGTTTCCATGTCCATCCCGATATAAGCCTGCTCCAGGATGAGCATGACCGTCTGGTGCTGGCCGCCGACCATGCCGACACCTGGGTGTTTACCTCTACCGAAGTGGTGCCCGAGGTCGAGGAATCGATCTATTTCGCAGGGCTTGGCGGCCCGCGCCGCAGCCGCCAGATCGTGCTTGCGTTCAAGGCCTCGGAAATTGCCGAGGTCCACTGGCAATTGACGCGCACCATCATCGCCGGCCGTCCGGAAAAAGCTGAAGCCGGTGGCAACGGCAGACACTGATCAAGTCTTGCGGCTTGATTTCCGGGCCTCATATGCTACGGCCCGCGGACGCTCTCCAACCAGAACTGGAAAGGCCGCCAGCCCATGGCCGTCGCCGCCAAGAACATTCCCGCGCCCGACCTTGTACCCATCCGTCGCGCGCTCCTTTCCGTCTTTGATAAGACCGGCCTGATTGATTTCGCCAGGGCGCTGGCTTCGGCCGGCGTCGAGCTAGTCTCGACCGGCGGCACCGCAAGGGCCCTTGCCGAGGCAGGCATGGCGGTGCGCGACGTGTCCGAGCTCACCGGCTTTCCCGAGATCATGGACGGCCGCGTCAAGACGCTGCACCCGTCGGTGCACGGCGCACTGCTTGGCGTGCGCGACGATCCCGAGCACGCCGCAGCGATGCGCGACCACGGCATCGAGCCGATCGATCTCGTCGTCTCCAATCTCTATCCGTTCGAAGAGGTGCGTCGCTCCGGCGCCGACTACGCGGCGATCGTCGAGAACATCGACATCGGCGGCCCGGCGATGATCCGTGCCTCGGCCAAGAACCACGCCTATGTCGGCATCGTCACCGATCCCGATGACTATGCCTCGGTGCTCAACGCGCTGGAGATGAATTTCGGGTCGTTGTCGCTGGATTTCCGCAAGAAGCTGGCAGCCAAGGCCTTTGCCCGCACCGCCACCTACGATGCGGCGATTTCGGGATGGTTCGCCGAGGCGCTTGAGATCGAGCATCCGACATGGCGCGCCTTCGGCGGCAAGCTGCAGTCGGTGATGCGCTATGGCGAAAACCCGCATCAGGGCGCCGGCTTCTATGTCAACGGCGACAGGCGGCCGGGCGTCGCCACGGCGCGCCAGCTTCAGGGCAAGCAGCTTTCCTACAACAACATCAACGACACCGACGCTGCCTTCGAGCTGGTCGGCGAGTTCGACCCGTCGCGCTCCGCAGCAATTGCCATCATCAAGCACGCCAACCCGTGCGGCGTCGCTGAGGACGCTTCGCTGCAGGCGGCCTATGCCAAGGCGCTGGCCTGCGACCCGGTCTCGGCCTTCGGCGGCATCGTCGCCATGAACCGCATCCTCGATGCCGGAACCGCCGAAGAGATCGTCAAGACCTTTACCGAAGTGATCATCGCACCGGAGGCGTCCGAAGAAGCAGTCCGCATCATTGCCGCCAAGAAGAACCTACGCCTGCTGGTCACCGGCGGTCTGCCCGACCCGCGCGCGGCGCGCCTTGGCTTGAAATCGGTGGCTGGCGGTTTGCTGGTCCAGGGCCGCGACAACGCGGTGGTGGATGACCTCGAGCTGAAAGTGGTGACCAGGCGCGCTCCGACACCGGCCGAATTGGCCGATCTGAAATTCGCTTTTCGCGTGGCAAAGCACGTCAAGTCGAACGCCATCGTCTATGCCAGGGATGGCGCTACAGTCGGCATCGGCGCCGGCCAGATGAGCCGGGTCGATTCCTCGCGCATCGCGGCGCGCAAGGCGCTCGACGCGGCCGAGGCTGCCGGCCTGACGGAGCCTTTGACCAGGGGCTCGGTCGTCGCCTCGGATGCCTTTTTCCCGTTCGCGGATGGGCTTTTGTCGGCAATCGAAGCCGGCGCCACAGCCGTCATCCAGCCCGGCGGCTCGATGCGCGACGATGATGTCATCGCCGCCGCCGACGCTCACGGCATTGCCATGGTCTTCACCGGAGTGAGGCATTTCCGGCATTGAACGCGTTACCCTCCCGCTGTGGGAGAAGGCAAGAGCAGCTCACTCCGCCGGCCGATCCGCCGGATAGGGCGTGCCGATCAGGATCGCCATGCCGGCGCCAAGGAACAGCACGATCGCCGCCATGCCGAGCCGCGCCGAGCCGCTGGCCAGGGTGATCGTGGCCACCATGAAGGGTGCGGCAAAACTGGTTGCCCGGCCGGCCAGCGCATAGATGCCGAAATAGCGGCCCGATTCGGCAGCGGAGACGCTGCGCGCCATGTAGGAGCGCGACGATGCCTGCACCGGCCCGAAGGCAAGCCCGATCAGCAGGCCGTAGAAAATGTAGGCTTTTTCCGCCGCCGTGCCGAACAATCCGCCACCATCCAGTCCGGGCATCACCCAGGCGCCGAACAGCGTATAGCCCGGTCCGGTCGAAACGATGCCGATCGTGGCAATGCTCAGCATGACCAGCGAAATCATCACTATGGTCTTGGAACCCAGCGCTGTGTCGAGGCGTGCGGCAACCAGGCAGCCGACGATGGCAACGACGTTGAGGATGATGCCGAACAGGCCGATCTCGGTAATCGACCAATGGAACATTGCCGCCGCAAACGTTCCGCCCAGCGCCAGCAGTGCGTTGACGCCGTCCTGATAGATCATACGGGCGACGAGAAAGCGAAAAATGCCGCTGCGCTTGCGCACTTCGGCCAGCGTCGACTTCAGTTCCGATAGTCCCTCGCGCACCGCCGGCCCGATTGGAATGCCTTTGATCGCATCAGGCGTGAAGAAGAACATCGGCAGGATGAACAGGAAATACCAGGCGGCCGATAACGGCCCGGTAGCGCGCGCGTCCTCGCCGAGCCTGGGGTCGAGGCCGAAGATCGGATCGAGCCCAACGACGGTCTTGCCGGTTTCAGGCGAGCCGGCCATGACGGTAACGACGAAGATCAGTGCGATCATGCCGCCGAGATAGCCGAGTCCCCAGGCCATGTTAGAGATCCTGCCGATGTCGCTCTTCGGCACCAGGCGGGGCATCATCGAATCATTGAACACGGTCGAGAATTCCGCCGCGACCGACGCCAGCGAGAACAACGCCACGACCAGAAAAAGATTAGAGCCGGGCGCGGCGAACCACAGCAGGGTGAGGCAGGTGATTTTAACCGCGGCGAAGAAGGCTATCCAGGGTTTGCGTGGTCCGGTCTGATCGGCGATCGAGCCGAGGACCGGCGACAAAACGGCAATGACGAGGCCGGCGGCGGCAATGCCGTAGCCCCAGGCCGCTTGCCCGGTCTCCGGATTGCTGGCCATGCGCGAGACGAAATAAGGACCGAAGATGAAGGTGGTAACGACCGTGAAAAACGGCTGTGCCGCCCAGTCGAACAGCATCCATCCCCAGATGCCGCGTCCCGATGCCCGCTGCACTGCCATCTCAGCCATGTCCCCTCCACTGGAGCTTGCTCCATGCCGATCGAATCGGAATGACGCTCCGTCTTCTGTTGAGCACGATCTTGTCCAAAAGCCGATCGTCACTTTTTGGGATCATGCTCCGGCGCCCCCCAAAGCAGGGCGCCGTTCGCTCAATAGCGCAGTTCTTCCCGGCAATCCCGCGCGATATGGAAGACGTCTCACAGCTGCGTCAGATCACTCATCAGGCCGGATGCCACCGACAGCCGCGACACGGTGATGTCGCCGCCCTCGGTCAGCGCCTGCAACCGCTCGCGGATGCGTCCGACCCGTTCGCCGCCGGCCTCCAACCATGCCGACACCGGATCCGCCGCCTCGGCATGGCCGGTCAGCGCCGCCACCGCGATGCCGCGCCTGGCCGCGCCGATCGTGTCGGTGGCGCGGGAAAGCGCCAGTTGATCGTAATAATCCGAGGGCGTGATCGAGCGCGCCGCATCTTCGACGCGCGGGATGCGGAAGACATCGCTGACTGCAAAAAACGCCTTGGCGGCAGCGACGATGCCGGCATTTGCCGTCCGCGCCGTCAGCGCTATGTCGGGGATGAGTTCCGCCACATCGGTCAACGCCAGTTGCTCGGCAAGGCTCTCGGGCGCGCCGCCCTTCGACAGGCTGTGCCGCCGCTCCTCGATCCGCTCGCGCGAGAAGGCCGGCAGCAGCGAAACGAGCTTCGGCTCCAGCGCCTTGCGCGCATCCTGCAACTCGGCAATCCGCTGCCCGAGCAGTGCAGTGTCGGCATCGTTCTTCAGGTACCAGCCGCTGGTCACATAGATCAGCCGGCTGACCGCCTGATAGAGGTCGAGCTGGATCTGCCCGTCGATCTGGTTATCGAGTGCATCGATCTGGCGATAGAGCGCCGGCAGTGCAAAGCCATCCCGCACCACGGCGAAGGTGCGCACGACATCGGCGGCACTGCGCCCGGTCGCTTCCTGCAGCCTGTTGACGAAGGACGGGCCGCCGCGATTGACCAGATCATTGGCGACGACACGGGCGATGATCTCGCGGCGCAGGCGATGGCCGTGGATTTCCGCCGCATATTTCTTTGCCATGCGGTCGGGAAAGTAACCCATCAGGTCGCGGTCGAAATGCGGATCGTCCGGCACGTCGCTGGCGACGATATCGGAAAACAGCACGATCTTGGCATAGGCAAGCAGCACGCCGAGCTCGGCCCGGGTGAGCGGCTCGCCGCGCGCTTAGCGCGCGGCAAGAGCCGCCGGCGACGGCAGCGTCTCGACGGCACGGTCGAGCAGCCCGCGCGCCTCGAGCGCCTCCATGAAGCGGCTCTGATGGGCAATGTCGGCAAGGCCGCGCTTGCGAGCAAGGGACAGCGCCAGCGTCTGCTGGTAATTGTTGGACAGCACCAGGGCGCTGACCTCGTCGGTCATCTCGGCCAGCAATTTGTTGCGCGACGGCCGCGTCAGCGATCCCTTCCGCATGGCGGAAGCCAGCGCGATCTTGATGTTGACCTCGACGTCTGAGCAGTTCACGCCGCCCGAATTGTCGATCGCATCTGAGTTGCAGCGGCCGCCATTCAATCCGAATTCGATGCGCGCCCGCTGCGTGACGCCGAGATTGGCGCCTTCACCGATGACCTTGGCACGCAGGTCGAGCGCGGTGATGCGGATCGCGTCATTGGCACGGTCGCCGACGTCCTGGTTGGTCTCGCCCGATGCCCTGACATAGGTGCCGATGCCGCCGAACCACAAAAGATCTGCCGGCGCCTTGAGGATGGCACTCATGATCTCGACCGGCGTGGCCGTTGTCTTGCCGAGGCCGATAGCTGCGGCCGCGGCGGCCGGCAAGGTGATCGACTTCTGGCTGCGCGAGACGACGATGCCGCCTTCGGACAGCTTCGTCTTGTCGTAATCCTGCCAGCTTGAGCGGGCGAGAGCGAACATACGCCGGCGCTCGGCCATCGAAGCCGCCATGTCGGGATTGGGATCGATGAAGATGTCGCGATGATCGAAGGCGGCGATCAGCCGGGTCTGCTCCGACAGCAGCATGCCGTTGCCGAACACGTCGCCCGACATGTCGCCAACGCCGACGACGGTGAACGGCGTGGTTTGGATGTTGCGGTTCATCTCGCGGAAATGCCGCTTGACCGCTTCCCAGGCGCCCTTGGCGGTGATGCCCATCTTCTTGTGGTCGTAGCCGGCCGAACCGCCGCTGGCGAAAGCGTCGTCGAGCCAGAAGCCGTGCCTTTCGCTGATGGCGTTGGCGATGTCCGAGAAGGTCGCCGTGCCCTTGTCCGCGGCGACGACGAAATACGGATCATCCTGATCGCGCCGCACGACGCCGGCTGGCGGGATGACGCCGTCCAGCCCGATATTGTCGGTGATCGACAACAGGCTGGAAACGTAATTCTTGTAGGCGGCCGTGCCGGCCTCGAAAATTGCGTCGCGCCCGGCGCTCATCGGCAGCTTTTTCGGGTAGAAGCCGCCCTTGGCGCCAACCGGCACGATCACCGCATTCTTGACCTGCTGTGCCTTGACCAGGCCGAGCACCTCGGTGCGATAGTCCTGCGCACGGTCCGACCAGCGCAGGCCGCCGCGCGCGACCGGGCCGAAGCGCAGATGCACACCCTCGACCTCGGAGCCGTAGACGAAGATCTCTCGCCATGGCCGCGGCGCCGGCAGCCCGTCGACCGATTGCGAATCGAGCTTGATCGCCAGCGATTGGCCTTTCTGTTTCGTATCGGCAACGAAATGATTGGTGCGCAGCGAGGCTTCGATCAGGTTCAGATAACGGCGGATGATGGTGTCGTCGTCAATGTTGGGAACGTCTTCCAGCGCATCCGTGATCTTGGCTTTCAGATGTTTGGCCTGAACGACGCCTTCCGTCTCGGCCGTCGGGCTGAGGCGGGCGACAAACAGCGCATGCAGGCCGCGGGCGATCTCGGGATAACGTTTGAGCGCGGCGGCGATGAAATCCTGGCTCTGCGGGATGCCGGCCTGCTGCAGATAGCGGCCATAGGCGCGCAGGACAGTGATCTCGCCCGACCACAGGCCGGCGGTCTGGGCAAGGCCGTTATAGCCGTCATTGTCGACATCGCCGCGCCAGACGGAAAGGAACGCATCCTGGAACAGCGCGCCGCCATTGCCGAGGTCGATCGGCCTGCCGTAGCTGTTCTCGAGTTCCATGTCGTGGATGAAGACCATGCCGGATTGAATGTCGCCGACCTCGAAAGTGCGCTCGCTGATGACGCGGAAACCGATGTTTTCCAGCACGGGCACGCGCCGCGACAGCGCCACCGGGCTGCCATGGTGATAGATCTTCAGCGCAGCCTGATGCGGCTTCTGGACGGTGTGACGGTAATAGTCGATGGCGATCGGATTTGACGTATCGAGCTTGGCGATGCGCCCGGCGTCGGCCAGCGCCACGGCCGGCGGAAAACTGTCGCGATAACTTTCCGAAAAACGCGAGGCGATGGCCGTGAGTCTCGCATCGGCGCCGGTCTCTGTCGCGGTCTCGCGCAGTGCATCGTCCCAGGTCCGTACGATGTCGCGGATCGCCGCCTCGATCGTCGCCTGCTCGACCTTCGGCGTCTTGCCGCCGGAGCGGCCGATGATGAAATGGACGCGCGCCAGCCCGCCTTCCGGGAAGGCCGGATAATAGGCCGACAGCCGGCCTTCGAAGACGGTCTTCAGATAGGTGCCGATCTTCTCGCGCACGACGCTGTCGTAGCGGTCGCGCGGCACGAAGACGAGCACGGAGACGAAGCGGTCGAACTGGTCGACACGCACCAATGCCCTGACGCGCGGTCGCTCGATCAAGCCCAGTATGGCTTCGGCATGCTTGCGCAGGATCGGCACCGGAACCTGGAACAGCTCGTCGCGCGGATAGCTCTCCAGCACGTTGATCAAAGCTTTGCCGGAATGGTCGCTTGGATTGAAGCCGGATTTGGCAATGACGGTTTCCGCCTTCGAGCGCAGGTAGGGGATTTTCATCACCGAGCGCGTATAGGCAGTCGAGGTGAACAGGCCGACGATACGGAGCTCGCCTGAAAGCACGCCTTTGCCGGTGTAGGTCTTGACGCCGATGTAGTCGAGGTAGATGCGGCGGTGCACCGATGACTTGGCGTTGGCCTTGGTGACGATCAGCGGTTCCGGCCCATGCAGGAAGGCACGGATTTCCGGCGTCGTGCTCACCGCTTCGGTGCCGCGCCTGAGCACCAGCACGTCGGGATCGGAAAGGATGCCGAGGCCGGGCTTTTCGGCGCGCTCGAGCATGCCGCTCGTCTCGCCGCCGGTGTAGTTGAATTCGCGCATGCCGAGAAAGGTGAAATTGTCGTCGCGCAGCCATTCGAGGAAGGCGATCGCTTCGGTGACATGGGCCTTGTCGAGCGGCACTGGCGAGTAGCGGAATTCCGAGATCGCCTGGTCGAGGCGGGCAAGCATCGGCTTCCAGTCGGTGACGGCGGCTCGCACCTGGCCGAGCAGCTTGGTCAGGCGTGCGGCCAGGCCTTCGGCCTGCTCGGCCGAAAGGCGGCCGATATGGACATGGATGACGCTCAGTCGGTCATGGCTGTGGTCGCCCTTGGCATAACCGCCATCGCCGAGGATTTCCTCGACGCCGTCCTTGCCGTGCCTGACGACTATGACCGGATGGGTAACCAGCAGCGGCTCGCCAGCGCTTTCTGTAATCTCGCCGAGGACGGAATCGAATAGGAACGGCATGTTGTCGTTGACGACGGTGATCACCGTCATCGGCCGGCCCTGGCGGACGACACCGGAATCGACGTCTATGGCAACGACGCAGTCGTCCTTCTTGTGCCTGGCCACTGCGCGGCCGGCGAGTTCGGCAGCGCGTTCGAGATCGATGACGTCATAGGCGGCGACATCTTCGGCCGGAGCTCGGGCCAGCAAGTAGTCGGCAAGCCTGCCGGGCTTTTCGCCACCCGCGGCTTCACCCCTCGTCACGCCGGCTTTTTTCAACCGGCTCGCTGACTTTACGCTGGCCATGAGTCCCTCCCGTCACATGTTTTTGCGGCTATGCTAACAGATGACGGGTATTTGGCGACAAAGGTTTGACGGCTTGCGACGAAATGTCGGAATTCACCGGCAGCCTGGCGAAAACGAGGAGAAATCCGCCATGACGGAGAAAATTACCGCGCTTGACCTGGCACCAGCGGAGCTGAGCGACGCGACCAAGGCCTATTTCGCCAAGTGCCGGGAGAAGCTCGGCCTCGTTCCCAATGTGCTGCTCGCCTATGCCTTCGACGAGAAGAAGCTGCGCGCTTTCACCGACATGTACAATGATTTGATGCTGGGTGAATCCGGCCTGTCGAAACTCGAGCGCGAGATGATCGCGGTGGCCGTCTCGTCGGTCAACCATTGCTACTATTGCCTGGTCGCGCATGGCGCGGCGGTGCGCCAGCTTTCCGGCGACCCGGCCTTCGGCGAGATGATGGTGATGAATTTTCGCGCCGCCGAGCTTTCGGACAGGCAACGCGCCATGCTCGAATTCGCGGTGAAGCTGACCGGGCAGCCGGCAAAGATCGTCGAAGCGGACCGGGCGGCGCTGCGGCAAGTCGGCTTTTCCGACCGCGACATCTGGGACGTCGCCTCGACCGCGGCGTTCTTCAACATGTCGAACCGGCTGGCATCGGCAATCGATATGCGGCCGAACGATGAATACCATGCGATGGCGCGATAGGGCACCGCCGTTGCGAGCCAACCGCACATTATATTAGCTACTTCGCATTCTCGTTGCTTGTTTGCCGGTTTGGTCCGATGATCGGCATGCGGCATGACCGCATGCCGGTTCGATGCCGCCGATCAAAGGAGGAGAACATGGCGAAATTTCTCTACGTCTATCACGGCTCGGGCAAGATGCCGACCGAGGAGGCCGAACGGAAGGCAGCGATGGATGCCTGGAACGGCTGGTACGGCAAGCTTGGCTCAGCGGTGGTCGACGGTGGCAATCCAGTCGGCATGTCGAAGACCCTGCTGCCCGGCGGCAAGGTCGAGAACAATGGCGGTAGCAATCCGACCGCCGGTTACACCATCATCGAAGCGAAAGACATCGACGATGCCGTCGGCAAAGCCAAGGATTGTCCTATCCTGACGGACCCGGGTTTCAGCGTCGAGATTGCGCCGATAATCGAAATGGGTTGACGCGCCGGCTCAGGACCGCGCCGCGATAGCCGCCGCAGCGCCGGCCATGGTTCCGGCGCTGACGCGGTTGGCGATCTTCATCGCCCGCTTGCTTTTGAGCAGCTTGCGCGCCTGTGATGCGGCGAGCACCCAGGTCAAATCGATAGCGACCAGGACAACGGCCATGGTCGCGGTCAGCTCGACCCAGCCGATCATGCTGACCGAACCGAGGTCGATGATGGTCGGCAGCAGCGCCAGATAGAACATCATGATCTTGGGGTTGCCGAGCGTCACCGCCATGCCGGCAAAGAACAGTCTGACGGGCGAATCTTCGCGCGGCAGCGCGCCTTCCTTGGTCTCGACCGGTGCCGTCCACATCTTCCAGGCAAGCCAGCCGAGATAGGCGACGCCGACCCACTTCACGACGACAAAGGCTAAATGGAACGTCTGCGCCACCACGGCGAGGCCAAACACCGCCAGGGACAGCCAGATCGCTTCGCCGATCCACATGGCAAGCAGGAACGGAAACACGTCGCGAAACCCTTTCGAGATGACCCGCGCCACAAGAGCGGCGATCGATGGGCCGGGCGAGCCGGCTGCAACTAGCAGGGCGCCGGCAAAAATCAGCAGCGACGTGAAATGCATAACGCGGTCTCGTTTGAAATGTTTGGGTCGTTCAACATAACCCAACTGTTCCGGCGACGGTAGCGTCTACCGAAAGAAGGCTTGTCGGCCAGGCACCTCACGGCTAGAGATGTCGTTCCGAAATCCTTTCCGAGCTTCACTTTGCCTACGTAACCGCCGGTCTCGTCAACTCCCCCAACACAGAGCAGGGCGTCGCAGTCGCGATGCCTGTTTTCACATCATGTGTTCCTCGGGTGGCGGTTCGAGACCGGTTTGGCACTGCTGAACCGCTGTCGCGCATAACCACCCGCGACACCTGATTTCCAACTACCGCAGTCTCTCGCCACGCCGTGCCCGCAAGGGTTCTCGATATCGCCGATCTGACGAACTTCCCGACGGGAAGGGCTTTTCGGCATGCCTTCGATACTGCGTATCCGCTGGGCGATCACACCCAAGACCGCACCTCGACCTCACCTCAACTGCAATCGCTGCGGCGGCCTGAAAGCCTATCGCTGCAGCGGCAAATTCCGGGTCAATGCCAACGGCAAGCGCATTCACGCCTGGTTGATCTACCGCTGCATCGACTGCGACAATTCCTGGAATTTCGGCATTCTGGAGCGCTGCAGCCGCCGCGATATCGAACCGGCAATATTGCAGGCGCTCGAAAGCAATGATCCGGTCCTGGCGCGGCGCCATGCTTTCGATGTTGCCGCATTGCGAAGCAGTATCGGGCGCGTCGAGGAGTTTCCCGAAGCCATCGTTCATAAGCAGGTGCTCGGGGACAGGCCGGAAAATACCAGCGCTCTCGAACTTCAGCTCTGGCTCGAAATGCCGACAACGCTGCGGCTCGACCGGTTGCTGGCCAGCGAACTCGGTGTCCCGCGATCGCGGCTACAGGTTTGGGAAGAGAAGCGATTGCAGGTGGTTGGTCCGGACGGGGCCAAAGCCTTGCGCCGGCCGGCGCGGGCGGGAACGGCGATCCGGATCCACCTGTCTGGCGAACCAGACCGGGACGAAATCATTTCGGCTGCAGGTGGATGAGGCGACGGCAAGGGCACCCGTAATCAGAGACAGTTACGGCCAGGGGTCAGTCGCCCTCTTTGGAGGCCGAGCCAATCAAACCCTTGGCCGTATCGAGATCGCTGTCGGCGACTTGCACATGGATCAAGCCAAGCCTGCCCGTGTCGAGAAGATAATTCGCGAGAGCATAAATTCCATAAGCGTCGAGCATCGACACGCAAACTTCGGCCTCGGGTCGATTGTCGTATATGACAGCCATGACGAGTTTACCGCTCATTGCGCGGTATTGCCCTTTATGCCGCGCCGACCACTTTCGCCGACTTCTCAAAACGCTTGCGCTCGTTCGGATCGAGATAGAGCTTGCGCAGGCGGATGGTCTTCGGCGTCACTTCGACCAGCTCGTCGTCCTGGATCCAGGCCAGCGCGCGTTCCAGCGTCATGCGGATCGGCGGTGTCAGCTTCACCGCCTCGTCCTTGCCGGCGGCGCGGATGTTGGTCAGCTTCTTGCCCTTGAGCACGTTGACTTCGAGGTCGTTGTCCCTGGAATGGATGCCGATGATCATGCCCTGATAGACCTTGACGCCGGGGTCGATGACCATCGGGCCGCGGTCTTCCAGGTTCCACATGGCGTAGGCCACCGATTCACCCTGTTCGTTGGAGATCAGCACGCCGTTGGTACGGCCCGGCAGCTCACCCTTGTAAGGTTCATAGGCATGGAACAGCCGGTTCATCACAGCGGTGCCGCGCGTGTCGGTCAACAGTTCCGACTGGTAGCCGATCAACCCGCGCGTCGGTGCGTGAAAGACGATGCGCTGGCGATTGCCGCCCGAAGGGCGAAGCTCGACCATCTCGGCCTTGCGCTCCGACATCTTCTGCACGACGACGCCGGCATGCTCCTCGTCGACGTCGATGACGACTTCCTCGACCGGCTCCAGCAATTCTCCGCTGTCGCCCTTCTGCATGACGACGCGCGGCCGCGACACGGCGATCTCAAAACCTTCGCGGCGCATCGTCTCGATCAGCACGGCCAGCTGCAATTCGCCGCGGCCGGAAACGAAGAACGAATCCTTGTCAGGTGATTCCTCGATCTTCAGCGCGACATTGCCTTCTGCCTCGCGCAGCAGGCGGTCGCGGATGACGCGGCTGGTCACCTTGTCGCCTTCGGTACCGGCCAGCGGCGAATCGTTGACCAGGAAAGACATCGTCACGGTCGGCGGATCGATCGGCTGCGCGTGCAGCGGCTCGGTCACCGACAGGTCGCAGAACGTGTCGGCGACGGTGCCCTTCGACAGGCCGGCAATAGCGACGATGTCGCCCGCCTGCGCCTCGTCGATGGGCTGGCGCTCCAGCCCGCGGAAAGCAAGGATTTTCGAGATTCGGCCGGTTTCGACCTGGGTGCCGTCATGGTGCAGCACCTTGACCGCCTGGTTGGATTTCAGCGTGCCGGATTCGATACGGCCGGTGATGATGCGGCCGAGGAACGGATTGGCTTCCAGGATGGTGCCGATCATGCGGAACGGGCCGGGATGAACGGTCGGCGCCGGCACGTGCTTGATGACGAGGTCGAACAGCGGCGCCAGAGCCTGGTCCTTCGGACCTTCGGGGTTTTCCGAGACCCAGCCGTCGCGGCCTGAACCATAAAGGATAGGGAAGTCGAGCTGCTCGTCGGTGGCGTCAAGTGCTGCAAAAAGATCGAACACCTCGTTGACCACTTCGACGTGGCGGGCATCTGGCCGGTCGATCTTGTTGATGACGACGATCGGCTTCAGTCCAACCTTGAGTGCCTTGCCGACCACGAATTTGGTCTGCGGCATCGGCCCCTCGGCGGCGTCGACCAGCACGATGGCCGAATCCACCATCGACAGAATGCGCTCGACCTCGCCGCCGAAGTCGGCGTGGCCGGGCGTGTCGACGATGTTGATGCGGGTGTCCTTCCAGTCGACCGAGGTCGCCTTGGCCAGGATGGTGATGCCGCGTTCCTTTTCGAGGTCGTTCGAATCCATGGCGCGCTCGGCGACGCGCTGGTTGTCGCGGAACGAGCCGGACTGTTTCAGAAGCTGGTCGACGAGGGTGGTTTTTCCATGGTCGACGTGCGCGATGATCGCGATATTGCGGATTTTCATGTTTCGGTCTCGGGAGCGTTGCAGGCAGCAGGCCAAAAGGCGCTGCCTCTTTCGGTTGGGCGGCTCATACAGGGTTTTTCGCAATTGCGAAAGAGGAGGCGAGCCACCAAATAAAGTCACCAAATCTTAAATGTCTTGGTGTGAAGTGGAATTATTAACCAAGGCGGAACCTTTCATGGTCCGGACAGTTCGAATTTCATGATCGAGATAGGCATCAAACTCCGGCCGATTTTGGCATGTACCGCGCTCGCCGTCCTCCTCGCGGCCGGCGCGGCGCAGTCGGCGGCGTCGTTCAAGGAGACGCGGTCTGCTTTGCCGTCCGACAAGCCGTCGGCGGAGCAGCTTTTTGCCGATGCTCCCGATGGCGTCGATCCGGTGGTGACCGGGCCGGTCAGCGCCGCCTTCAAGCAGCGGCAGCAAAATGCCGGATGCGACAGCGCCGTCTGGCCCAACATTCCCGTCGTCTGCTATCCCGATTGATATACGTCCTACCCTCGGGCTGGCCCGAGGGTAGTGACGCCGTCGCTCACGCCGACCGCACCGGATCGAGCGTGACCTTGTAGAGTTCGCTGTCGTCGCGATCCATCAGCCGCACCGTCAACTGCTCGGTGGCGCCATCGATTTCGACGAGCCCGAAGAACTGCAGGCCGGCCGAAGGCGGCAGGTTTTGACCCTGTTCGGCAGTTGGTGCCTTTATGAACTTCAGCTCCGGGCCGAATGTCATATCGAAACCATTAGGCCCGAACGTGCCGGAATGGATCGGACCCGAAACGAATTCCCAAAACGGATTGAAGTCCTGGAACTGCGCCTTGTCCGGATTGTAGTAATGCGCGGCTGTGTAATGCACGTCTGCGGTGAGCCAGACAGTGTTGCTGATACCCGCATTCTTTATATAGCGAAGAAGGTCGGCAATTTCCAGCTCACGCCCTTTGGCCGGGCCATTGTCGCCATTGCTGACCGCCTCGGCCCCTACCTTCTTGGTGCCGTCGTTCCAGACGACGAGGCCGAGCGGCATGTCGGCGGCGATGATTTTCCAGGTTGCGTTGGAATTCGCCAGTTCACGCTTCAGCCACTTGATCTGCTGTTCACCGAGGATGCGCGATTGCGGCGTCATCGTCTCCTGCATATCCGGACCGTTGGGGCCGCGGTAGGAACGCATGTCGAGGAAGAACACGTCGAGCAGCGGACCATAGGCGATCTTGCGGTAGACGCGGCCGGGCTCCGACGGCTCGTAACGGATCGTCGTCATTTCGTGGAAGGCGCGCGCCGCACGTGCCGCCAGCACATGGATGGATTTTTCAGTGTAGCGATCGTCGGCGCTCAGGTCCTTCGAGTCCGACCAGTTGTTCAGCACCTCGTGGTCATCCCACTGATAGAAGGTCGGACAGATGGCGCTGAGCGCCAGCACATGCCTGTCCATCATGTTGTATTTCCACTGCGCCCGGTATTCGTCCAACGTTTCGGCAACCTTGCGCTTCTCGTCGATCAGCACTTTGTTTTTCCACTTGCCGCCGTTGGGCAGGTCGACCTCGTCCTTCATCGCACCATCGGCATAGATCGTATCGCCCGAATGCAGGAAGAAGTCGGGCGTGTGCTTGGCAATGGTGGCGTAGGTCTTCATGCCGGTCTCGTCGATGCCCCAGCCTTGGCCGGCGGTGTCGCCCGACCAGGCAAAGCGAATGTCGCGCTTCGAGGCAGGTGCCGTGCGGAAGCGGCCGACGACCGGCTCGGAAACGGCGTTGATGTCGGCAAGATCGGCCGCGACCATGCGGTAGAAGATGTCCTGGTCGGAGGCGAGATCGGTAAGCAGCCGCTTCACCGTATAATCGCTGGCCGGCGAGGTATCGAGCGGCGCCAGGCGGACGGCATTGGTGAAGCTTTCGGTCGACGACACCTCGAACATGACGCGCGACGGCCGGTCGGTGCGTGTCCAGACCATGCCGCTGGTGGCATCGACGTCGCCGGATTGGATGCCATGGGTGAACGCCGGGCGCTGATTGGCGCGCGAGTAATAGGGAAGGGCGAGGCCCGAGGCGCCGACCAGGCCAACGGCGCTGGCCGACGTGACGAAAGCGCGCCGCGTCATCGAAATCTTGTTCATGGCTGTCTCCTGGATGGCATTGAACGTCGCCGCCAAGCTCCAGCTTCAATGTTTCAGGCACATTTCGAAACGATGAAGGTTTGATAACAGTGAACAGGCTGGCGAATCTCCCTCGTTGAGGGGGAGATGTCGCCGAAGGCGACAGAAGGGGGTCGTCTCGCGCGGAGCGCCGGCCTCCTGCATCGGCGATAAGGGGCCGAGCCCAGTCGGACCGACCCCCTCTGGCCGCTTCGCGGCCATCTCCCCCTCAAGGGGGGAGATTAGCACGGCCGATTGCGCCCTATGCCGCCTGCGGTTCCGGATCAAACGCCGGGCGGGTGGTATTGATCAGCAGCGAGATGCAGGCGGCGGCTATTGCCGTCATACCGGCGATCAGGAAGGCAAGCTCGTAATTGCCTTGCAGCTCGCGCATGGTGCCGCCGAAGAAGGCCGCTGTCGCGGCGCCAACCTGATGGCCGGCGACGATCCAGCCGAAGACGATCGGTCCGCTGCGGTCGCCGAACGCCTCGTTGGAAAGCCTGAGCGTCGGCGGCACCGTGGCGATCCAGTCCAGTCCGTAAAACACGGCGAAGATGATCAGGCTGGTTGCCGAAAAGCCGGAATAGGGCAGATAGATCAGCGACAGGCCGCGAATACCGTAATAGACGCCGAGCAGCTTGCGCGGGTCGAAACGGTCGGTGAGCCAGCCCGACAGCGTCGTGCCGATAAGATCGAAGATGCCCATCATCGACAGCAGGCCGGCGGCTTGCACTTCGCCTATGCCCATGTCGCCGCAAAAGGCGATCAGGTGCGTGCCGACCAACCCGTTGGTGGTGAAGCCGCAGACGAAGAAAGTGGCGAACAGATACCAGAAGACGCGCGTGCCGGCGGCGCGGCGCAGCGTGCTCATCGTATGCGCGAGGAAATTGCCTTGCGCGGCAGGTGGTGACGGCGGCACGTCGTCGAGCTCGGCGCCATAGCGCACCATGCCGATGGAGGCCGGCCGCTCCGGCACCAGCAGCCAGACCAGCGGCAGCAGGCAGGCGGTGGCAACCGAGACCGCGATGACAACCGGCCTCCAGCCGCCCGACTGGGCGAGCGAGGCGAGCAGCGGCAGGAAGACCAGCAGCCCGGTGGCACTGGACGCCGACATCAGTCCCATCACCAAGCCGCGATTGGTCTTGAACCAGCGGTTGACGATGGTCGCGCCGAGCACGGTGGCGACGGCGCCCGAGCTGACGCCGGAAAACACGCCCCAGGTGAGGAGCAGATGCCACGGTTTGGTCATCAACAGGCTGAGCGCGGTCGATCCCGACATCAACAGCAGCGCGGCAAGCAAGGTGCGGCGCAGCCCGATCCGCTCCATCAACGCCGCGGCAAACGGCCCGGTCAGGCCATAGAGGAAGATGCCGGTGGCCGCCGCCAGCGACACCACGTCGCGCCGCCAGCCGAAACTGTTCTCCAGCGGCAGCATCATGACTGCCGGCGCCGAACGCAGGCCCGCTGCGATCAGCAGGCAGAGGAAGATGACGGCGACCACGACGAAAGCGTAGCGCTGGCCAAACGGGCGGGATTGAGTTATCATGTTACTGACCGGTACGTTGCAGGAGCGCGAAACATACGTACCGACCGGTAACATTGTCAACCAGCTAATCGGCAGACCAGGCATGAAAAGCATTGAACCAACGATCAAGGCCAATGACGCACCGCCGCCTCGCGCCGCCGAACGGATTCTCCAGGTGGCGCGCGATCTGTTCTACCGGCAAGGCATCAGGGCGATCGGCGTCGACGAGATCGTGCGGCGTGCCGGCGTCACCAAGCCCAGCCTCTACCGCAGCTTTCCGTCCAAGGACGAGCTGGCCGCATCCTACCTTCGGCACTATGACCTCGAATTCTGGGAGCGCTTCGACGAGGCGGTGAATGCCCATCCGGGCGATCCGCGCGCGCAGATCGTCGCCTTCCTGACGCGTGTCGGCAAGCGTACGCAAAGGCCCGATTATCGTGGCTGCGGCATGACCAATGCCGCGGTCGAATATCCCGAACATGGCCATCCGGCCCGCGTCGTGAGCGAGGCCAACAAGCAGGAATTGCGCCGCCGCCTGCGTGCCATGGCGGCGGCGATGGGCGCCGGCGACGCCGAGACGCTGGGCGACGGGCTGCTGCTGCTGATCGAGGGCGCCTATATTAGCGGTCAGTTGTTCGGTGCCGGCGGACCGGCGCAGTCGGTGGCCCGCAACGCCGATCTTCTCATAGAGGCAAGCTTGAAGAAATAGTGGTCCGTTTTACCAGACCACTGTGCGCAGCCTGACTTCCTCTAGGCTGCTGCTAAATTTGACGGTACGCTGCGCCCCCCGAACTGAGTTGTTCCGCCATGCGCGCTCTCTTGATCCCGCTTGCCCTCGCCGGTTTCTGCCAGGCGGCCCGGGCCGGCGACATATCCAGCGTCTATACCGATCTCGATTGGGAGAAGGACTGCGTCATCTATGCCCAAGCGGAAGAAGGCGACGGCGACTGGGCCGATCTCGCCTGTTCGGGCTATCGCGGCTACCCGGTGCTGGTTTCCTACGACGACGCGCGGGAATCGCTGTTCTACGGCTTTCCACCCGGCGATATGACCACTGTCTGGGAAAGCTTTTCGGGCCTCAATTCGGCTGGACCCAAAGTCGAGTGGCGGATCGAAACCAACGGCAAAACTACCATTCCGTTCGCCGTCATTCAACGTCGCTCGATCAGCGATACCGAGGGCGGGAACAAGTCGACGGAAGTGCTGATCGTCGCCAAGGTTGCCCAGCCTGACGCCCACGAAGGCTGCACGATCGGCCTTGTGCTCGCCACCGGCAATCCCGCCGCCAACGATCAGGCGCGCAAGCTTGCCGACGAGAAGGCACGCACCTTCGCCTGCGGCAAGGACAAGCGTGAGGTGCTTGGCGACGCGCCCGCTTTCGGCCGCGTCGACAACTGATTATTTGCGCCCGATAATTACTTGCGCCTGGCCCGCTCGATTGCCTCGACGATCATCTTCTTGGCATAGGCCGCATCGTACCAGCCTTCGATCTTGACCCATTTGCCGGGTTCGAGATCCTTGTAGTGCTCGAAGAAATGCTGCACTTGCTGGCGGGTAATGTCAGGCAATTGCGTGTATTCGTGGACGTCCTCGTAACGCAAGGTCAGCTTGGGTGAAGGCACCGCGATCACCTTCTCGTCCTGGCCGGCATTGTCCTCCATCACCAGCACGCCGATCGGCCGCACATTGATAACGCAGCCTGGCACCAGCGCGCGCGTGTTGCAGACTAGCACGTCGATCGGGTCGCCGTCGCCCGATAGCGTGTGTGGTACGAAACCGTAATTGCCGGGATAGCGCATCGAGGTGTGCAGAAAGCGGTCGACGAACAGCGTGCCGGCCTCCTTGTCCATCTCGTACTTGATCGGCTCGCCGCCGATCGGCACCTCGATAATGACGTTAACGTCCTCGGGCGGGTTCTTTCCGCTGGCAATCGCTTCGATACGCATCGCTTTATCCCTCTCTCGATTGGAGATCGATAGCGGGCGACGGCGAATGGTGCAATGCGGCGAATGGTACGGGGAGATCGTCCGAACCGAAAACCGGCCGGATCATACGCTGGCCGTCATTCCCAGACGAAAGCGACCTTCTTCAGCGCCTTCTGCTCGAATATCTCGACGCCTTCGGCGACATCGCGGCCACCGGCGCCGGCATAGAAGGCAAGTGCGTTCTGATTGTCTTCCAGCGCCCAGACCACCATGCCTTTCAGGCCATGGTCGGCCAGCCGTGCCCGCGCGGCCGAGAACAGCCGGCTGCCGAGCCCGATGCCTTGATATTCCGGCCGCAGGTAAAGTTCGTAGATCTCGCCCTGCTGCCTGAGTTCGCGGGCGCGGTTCTTGCCGATCGTCGCATAGCCGGCAATTTTGCCGCCGATTTCGACGACCAGGACGGTGGCAGCGCGGCGAATGGCATTCGCCCACCAGTCGGCGCCGCGGCGGTTGATCATCGATGTCAGCGTGCGGTGCGGGATGATGCCCGAATAGGCGCCGCGCCAGGCCTCGAGATGCACGTCGGCGATGGCGGCTGCATCGCGCGGTTCGGCTTTCCTGATGTCGATGCTCAGCGTATTCATGATTGGTTAACCATAAACCCGCTGCGCCCGATTGCAAGAGTCCGGTCAACCGCCGCGATGCTTTCACACAGCCGGACGGTGCGTCCTTGAGACGCTGCGAAACCGCTTTTGGCGAGATCAAATCTCGACCAGATGGTCGTCCAGTTCGTTGCTGTCGCCGGTCGAGACCGGAAAATGCTCGGCCAGTACCGCACCGACTGCTTGGATCGCCTTGACGAACCCCTCGGCAAGCCGATCGTCGCCGGCATGCGCCGTAAGGTCGCGGACGACACCGTCCCAGACATGCTGGCCGACACGAGAATCGATCCCGCTGTCGGCGACCACCTCGGCGTAGCGCTCGGCAATCGAGACGAACACCAGCACGCCAGTGCGCGCCGTGGTGCGGTGGACGTTGCGGGCGAGGAACTGCTTCATCGCATTGGCGTGGGCGGCCTGGTAGCGCAGCCGCCTCGGCACCAAATGGATGCGCAATGCCGGCAATGCCCACAACAGGATGAGCACACTGGCAAGCGCCAGAAGCTCGGCGATGACGAAATGCGGCAAGCGGATCGACAGCCACCAGGCTTCCAGCCCATAACCGACGGCGAGGCTGGCGACGAGCATGCCGAGCGTCGCCATGAAGGCGGCCGGGAAGAAATAGCCGTCGCTGGCATACGCCACGACGCAGTAGATCTCGCCGTCGGTCTTTGATTCGGCAGCGCGGATCGCACCGGCGATGTGCTCATGATCCTCGGGGCTGATCGGTCGTGTTGCCATGATTGATGTCTCACCAGCTTCCTGAAGAACCGCCGCCGCCGGACGAACCGCCGCCGCCTGAAAACCCGCCGCCCGAACTTCCGGACGACCAACCGCTGCCGGAACTTCCAGACGACCAGCCACTGCCGGACGAGGTCCCCGACGTCCAGCCACCGCCAGCGGAGGATGACGAAGCTGGCCCACGGCCGTAGCGGAACGTCATGCCCAGCCACTTGTACACGCCCGGCGACAGTTTCGTGCCGAAGATCGGCGGCAGGAACGCCATTGCCAAGCCGCCGAAGAACATCGTCGCCCACAAGACAATGAACAGCATGAAGATGGGATCGACAGGATTGTCATTCGCCGGATTGCGTTCGCCGCGCGCCTCCAGTTCTTCGGGATTGCCTTCCAGCACCATGATCATGTCGTCGACGGCCTTGCTGATGCCGCCTGAGAAATCGCCGGCACGGAAGGCCGGCACCATGTCGTTTTCGATGATCAGCTTGGTGTGCAGGTCGGTCAGCGTGCCTTCCAGCCCATAGCCGACTTCGATGCGCATCTTGCGATCGTTCGGCGCCACCAGAAGCAGGACGCCGTTGTTCTCCTTCGCCTGGCCCAGTTTCCAGGCGCGGAACAGCCGGTTGGCGTAAGGCTCGATCTCCTCGCCGTCGAGGCTGGGGACGGTCGCGACGACGATCTGGTCGGACCCTTTGGTCTCGAACTCGGCAAGCCTCCGCGTCAGCGCCGCCTCGGTCGCGGCATCGATGATGCCGGCATTGTCGACGACCCGTCCGGTCAGCGCCGGCAGTGCGGCGGCGAAGGCCGCGAAGCCGACCAGCAGCACCGCCATGGCCAACAGTGCGGTGCCGATTATTTTGATGAAACGGCCGGATTCCACCGGGCTGATGGCGTGTCTTGTCATCTCGTCACCAACTTCCCGAGGAGCCGCCGCCGCCGGACGAACCGCCGCCGCCGGAAAACCCGCCACCGCTTGAACCCGACGACCATCCCCCGCCGGAACCTCCCGACCAGCCGCCGGACGACCGCCGGTTTGGCTCGAAGGTCATGCCCAGCCAGCGATAGCGGCCGGGACCGATCTTCTGGCCGAAGATCGGCGGCAGGATGGAGGCTGCGAGGCCGCCGAAAAAGATGATTGCCCAGATGGCTATGAAAATCGTGAAGAACAGATCGTCGCTGTTGAACGGCGGCTGCTGGTTGCGTTCGCCGCGCGCCTCCAGTTCTTCGGGATTGCCTTCCAGCACCATGATCATGTCGTCGACGGCCTTGCTGATGCCGCCTGAGAAATCGCCGGCACGGAAGGCCGGCACCATGTCGTTTTCGATGATCAGCTTGGTGTGCAGGTCGGTCAGCGTGCCTTCCAGCCCATAGCCGACTTCGATGCGCATCTTGCGATCGTTCGGCGCCACCAGAAGCAGGACGCCGTTGTTCTCCTTCGCCTGGCCCAGTTTCCAGGCGCGGAACAGCCGGTTGGCGTAAGGCTCGATCTCCTCGCCGTCGAGGCTGGGGATGGTCGCGACGACGATCTGGTCGGACCCTTTGGTCTCGAACTCGGCAAGCCTCCGCGTCAGCGCCGCCTTGGTCGCGGCATCGATGATGCCGGCATTGTCGACGACCCGTCCGGTGAGGGTTGGCAGGTCGGCGGCGAAGGCGATGAGAGGGAGGAGGAGAAGGCTTTGGAAGACGAGCAGGAAGGCCAGGCTGGCGTTCTGTCGCGCCCCCCTCTGTCCTGCCGGACATCTCCCCCTCAAGGGGGGAGATCGGCTGTCACGGCTGTTTTCGCCAATCTCCAACGTTGCAGGATGGGCGGTGAGGCCAAAGCTGCCAATCTCCCCCCTTGAGGGGGAGATGCCCGGTAGGGCAGAGGGGGGCGCTACGGAGTGCAAGGCCAATAGGGACCACGCTCACCGGCTGTTCTTCACCCGCCCTGCTGCGTGCCGAAATCGACCTTCGGCGGCTGCATCTTATCCTCCTCGATGGTGAAATTCGCAAACGGCTGGTTGCCGCGGAACCACAAGGTCGCCCAGATCACCGACGGGAAGGTCCTCAGCGTCAGATTGTACTCTCTCACTGCCTGGATATAGTCGCGGCGGGCGACCGTGATCCGGTTCTCGGTGCCTTCGAGTTGTGCTTGCAGCGCCAGAAAGTTCTGGTTGGCCTTGAGATCGGGATAGTTCTCCACCACCGCCAGCAGGCGCGACAGCGCGCTGGTCAGGCCGGCCTGGCTGTCCTGGAATTTCTTGAAGGCTTCCGGATTGTTCAGCGTTTCCGGCGTCACGGTCACCTGCGTCGCCTTGGCGCGCGCTTCGACCACGGCATCGAGCGTGTCCTTCTCGTGCGCCGCGTAGCCCTTGACCGTGTTGACCAGATTGGGGATGAGATCGGCGCGGCGCTGGTAGTGATTCAACACCTCGCTCCATGCGGCCTTGGCGTTTTCCTCAGCTGTTGGAATGGTGTTGTAGCCGCAGCCGGCAAGCAGCGGCAGCATGACGGCCATAACCAGGAACGCAGCTAAATTACGGAAGATTGGCGGCGAAGAAAGGCGCTGGGCAAGCATGATAAGTCCCCTCGATAGCATTGGCAGGCGAAGCATTAGCACAATCCTTGCGTAAGAAAATGACTTCGGCCGAGAAGTGTTACTGGTTTCTGCCATTCGCCGTCGGGCCCTGTGACAGACGAGGCGAACGGGTTAAGCTCGGCATAAAACGGGACATCACCATGGCGAAACGCCACGACAGCGACGCGGAATCGCGCCGCATCATCGAACGGGTGGCGCGCGAGACCGACCCGGGGGGCACCTCGTTCCTTGCACGAACCACTAAAGGCGCGCGCGACCACGTCACCGCGGCCGATGCCGACCGGTCGGACCCGATCGAATATTGGGGCACCCGCATCGGTCGGGCAGCGGGCTTGCTTATTGCCATCGGCCTGTTGATCTGGCTCGTGTTTTTCGTCACCAGGGGCAGTTAGGAAAATCAATGAGTGCCGAAAAAACCGAGGCGCCGCGCGCGGTCATCGTCGTCTCCAGCCATGTCGCCCGTGGCTCGGTCGGCAACCGTGCCGCCGTCTTTGCGCTGGAGACGCTCGGCTTTCCGGTTTGGGCGGTACCGACCGTCATCCTGCCCTGGCATCCGGGCCATGGCCGGGCCACCCGCATCGTGCCGCCGCTGGACCAGTTCAAGGCGCTGATGGCCGACCTCGAGCGCGCGCCGTGGCTGGGCGAGGTCGGCGCCGTGCTGTCCGGCTATCTCGGCGAGGCTGGCCAGGCCGAAGCCGTCGCTTCGCTGGTCGGCGCAGTGAAGGCGAAGACGCCGGACGCCCTCTATATCTGCGATCCGGTGATGGGCGATTCGGGCGGGCTCTACGTACCTGAGCCGACCGCAATCGCCATGCGCGACCGGCTGATGCCGATCGCCGATATCGCCACGCCCAACCGCTACGAGCTGGAATGGATGGCCGGAGCGCCGCTGCCCGACTTGAAATCGGCAATGGCTGCAGCCCTGCAGGCTGGCCCACCGGCCATGCTGGTCACATCGGCGCCGGCGATGATGGCCGGCGGCACCGGCAATTTACTGCTCGCCGGCAGAGAGGCACTGCTTGCCGAACACCGGCTCATCGACAAGCCGCCGAATGGGCTCGGCGACCTAACGGCGGCCGTCTACCTGGCGCGGATCCTGTCCGGCCAGGCGGCCGCCAAGGCGCTGCAATCGACCACGGCGGCGGTCTACGAGATCCTGGCGCGGACCGCCAAGCGCGGCGGCGACGAGTTGCAGCTCGAGACCGATGCCCAGAGCCTGTCGCACCCGATGGCGATGGTGCAGCTTCGCCATCTCCTGCATCCGGAACGGGACCGCCGGGCGTGACGCAGGCCGAAGACGCCGTGCCCCAGGATGGTGCGCCCAAGGACGTTGCGCCCGACGATGTTATGCCCTGGGGTGTTGTGCTTGTCGGCGTCGACGGTTGCAAGGCCGGCTGGATAGCCGTCCGCCGCGATCCCGGTGCGGCACCGTCGACAGCCGTTTTCCCAAGCTTCGCGGCGTTGCTCGACCGACTGCCCGCCGACTCGTTGGTAGCGGTCGATATGCCAATCGGCCTGCCCGATTTCTCCCAAAGAGGCGGTCGCGGCCCGGAGGCGCTGGTGCGGCCGCTGCTTGGGGCCCGGCAGTCCAGTGTCTTTGCCACCCCCTCCCGCGCCGCGCTCTACGCGGAGATCGAAGCCTTCACCACGGTCGACGCCTGGTACGCCGCACATCGCAAGGCAAGTGAGGTAGCCAAGACGACCTCAGATCCGCCGCGCGGTGTCTCGATCCAGGCCTTCGGCATCTTCGCCAAGATCCGTGAGATCGATTCGCTGCTGATCGCGCGCCCCGAACTACGCAGCCGCGTGTTCGAATCGCATCCGGAAGTTGCCTTCTGCAAACTGAACGGCGACCGGGCGATGCGCCTGCCAAAGAAGATCAGGGGCAACATCAATCCGGCCGGCATGGCCGAACGCAAGGCGCTGCTTGCCCGGCATGGTTATAGCCAGGATTTTCTCGACCAGACGCCGCCGCGCGGCGCGGCCGCCGACGATTTCCTCGATGCCGCGGCGATGATGGTGGTTGCCGGACGCATCGTCAGAGGCGAGGCAATGCCGTTTCCGGATCCGCCGCTCGCCGATCGTTTCGGCATTCCGGTCGCCATTTGGGCCTGAGGACCGGGGGCGTCAGGAGCGTGATCTGAGCGCCTCGTTGAGTGCCCACATATCCTTCTCCTCGGGCGCGGTCTCCAATCCGAGCACGGGAACTTGCTTACGCAAATGGTCGTGGTGGGTGCGCACGCCATATTCGAGATCGGAGAGGTAAAAACCTCCGAAGGCTTCGGACAGCATGGATTCGTTGGACCATATCGAAAGCTGCACGTCCTCGGCCAGCGTGTCGCGGTCGATGCGGTAGGATAGGTAGCGGGCTGCCGCCTGTTCCCTGGTCTCGTCGCGATAGCGGTAGATGGCGCCGCGCAGCAGCGTCTCACCCGTCGACAGCGGAAATTCCTGATAGAACTGCACCGATTCCGGCATGATCGACAGCACGTTGTTCGGGAAGATGCCGTAGTAGATCCAGGCCTTGCGCAGGTGTTCCGGCAGGTGCTTCGCCTCGGGTGCGAGCTTGATGTACTGCGCGACGCTCCAGCGCCGTCCGGCATGCGGATTGTAGGTGGCGAACGAGCGCGACACGCCGTTGACGAACGGCTCGTCGAAATAGGTCGCACCGTAAAGGTCCTGCAGCGCCGGATGCGCCATGGCGACGTGGTAGCCTTCATTGTCGACATCGCGCACCGACTTCCAGTTGACCGGCGTCTTTTGGGTCCAGATGCCCCAGGACGGCACCATCTCGGCGACGCCGTAATGGGCAATCTCGGCTTCGATCGGCTTCAACAGCTCGGCCACCGATGGCTGCGGCCCACCCTTGCGGAAACGGATGAAGATGAAGCCCATCCAGATTTCGAGCTCGAGCGGCATCAGGCCGAAATCGGTCTTGTCGAGGTCGGGGAAGGAACGGGGGCGGGCAGCACCGCGCAGCGTGCCGTCGAGATTGTAGACCCAGCCATGAAAGGGGCAGACCAGCGCATTCTTGCAAGTGCCTTGGCTGTCGGCAACGACGCGACTGCCGCGGTGGCGGCACATATTGTTGAAGGCGCGCACAACGCCATCCTTGCCGCGCACGATCAGCGCCCGCTCGCCGACCACATCCATCGTGAGATAGTCGCCGGCGTTCGGCACGTCGCAGACATGGCCGGCGATCTGCCAATGGTTGCGGAAGACGTGCTCTTTCTCGAGTTCGAACAAGGCGTCGGAATGATAGCTCCAGCCCGGCAGCCCCCGCCGATCCCAATCGTTGGGGATTGCCACGTCACGCAGATGCGGGTTCATAAAAGGCTCTTCATTTATTGAATGATCGTTCAATAAAAGCATATTTTCCGTTGAAATGCAATGGCTTGGAAAAACGGGGCGAATTCTTGACGGGAAATCGAGCGGGATTCGAGAGCCCAGTCCGAACGATCGAAGCCGGGAAAATCCCGGGAATTCCAGACGTTAATCCCCTTACGCTTGTTGAGCGCCCGACGCTCTGTGGGCCTGGAAAGGCGACGTGGATCTGGTGCCGTGGGTAGCGGAAAACGAGAATGCCACCGGTGCTGCCAGCTACGCCGGATCGGTTTGCCCAGGAATGGCCGCGGGCTTGGTTTCATGCCGGTTACACAATCGTTAATCCATCACCGTTAGCCGGTTACAAGGTGCGATTAAGTTCGTTTCAACAGGGAAAAGAAGAAGACCGAAGGAAACGACGATGCGTACGAAAATCCAGATCACCGATACCGACCTTCGCCAGCAGGGTCCCCAGCGTAACGACCGACGCCCGAAGCTGGCGCTGCGCCAGCGCGCCAGTGATCATCCGATGGCGATGTTCATGCTGCTGGCGGCTGCCGCATTTGCCGGCATGGCGTTGACGCCGACCGTCGGTCCGGCCTTCGCCTCACTGAACCCGCCGGCCAACCTCATCGATGGCGCGACAACCACCACCAAGACGGCGCGCCTGCCGATGCCGGAGATCGATTTTGCCTGCAAGGGGCAGGCCTGGGGCGCCGAGAGCCTGGATTGCCTGCGTGTCATCGCTGCCCAGTCGGGCAAGGCACGACCGGTCCGCATGATCGCCAATACCGCCCCGTTGGCTGATACGCCGAACGTTTTTTGATTTTTTTGCGAGCGCCCTCCAGCACTCCAGTCAGGCTCCCGCCGCAATGTCGGCCGGGAGCCTTTTTCTTCCGGGGCGAGATCGCGGAGTCTAGCCGCCCAGAGCGGCCTGCTCGGCAATGGCCGAGAGCACGCCGCGCACATCCAGCGTGCTGAACGGTTTTTCGAGGATCGGCGGTCGCTGCTGCGCCGGCAGCGCTTCGATCTCGCCTTTCGCGCCGATCAGATCGCCGGTGACAAGCACGAAGCGCCGCGCCAGACCCGGCATTTCGGCGAGTAGCTCGCGATAGGCGGCTATGCCGCTGCTGCCGGGCATGCGCAAATCGGAAAACACGATGTCCGGCGGCACATGGCCGCTCAGCGTCGCGGCGGCCGAGATCCAGGCCGGCACGACCCGCGACTTGATGCCCATCAGCTCCAGAATATCGGACAGCGACGCGGCGACATCCGGCTCATCGTCTATGATCAGCGCGTGACGCAAGCCGCTGGACCGCGACGGAGCTTCGCCGGCGGCGGCCGCGCCGGCAGCGATCGCCGGCAGCTGCACGACAAAACGCACACCTCTCGGCGAAACCTCCTCGAACCAGATATTGCCATTGTGCCGCTCGATGATCGATTTCGAGATCGACAGGCCGATGCCGGTACCGACACCGACCGGCTTGGTGGTGAAATAGGATTCGAATATGCGTGAGCGTATCGCTTCCGGCACGCCTGGCCCGTTGTCCTCGACCGAGAATCCGGGATTGCCGCGGTCGCTGCGAAACGTCCGGACCTTGATCCTGCGGTCGCCGGCAACGCCGGCCAAGGCGTGCTGGCTGTTGATGAGGAAGTTGGCGGCCACCTGCGTCACGTGATCGGCATCGGCCATGGCCAGCAACGGGCCGCCGGCGAAATCGGTGTCGATGATGATGCCGCTCGACCGTGCACCATAGGCGGTCACTTCGAGTGCGGCGCGGATCACCTGGTTGAGGTCGGTTTCGGCTTGTGCGGCCGGGTGCAGGCGGACCATCGACAGGAAGCTCTTGACGATACGGCCGCAGCGCTCGGCAGCGGCGCGCACCTTTTCGGCGCGCACCTTGGTCTGGGGATCGGCGGCGAATTCGTGCAGCAGCGTCGACTGGGCGACAACCACGGCCAGCGGATTGTTGAGCTCGTGCGAAACGCCGGCAAGCAGCGAGCCCATTGCCGCCATCTTCTCGTTCTGGTGCAGTTTTTCGCGCTGGCGGTTGATTTCCTCCTCGGCCCGCAATCTGTCGCGCAGGTCGCGGATGGAGCCGAAGATCAGCTGGCGATCGGCGACCCGCATCTCGGTTGCCGTCAGCTCGATCGGAAAAACCTCGCCGGCGGCATTCTGGGTGACCGTTTCAAGCCGTTGGCCGACCATCGGCGCGCCGCGGCCCGACATGTATTCGGCACCCGACGCATAGCCCTTGCGGTAATATTCCGGCACGACCGTATCGAGCAGGTCCTTGCCGAGGATATCGCTGCGCCGATAGCCGAACATCTTCTCGGCGGCCGGATTGAATTCGATGATCGAGCCGGTCTCGTCGATGACGATGATGGCGTCGAGAGAGGCCTGCAGCATGGTGCGGCGAATGACGTCGCTGGCATGCGCGTCGGAGGGCGACCGTTCGATGGCATCGCCGATGGCGAGTGCCACCATGTGCAGCGCCGCCTCTTCCTGGTCGGTCCATTCGCGTTCGTGGATGCAGTCGTTGACCGCCAGCGTGCCCCACAAATTGCCGTGCGAAAAGACCGACACCGACAGGAATGACTTGATGTTCTGCTTTTCGAAATCGGTCCGCAGAAAGCCTTCGAGATCGCGTGTGTGCCCGGCGAAGATCTTGCCTTGACGCTCGTCCTCCGCCAGCCGTTCCAGCAATGGGTCCGAATCGACGACCGACTGCATGATGACGGTCGGTGACGCCAGTTCGCCGCCAAACCGGGGGGCGATCCAATAAGCGGCGACCGACTGGGCGAAGCCCTGGCCGGGCAGTTCGCGCAGGCGAAACAGGATGCCGCGGTGACAATCCATGGCTTCGCAAAGCGTTTGGAGAATACCTTCCATCTCGCGCTGCCAATCGCCGGCTTCGCGCAGCCGGCGAACCACATGCACGGCCACCATCGCCGCGCCCTGCCTGGCGCCCTGCATGTCCGCGCGTGTTGTTTCAGCCGTCATGGTCAGCCGTCATTTCCTGGCCGTGGCTTGCTCAAGCCGCCGGGCCTTAGTTGTTCTCCCCGACTGGCAGTGAGAAGATATAGCCTTCGCCGCGCACCGTGCGCAGGAATTTCGGATTGGCCGGATCCGCCTCGATCTTCTTTCTCAGCCGCATGATGCGGATGTCGACGGCGCGGGACGACTCCGGGTCCTCGACGAAACCGATCGCCTCGGAGATCGCCGCCCGCGTCAACAGCCGGTTGGCGCGCGTCAGGAACACCTCCAGCACGTCGAACTCGCTCTTGGCCATGTCGATGACCGCGCCGTTGGCGCCGGTGACGAGCCTGCCGTCGAGATCGGCGTGAAAGGGTCCGAAGCTCACGGACCGGCGGCCGGATGTTTCAGCCTTGGCCTTTTGTGGCTCCGTCGGCTCCGGAACGCGGCGCAGCACGCTGCGCACCCTGGCCAGCACTTCGCGCAATTCGTAAGGCTTGACGATGTAGTCGTCAGCGCCGAGCTCCAGTCCGACGATGCGGTCCAGCGCGGTACCGGCCGCCGTCGCATAGATGATGCCGATCGGCATTTTCGACCGCATCCAGCGGCCGAGCGACAGGCCGTCCTCGCCCGGCATGGCGATGTCGAGAATGGCCAGATGGAAGGACTGGGTTTTCAAAAGGTCGCGCGCCGCCGCCGCACTTTCGGCCGTGGCCACATCATAGCCGCTGGCGCCGAGATACTCGGCGACCGCATCCCTCAGGTCGGGCTCGTCCTCGACAATAACAATTCGTGCCCGCACGATGCTTTCGCTCCCGCTTTCAGCGGAAAGTAGATTGGGTATAAACATGATGTCCAGCACTCTTCTTGGGTTGCCGTATGCGGGGTAGAAAAACATGGCTGCACGATCCGTTATCGCGCTTGTTTCCGTCGCTGAAGTAATTGCGACCGATCTCGCCGATCATCTCGAGCGGCGCGGTCATGACGTCCGCGCGGCGCGACAGCCGTGGGAGGCCGAATCGCTGCTTTCGGAAAAGGGTATCGATGTCGTGGTTGTCGGCGACAGCGTCAGCCAGGCAGAGGGGCGCGACCTGCTCAGGCGACATGGCGGCGAAGGTGGACCGGATTTCATCCTGATCTGCCGCCCGGCCGATCTGGTCGACAAGGTTCTGGCGCTCGAACTCGGCGCCGCCGATGTCGTCGAAAGCCCGCTCAATGTCAGGGAGCTTGCCGCTCGCGTAGGCGGCCTTCTGGCTCGGCGCGGCAGGAGCGCCGGGGAACTGATCGTGCTGGAGAACGCGACGGTCGATCTCCGATCGGCCATCGTCATGCACCGCTCGGGCACGGAAGAACAGCTGTCCCCCGGGCAGGTGGCGCTGCTCAGGCTGTTCCTGGCCAGCCCGCGCAAGGTGCTGACGCGGGACGACATCATCGCCGCCGCGCCCGCCGAAAATGCCGAAGCCTTCGATCGGTCGATCGATTCGCGCATCGTGCGGCTGCGCCGCAAGCTCGATACCGAAACCATCACCACCATACGGGGTGCGGGCTACCGGTTCGATCCGCCCACGCAATTCACCGATTGAAGGCAGGACGGCCACCCTTTTGTCTTGAGCATCGATTTTCCCAAAACCGGTTTCCACTTTGGGGTCCGATGCTCTTCAGCGCACCACGAGAAGCGACGGGCCGGACAGCATGTCACTGTTCGTGCTGACCTCGCCGGCATGGGCACGTTCCTTCAGCAGCACGGTGGCGAGGCCGGCAATGCCGAGCAGGCCCTGGACATAAAGCAGGGCGGAAAGCACGGAAGCCGCGAATTTCGTTTTCATCCTGTTCGTTCCTCAAAATTGGAATTTACGGGCACTTCAGGGGAACCCCCGAAGCGCCCGCGCCGCCAGCGGAGCCCCCCGTTGCGGCGCGGGCCTTCGGTCCTCTCGGCTGCAAGTTGCCGGAGGCGCCGCGCATCCTCAACGGCCCTAAGCCGCCCCCGCCAGAGGGGCTTGAGCCGGTCGACGCGCAGGCTGGAAACTGTCCAGACCAATCCAGACCGTCGCGAAAACAGTGTTGGCTTCCGATCGTTCGTTGACCGCTGTTTTCGTTAGGTCAACTTTGCCTGTTCGCTGTATCCGGATCATGCCGCCGAGGCTGCGCTTTGTTGCAGCTCGGTTTCGGAGTCAGGTGAATTCCTATCAAACGAAAGACAATCGCGTATTCGCGCCGCGGTTTGGCCGATCCGCCTAGGCAAACACGCCACCGTCATAACGACGTCGTGCAACTGCAAGCTGCTTTGCACGGACCTTTTCTGTCAGGGGAAACAGAATCGAAACACAAACGAGCATCTAGCGAAATCGGCTTGAAACACGACGCCCCGATAAGCCGGTCATCGAATTGAGCCGGCCCCGACCGGCAGAATAGGGGAGACATCATGTACACTGCCATTTCCGCCAAGCTCATCAACATCGCCGCCGCCGTCATCACCGGTACTGCCTTGCTTTTCGGTGCCGGCAACGGCGCAGCCCACGCCGCCAACAAGATCGTCGCGCGTGTGTCGCTATCGCAGCAGACCATGGAAATCCTGGTCGACGGCCGGCCGACATTCGCCTGGAAAGTTTCGACCGGCGACAGGACGCACGTCACGCCGACCGGTTCGTTCAAGCCGACCCGCATGCATGAAATGTGGTACTCGAAGAAATACGACAACGCCCCGATGCCGCATTCGGTCTTCTTCAGCGGCGGCTACGCCGTACATGCGACAAGCGTCATCAAGCGCCTCGGCCAGCCAGCCTCGCATGGCTGCGTGCGTCTGCATCCGGACAACGCCGCCGATTTCTACCAGCTCGTCGAGGTCTTCGGCCCGGCCAACACCCGCATCGTCATCGTCAAGTGAGCGATACTGCTCTCGTCGCTCTCAAAAAAGGCCGGAAATCCGGTCTTTTTATTGTACAATGTTAGTACAATCTAATCCGGCATTACCGGCATCAGCTTCGGATCCGGCTTTTCGGCGTGATGCGGCAGGTCCTTGCTGGCGATAAAGGTGTAGAACATCGGCACCACGAACAGCGTGAACATGGTTCCGACCAGGATACCGGTGAAGATCACCAGGCCCATCGAATAGCGTGCCGCGGCACCCGCGCCGCTGGAGATGATCAGCGGCACCACGCCGAGCGCCATCGCCGCCGTCGTCATCAGGATCGGCCGCAGCCGCACCCTGGCCGAGGCGATGATCGCATCGCGCCGCCGCATGCCGTGCATTTCACGCTGCTGGTTGGCGAACTCGACCAGAAGGATGCCGTGCTTGGTGATCAGGCCAATCAGCGTGATCAAGCCGACCTGGGTGTAGATGTTGAGCGTGCCGAGCCCGACATTAAGCGGCACGATCGCGCCGAAGATCGACAGCGGCACCGCCATCATGATGATCAGCGGATCGCGGAAACTTTCGAATTGCGCCGCCAGCACCAGATAGATGACGAGCACCGCCGCCGCGAAGGCGATGATGATCGTGTAGCCCTGTTCCTTCTCCTGGCGCGATTGACCGGTGTAGTCGATGAAGAAGGTGTCGGGCAGGCTTTCCCTAGCGATGTCCTCGATGGTCCTCAGCCCGTCACCGGTGGTGACGGTGGGCAATGGCAGAGCGGAAATCGTGGCGGAGTTCAACTGGTTGAACTGCTCGATGGCGGCCGGCGACGCGTTGGTCGAGATCTTCACCACCGCCGAAAGCGGCACCATCTCGCCTGAGACGCTGCGCACGAAATACTCGCCCAGTTTTTCGGGATTGTCGCGGAATTGCTGTGGCACCTGCGGGATGATGTCGTAGCTGTTGGATTCGCGGTCGAATTGCGCCACCTCGGCACCACCGACCAGAAGCGTCAGCGTCCGGCCGATGTCGGCGATCGGCAGGTTGAGTGCCGCGGCGCGGTCGCGGTCGATCGTCACCGTCACTTGCGGCGCGTCGTAGGACATCGAATTCTCCACGGCGAGGAAGCGGCCGGAGGCCTGCGCCTTGTTCTTGATATTTTCCGCCGCCTCGTAGACTTCGGAGGCCTCGCCGGTCGAGCGCACTACCATCGTGATCGGCAGGCCACCGCCGGAGCCGGGCAGCGTCGGCGGCGCGAAGACGAAAGCCTTGACGCCCGCCACCTTGGCAAGGCGGGCAGTGATGTCTTCCTGAAGTTCCTTCGAGCTGCGCGCGCGCTCGGCCCAGTCCTTGAACGCAAAGCCGACGAAAGCGCTGTTCGTCGGGCCTTGGAACGCGACGGCGGAGAACCGCGCCCTGGTTTCGGGGATATCATTCACCAGCCCGAGAATTTGGTTCACGTAGGTCTCGGTGTAGTCCGACGTCGCATAGCGCGGCGCGTTCACGATAGACAGTAAGAAGCCCTGGTCTTCTTCCGGCGCCAGTTCGCTCGCGGTCTTGGTGAACATGAAGCCGGTCGTGGCGACCAGTGCGATGACGATCATCAGCGTCACCGGGCGATATTTCAGCGAGCCGCTGACCAGCCGCTCATAGAGGTGTTCGACGCGCCCGAACGTGTTGTCGACAATGCGCTGGAAGCGGCTGTGCGAGCCGGCCCTCAGGATGCGTGCCGACATCATCGGCGTGACGGTTAGGGCAACGACACCCGAAAGCACCACCGAGCCGGCAAGCGTCACCGCGAATTCGCGAAACAGTGCGCCTGTCAGGCCGCCGGTGAAGGCCAGCGGCGCGAACACGGCGGCCAATGTTATCGTCATGGCGACGACGGCGGACGAGATCTCGCGCATGCCGTTGAACGCCGCCTGCATCGGCGACAAGCCGTCTTCCTCCATGTGGCGGTGGATGTTTTCCACCACCACGATGGCATCGTCGACGACGAGGCCGATCGCCAGCACCATGGCCAGCAATGACAAAAGATTGATCGAATAACCCAAAGAAAACAGTAGGAAACAGACGCCGATCAACGACAGCGGAATGGTCACGATCGGCATCAGCACCGAGCGGAACGAGCCGAGGAAGAGCAGGATAACAACGATGACGATGGCGACCGCCTCGCCGATGGTCTTGAACACCTCCTCGATCGACGCACTGATCTGCTCGGTTGAATCGTAGACGATCTCCATCGTCATGCCTTGCGGCAGCGTCTCCTGGATGGTCGGCACAATCTTGTGGATTGCCGACGCCGTGGTCAGCGGATTGGCGGCCGGCGTCGGAAAGATGGCGAGAAAGATGCCGGGCTTGCCGTTGAAGGTGACCCTGGTGTCGGTGCTCGCCGCGGCGAGCTCGACGCGGGCCACGTCGCGCAGTCTCACGACATTGCCGTCTTTCGAGCGGAGCGGAAGGGCAGCGAAAGCCTCCGGCGTCTGCAGGGTCGAGCGAACCGTGATCGAGGAAGCCACATATTCGTTTTCGGTATCGCCGGGCGCCGAGAGGAAATTCGATTCGTTGATGGCGGTCAGCACTTCCGCCGCCGTCACGCCGTGCGCCGCCAGTTTGATCGGGTCGATCCAGACACGCATCGAATATTCGGCGGCGCCGAAAATCTGCACGTCGGCGACGCCTTCGACCGTCGAGATACGCGGCCGCACGACGCGCTCGATATATTCGGTGAGCTGTTCCGGCGTCATGTTCGGATTCTGCATCGAGATGTACATCATCGCGAACTGCTGGCCGGTGCCCTTGACGATCACCGGATCTTTGGTTTCGTCCGGCAGATCGCCGCGAACGCTCTGCACCTTCGACAAGACTTCGTTCAGCGCGACGTCGGGGTCGGAGCCGAGTTTCATCTGCACTGTCACGGTGCTGGATGACGGCCGGCTCGCCGATGTCACATAATCGATGTTTTCGGTCGACGCGACGGCACGCGCGATCGGCGCGGAAATGAACCCCTGGATCAGGTCGGCGCTGGCGCCGGGATAGGCCGTGGTGATGGTGATGGCCGTTTCTTCAACCTCTGGATACTGCCGGATCGAAAGGTTGAAGATGCCCTGAAAACCCAGAAGCAGGATCATGCAGGCAAGCACGGTCGAAAGGACCGGGCGGCGAATGAAGAGGTCGGAAAAGCTCATTGCTGGGCTGCCTGCTGGTTCCCTGGCTTGCTCGGATCGATCGTGTTGTCGACGGCAACGGACATGCCGTTGGAGAGCCGGTTCTGGCCGGCGGTAACGACTTCGTCGCCGGGCGCGATGCCCTCCAGAATCTCGACCAGGCCGGCGTTGCGGCGGCCTGGCTTGACGAACACCTGGGCTAGCACGAGCTGCGGCTTCTGTTCTTCCGCTGCCGGCTTGCCTTCCGCTGCCGGTTTGGCTGGGGTAGCGGCCGCCTTTTCGTCGGGTTTTGCCGCGGGTGCCTCGGCTGCGGGCTTGGCAGCATCTGCAGCCGGCTTTTCTCCCGGCTTTGCCTCGGGCGCCGCGCCGTTGGCTTCGGCGGATTTGGCCGGGCGCACCACGAAGACGAAGTCGCCGTACAGGCTGGAAGTCAGCGCCGTCTGCGGCAGCGCCAGCACGTCGTTCTCCTCGGGCAGTTCGACGCGCACCTGAACGAACTGGCCGGGCGTCAGCTTGCCTTCGGGATTGCCGACCTCCGCCCTTACCGTCACCAGCCGGCTGGTCGGGTCGATCTTCGGATCGATGCCGCGGATGCTGCCGGTGAACGGCATGTCGCCGCCGCCGACGCCCAACCGCACCGTCTGTCCGATCTTCAGCTGCGGAAGCTGCTGCTCCGGCACGGTGAAATCGACACGCATCGTATCCATGTCCTGCAAGGTCACCACAGCGGTGCCAGGTGTGAGATACTGGCCAAGGTCGATTTTCGGAATACCGACGGTACCCTTGAAGGGGGCCGTCAACTGCTTTTGGTCGAGCACCGCTTGCAGCTTGTTTACCTGCGCGGCGGAGACCGATGCTGCTGCCTGCGCCGTGTCGAGCGTAGCGTCGGTGCCGACCCCGCGCTTCTGCAGCTCAAGAGCGCGCATCAGCGTCGTCTGGTCGGATGTGGCTTGCGCTTTCGATGCCACGAGGTCGGCCCGCTCGACTTCATCGTCGAGCTGCAGCAGCACGGCGTTGGCGGCGACCTTTTGATTGGCATGGAACAGGATGTCCTTGACGATGCCCGCGGTTTCGACGGTGAGGTCGACGCCCCGTACGGCACTGACAGTGCCGATCGCCTCGATGCCGGGCGTCCAGGACATCGGTTTGACGATGACCGTCGACACGGTCGCGGCCGGCGGCTTCATGGTGGCGAAGAACTGTTTGATCGCATTGTCGCGAAACAGGTTGAAGCCGACGATGCCGCCGCACACCAGCACGAGCAGAATGAAGGCGATGATGAAGCGCTTGATCACGAACAGTCCCTCGGCCACGGCCCAGCATAACGGTCGGATGACCGGAACACATACCTGTGCCTGGTCCCAATTTCAAATGACGGCGATCTTACTGTACCGTCTGGACGGTCTTGTCAATTCCGCCTAAGCTAATGAATGGGGAACGCTTGATGAAGGCCCGCAGAGCAAATTCGCGCGAGAAGATCCTCGCCGCCGCCGCCGCCGTGGCGCGCGAGACGGGTCCTGGCAGCCTGTCGCTGGATGCGGTCGCCAGCCGTGCCGGCGTGTCGAAGGGTGGTCTTCTCTACAATTTCCCAACCAAGGCGAAATTGATGCAGGCGCTGGTGGAGGATTACCTGCGCGCCTTCGAGCAGGCGCTGGAGTCCGCCCGCACGGCCGGCGTCAACGGCGAAAGCCCGCTTGCAACTTATATCAAGCTTTCGGCCGAGCATGCCGAGGAATCGAAACCGTCGGCATCCTGGATATTTTCGGCGATTGCCGAGGATCCCGATTTCCTGACGCCGATAAAATCGTTCAGGCGGCAGCTGTTCGAGCGGCTGAAGCAGGAGACGCCGAACCTCAAGGCGCTGCTGGTCTGCTATCTCGCCATCGAAGGGCTTCGCAGCATGAACCTGTTCGGTTCGGACATTCTCTCCCCCGAAGAGCGCCGGCTGCTGATATCGACCCTGCTGGACATCGCGGAATAGTCGAACCGCCAATCTGCGGTTCTGAGGCCGATTAATGGCGGCGTTCGTTCACCCGTGTCAAAACACGGGCTGGTACGTCGAAACCACGCCATTCCGCTTTCCGAAAATCGGTTCCGATTTTCGGGCCGATGCGCTAGAGCCTTTCGGGATTGAACCGTGCCTTTAACCCGGAAAGGCTCCCACCGCTGCCCATGCCCCATCTTCCCGAGCATCTTCTCACCGGCTACCGCAGTTTCATGAGCGGCCGCTATCTCACCGAAAGCGGCCGTTATCGCTCGCTGGCGCGAGAGGGCCAGGCACCGGAAACGATGATCGTCGCCTGCTGCGATTCGCGGGCCGCGCCCGAAGCGATCTTCGATGCCGGGCCGGGCGAGCTGTTCGTGCTGCGCAATGTCGGCAATCTGGTGCCGCCCTATGCGCCAGACGATCAGTTCCACTCGACATCGGCGGCGCTCGAATTTGCGGTGCAGAGCCTCAAGGTCAAGAACATCGTGGTGATGGGCCACGGCCGCTGCGGCGGCATCCGCGCGGCACTCGACACCACGGCCGCACCCTTGTCGCCGGGCGATTTCATCGGCAAGTGGATGAGCCTGATCGCGCCCGCGGCCGAGACCGTATCGTCGAGCACCTTCATGACCGCGACCGAGCGCCAGACGGCATTGGAGCGCATCTCGATCCGCTATTCCATCGCCAATCTGCGTACCTTCCCTTGCGTCTCGATCCTCGAAGGCAAGGGGCGACTGTCGCTGCACGGTGCCTGGTTCGATATTTCGACCGGCGAGCTTTGGGTGATGAACAAGGAAACCGGCGATTTCGAGCGGCCGGAGACGGAGTAGGAGACGAGGCATGATGCGAGCTCGGTTCGCGTTCGCGGCGGCGGCACTGCTTTGCTCGGCAAATGTCGCCCGTGCCGACGATAGCGCGATCATAGACCGCTGGTATTCGGCACTGCTGATCGGCGACCGCACCGAATTGTCGGACCTGCTTGCCGACAACGTCCGCATCAAGCTCGACGACCTCGGCGTAGTGCAAAGCAAGCAGGAATTCATCGCCTCGATCGCCGAGTGGCAAGGCGCCGTCGCCGGGGCCGAAATCCGCCATCGGATCGAGAAATCGGAGGGCGGCGTCACCACTGTCATCGCCTGCTATGATTTTCCCAGCAACGACATGCTGATGCAGGAGACCTTTGCGGTCGCCAACGACCAGATCACCGCCAGTTCGCAGGCCGCGATCGCCGAAAACTGCGACAGCTACTGACGGAACCATGAACGGGACCCGCTGTTGCGCGCAACCGGCCGGCGCCTTACATCGGTGGCGATCCATCTTCTCCCGCCACTCAGCGAAAGTTTGCCCATGCCGTCCACCGTCGACCTCGCCGCCCATCCGCTGACCGCATGGCAAGGGCCGCTCGGCCTGCCCGATTTCACACGCATCGGAGACGGCGATTTTTCTCCGGTCTTCGACGCGGCCCTGAAGGCGCATGAGGCCGAGATCGGAGCGATTGCCGGCAACACCGGGACGCCGACGATCGAAAACACGCTTGCCTCGCTCGAGCTTGCCGGCGAGGTGCTCGACCGTGTCTCCTCGATCTTCTGGTGCCGCGCCGGCGCCCACACCAATGAGGCGATCCAGGCGCTGGAGCGCGACATCTCGCCGAAGATGTCGCGGCACTTCTCGGCGATTTCGATGAATGAGCGACTGTTTGCCCGCATCGACGATCTCTATCAGCGCCGCGAGGCTTTGAAGCTCGATGCCGAAACGCTGCGGGTCTTGGAAAAGACCTGGAAAAACTTCGTCCGCTCCGGCGCCAGGCTCGACGCCGAAGGCAAGAAGCGGCTGGCCTTGATCAACGAGGAATTGTCCTCGCTCGGCACCAATTTCGGCCAGAACGTGCTTGCCGACGAGCGCGACTGGGCGTTGTTCCTCGACGAGGCCGACCTTGCCGGCCTGCCGGAATTCCTGAAAAGCTCGATGGCGGAAGCCGCCGAGATGCGCGGCCAGAAGGGCCGCTACGCCGTCACTCTGTCGCGTTCGATCTACGAGCCGTTCTCGACCTTCTCAGAACGCCGCGATCTGCGCGAGACGGCGTTCCGCGCCTTCATCATGCGTGGTCAGAATGGCGGCGCCACCGACAACACGGAAGTAGTGCGCGACATGCTGCGCCTGCGCGCCGAGAAGGCGAAGCTGCTCGGCTATCCTTCCTACGCCGCATTGAAGCTCGACGATACCATGGCCAAGACGCCGGAGGCGGTGCACACGCTGCTCGATCCGGTCTGGGAAAAGGCGGTGGAAAAGGCCGCAGGCGACCAGGCCGAATTGCAGCGGCTGGCGGCCGAGGCCGGCAGCAACGAGAAATTCGCCGCCTGGGACTGGCGCTTCTATCAGGAGAAGCTGCGCGCCGAGAAATTCGCCTTCGACGAGGCCGAGCTGAAGCCGTATCTGCAGCTCGACCGCATCATCGACGCCTGTTTCGACGTGGCAACACGATTGTTCGGCATTTCTTTCGAAGAAAAGAAGGGCATTGCCACCTGGCATCCGGACGCACGTGTTTTCGTGGTGAAGAATGCCGACGGCAGCGAGCGCGGCCTGTTCCTCGCCGATTATTTCGCGCGGCCCTCGAAGCGCTCCGGCGCCTGGATGAGCGCGCTGAAATCTGGTTATAGGCTTGGCCCTGGCTCGAAGCCGGTCATCTACAACATCATGAACTTCGCCAGGCCGCCGGCCGGCGAGGCCGCCTTGCTGTCGGTCGATGAAGCCAAGACGCTGTTCCACGAATTCGGTCATGCCCTGCACGGCATGCTGACCGACGTCACTTGGCCGTCGGTCGCTGGCACCTCGGTCAGCCGCGATTTCGTCGAACTGCCTTCGCAGCTTTACGAGCACTGGCTGACGGTACCGGCGGTGCTGGAAAAACATGCGCTGCATGTCAAGACCGGCAAGCCGATGCCAAAGGCGCTGCTCGACAAAATGCTGGCGGCGCGCACCTTCGGCGCCGGTTTCGCCACGGTCGAGTTCACCGCCTCGGCGTTGGTCGACATGGCCTATCACGCCCGCCCGGATGCGCCGGACCAGCCGCTTCGTTTCGAAGCCGAAACGCTCGAAAAGCTCAATATGCCCGACACCATCGCCATGCGTCACCGCACCCCGCATTTCGGCCATATCTTTGCCGGCGATGGCTATTCTGCCGGCTATTACTCCTACATGTGGTCGGAAGTGCTTGACGCCGATGCTTTCGCCGCCTTCGAGGAAACAGGCGATCCCTTCAACCCGGCGCTGGCCGAGCGGCTGCGCAAGAATATCTACGCCGCCGGCGGCTCGAAGGACCCCGAAGAACTCTACACCGCCTTCCGCGGCAAGATGCCTTCACCGGAAGCGATGATGGCCAAGCGCGGGCTGGTGTGATGCATGCCCGCTCTTGTCACCGGTTCTCTTTCCATCCTGATTGATCTCGGCCGCCGTCATGGCGTCGGGTTACGCACCGCCTGATCCGGTTTCCGCCGGTCCCGTTCGGCCTTTTTGGCTGCGGCCGCGTCGTTGAGGTGACTGCACTTAATGCGGTCTCCATCGTTCCGGCCGAAGGAGCCGCGTTCATGGCGGTGCTACGGGCTGTGCGGGGCAGGCAACGACAGCTTGCCCGCTATGCTGATCGGCCGCTGCCGCATCTGGATCGCGCCTTGCGACGACCGCTACGGAAACTCTCAGTCGCGAAGTGGCAGCCCCGCCAATGGAAGGCGGGGCTGGTAAGTTTGATTGTCTCGGCGAAGGTTTTTGCCGAGGCGATTGGCCTAGGCAGGCACAAAGCCAAAATAGGCTTTGTAGGAAGCCCCCTCGCCGGAAATCAGGGGCGTTTCCACTTTGAACCCAATCCGGCTGAAGGTGGTATTGTTCGTACGTGCCGCGAGCAACACCATCTGCTTTGCGGAGATGGTCACTGTCGCGCTCCCGATCCTGTCATCGCCCCAATCGAAGAGATCGCTAATGGCGCCGCCGATCGATGGCATCAAGGATCCCAGGGCGGGGCCGGCTATCGCGGCAATGATAGGTCCTGCCACCGGAATGAGGCCCAAAGCCAGCGTGCCCGCCGTATGGACGCCCATGACGATCTTCTGCACCTCGTCCTTGTATTTGTTGGGGTCGCCAAAATCGTTTTCCATCAGCACCGTGCCGATATTGATGCCGTAGGGCTTGCCTCGATAGATTTCCATAAGGTCGGGTCTCGTATCTCCGGCATCGACGTCGCCATAGACCTGGCTGCGCCTGGTGTCGGCGATCTGCGGCGTTGTCACGCTGACGATGACATAGGGTTCGTCCGCACTCGATCCCTGATCCCAGTCGGTCTCGCCGAAGCAATGGAGGCCGGTATAGTGGACGACGACGTCTCGAAGGTCGATCGCGCCGGTGTCGGGCCACCAGTATATGCCGCCGTTTTCAAACAGATTGGCACGGCCACCGTCGGCAAATTCGGTCTCGTCGGTCGTTGGGTACCCCAGATATGACTGTTCCCAGCCCAAGCTTTCCCACTTCTTTCGAATGTCACCGTACACCACGTTGGCTCCTGTGTTCGGTGTCCAGTAGATCGAGCCGGCATTGGCAAAATGGTTGTAGCGCCCGACGCCGTCGGGAGTTCCGGTTTCGTCGGTGACCGGATAGCCGAGAACCGAGCGCTCCCAGCCCATTGCTGCCCATTTGCCGCGAATTGCCCCCCAAATCGCTTGAGCACCGGTGTTCGGTGTCCAGTAGATCGAAGCGGTATTGTTGTTGAAGTGATTGTATCGGCCGACGCCGTCGGGAGTTCCGGTTTCGTCGGTGCAGGGAATGCCCCACGCGAGACCGCCAAGCGCAATCCACTTCCTGTAGATTTCGCCATGGATCTCAAAGGCGTCGTGCATGGCATCGTTGTAACAAATGCATGAGCCGTTCTTGAGATACCAGGCTTTTCCAGTGTCCTTCCTGTCGATCTCGGCGAAGCCGGCGCCTCCAAGGGAGTTGTACTTTTGCTGTATGACAGCTTCGGGCGAGAGGAGCGACCAAGGCCCGATCCTGAGCTGGTCGGAAAGTCTTGTGGCTCCAGCGCGGATGGTGCCGGCACGCACTCTCGAAGTTGCTCTGGCAGTATACGGCATGACCTTTTCCTTCCTGTGAGTGTTGGTATCGGGGGCTTCAGGCCTCCGGCGATCGGTTTTGATCGACGAGCCGAGGTTCCCAGACCGCGACTTACGGACGGCTTACAGAGTTCCGAGCTGCGCCAGAGTAATTCCAGGAAAAGTGTGGAACGGTTTTCCGTCCGGAATTGCGCAAAAATAAAGAGATAGAGCGGTTCGGCGTTTCCGTGAAACGATGAACCGGTCTAGAGAAACGGGCGCACGAGCGAACGCAGCAAAGGCGAGGGCTCGTCATCGCCGGTCGAAGCGAGCGCGCGTTCATAGCGCCGGTAATCCTCGATGGCGCCGGCATGATCGTTCCTGGAGAGGCTCTCCTGGATGAGCGTGCCATGGAGTTTGGCCGATTCCGGGTAGAAATCGAGCGCACGCCGGCACGCCTGGCGTGCCCGATCCGCATTGCCTTGACTCTGCCAGTGTTTGGCGATCCGCACGGCAAGCTCCACAAACCCATCCCGCACCCGGTCGGCCGCGGCATTCGACCAGGCGGGCATCGGGGCATTCGAGAAAAGCGGGCCGACAAAGCCTTCCAGCAGCATCTCCTGCTCCTCGATTGCGCAGTCTCTTTGGCCCGACAGAACGGGTTTCAGCCGGTCTTCCCAATCCTGCAGATCGATCCAGACCTTGTCGGCAGCGAGCCGCAAACGGCCTTCTCTCAGCGTTACGAGTTCGCCTTGCCCGAGCAATTTGCGCAGACGATGCAGCGCCTGCTCCAAGGCCGCTTTGGCCTGGTCGCCGTCGAGGTCGGGCCAGAGCCAATCCTGCAGGGTTTCCACCGAACAGACCTGGTCCCTCGACAGGCAGATAATGCGCAATATGTCGAGCGCGCGGGTAGGTTTGGCACCGGGCGCGACCTCGGCACCATCGATTTCGAGGCGGAAGCCTCCCATCAAGTGGATCCTGAGCGGCCAAGGCCACTGGGCGGGTCGGCCAGCGGGCGGGACCAGATATCGCGCCCGAACGACACGGCGGCAGAGATCGACGTCGATCTTTCGCTCCAGCGCATCGGCGACAAGATCGGCCAATAGGTCCGGCAGGTTGAGCAGGATTGCGGAGGGGTTGACCTGGCGCAACGCCTCCATGAATTCAGCCAGACGACTGCCATAGGACGCGCCGCCGTTCCACTTCTGCTCCAGGGCCTGAGCGGCCAGAATGTTGAGTTCGACGCGCTGGCGAGGGCCGCCGCTCAGCCTTTCGACGATCTCCTGGAGTAGCGCAATGGCCTCCGCTGGACGCCGATCGGCCAGCAGGACCTGGTATTTGGTGACGTAATGCGGCCAGCGTTCGATCATCGGCTCATTCGCCCGCTCGATCGCATCCATGAAGGCATCGCAGTCGAGATAAGCCTTGACGAAGTCGCCGTTGCGCGTGTGCATCGCCGCGTGGCAGTCGGCGACTACAGCGACCTGGGTTGTGAACCTGCTGTCCGCGATCTCGCCCAGCCGGGAGACGAGCGCATTGAATTCCGAGAACCTGTTGTGGAGCTTCATCAGCAATTGAAGCTGATAGAGGGCGCTGAACTCGACGCCCCGCAAGGCGCGCTGCTCGCCTATCGCCGTTGCGCGTCGCAACGCATCCTCGGCCGAGGCATAGACAAAACCGCGCCGCGAATAGGGGAAGTAACGGCCGCTGGCCGAGCCAAAGGACACCAGCCACATGCCGAGCACCAGCGGCGGGATATCCGGATGTTCGAGATCGGCGGCAACGCTGTCCACGGCATTGGCAAAAATGTCGCGCTGCCCCGACGAGGTCGCGTAGTCGATGAGCGCTTCGCTTGCCAGCAGGCGCAACTCGACCGAATCCTCGATCGGCAGATGTGTCAGGCGCTGCTGGATATCATTCACGAGGCGCTTCGCGTCATGGACGTCGAATTCGCCAGGTTCGGCGAAATCGACGGCCCGCAGGATGCCGAGCCTGACCATCATGAGTTCCTCCGGATCCAACTCCGGCAATCCCCTGGCAAGAACCTGTGAGGCTCGGCGCGTCCAATCCGCCAGCCCCTCATGCGTACGCCAGCTGGCAGTCTTGACTACGACCGCCCGCGCGACCGTCAGGCATTGGCCGCGCATGTCGGTGTTCTCGAATGCTTGCCATGCCTTGGAGAAGTGCGGTTCGGCCTTCGCATCGTCCGATGCGAAGGCGACGCCCAGCCAATAATGGACCCACCCGTCCATCTGGTCGGGGGGCAGCCTGTTGCACCATTCGACGAAGCTGGCCCTGCGCCCTTGCGAGAGAACGCCGTTAGCGCACTCCAGAATGAGCTGGCGTGCCAGCGGCCAGGCGCCCGCCTGCAACGCCAGCACGATTGCCGCGTCGGTTTTGTCTGCCTCGTGCAGGACCTTTGCTGCCTGCTCGCGCAGCCTGGAACGGTCCGCTTCCGTCACGCGCCGGTCCAGTAGGCCGGCAAGGTATTCGCGCAACAAGTCATGCAGCTGGAAGGCGGCGCCGCCCGGACCGTCGCGCGTGATCAGCAGCTGGCGATGCTGCAGCCGCACCAGCAGGCGAGCAGCCTGCGGCGAGCCCAGGAACGCATCGGCAAGCTCCGTGCTGATCTCCGGCAGAACGTTGAGCCTGATAAGCAGATCCTGGTCCTCCGGCGCGATGTCGCGCAGGAAATAACGTCCGACAATCTCCCGAAGGCCGGCGCCTCCGGCAAGGCCGGTCTGCGAAAGCGGGTAGTACATTCCGGCGTTGGCCAGCAGGAGAAGGCCCACCGCCCAGCCGCGCGCCTCCGAAATGTCGCCGACCTCGGACGGCGATTGCGAGCGGGCGGTGATGAGGTTGCGAGCCTCCGCAGGCGAAAACTCCAGCAGTGTTTGGTTGAGGACCGGCAACTGTCCCGACAGCACGAGGTCGGTGACATCGCCCTCGGGCAGCATCCGCGATGTGCAGATGCAGCGGACGGTGTTGGGGCGTTCGCGCAACAGGATCGCCAGCGTCCGGCGAAAGCCTGGCGCATCGGCACGATGCAGATCGTCGAGGACCAGGATCGTGCCCGGATCAAGCCGCGAGAAATAGGTGCGGAAGAACAGCCGCGCGAAATCGTCGGAATTGTCGGCATATTCCGGACCAAACACCGGCATGCCGGCATGCCTGCCGTCGAGCGACAGCGTCAGATAGTGGAAAAGGCGCGCAACGTCCTGGTCCTCGGTGTCGACCCGATACCAGTTGTACGCCGATTCGCCCTGCTTCAGGCCGCCTTGTTCCGGCCCGCTGTGTTCCAGAAAGTCGATCACCGCGGTGGTCTTGCCGTATCCACCAGGCGCAGCCAGCCAGCATGCACCGCTGTCGAGGGCCTGCGACAGCAGCGCCACTACGCGCGGACGGCTGACAATTCCCACTGGCCGGGGTGCCGAGAGCTTTGCTATCTCGCGCGGCGCGTCCCGGAGGGATTTATCCATTGTGAGGACTCTCGCAGCGCAGTCGCCTCGCGAAAACAGGCAATCGGTTCGCCCGCAACAACAAATCGCCGGCCGGCGTTGTGCTCGCCTGACGTGCCGTGCTCGCCGGCAAGGTCGCGGTTATCCCTTGTGCGACATGATATGCGAAACCCCGACACTCACGTCGGCGGTGTGTCTTGCCATCACTGCGTTCATTCGCATTGCAATCGTCGCATAGCCGTTTCGTTCGTGGTCGGTAACTTCCGAGGGCTTGAAGAGCCAAGGAAGGGGTGCAACCTGCGCGTCCGCGAAATTGGCCGGCAGGTTCGATGGCAACGCTTTTTTCCCTAAAGGCAGCTCTAGCCCAAGGTCGCTAAATTCGTCCTCGAGACTGGCGTGCAGATGAGAAAGCACCACATAGATCGCCAGCTTTGATCTAGTCCTTTCTGTGTTGTTTTGATTGTACTCTTGAAGAATCTCATCGAACGATGGCGATACGTCGCTTTCCGCAGCGGTAGCTCGTGTTGCAACAGCACCGGCCAGGGCAGTCGCTGCCATTCCTGTAAGACCTACAAAATCACGCCTTGTCGTGCTGGTCATGGTGAATTCCCCTCGGTTTTGAAGACGGGCCAAGTCTGGCAAGGACGAGGCGCAGTAGCAATAGGCCGCATACGCTACTGGTGTAGAAGGCCTTTACGTCGCCGATGTGAATCCACCCGGCAACGATAGTGCCAAGCCGGCAGAGGCCCGCGATGCATTCGGTTGCTTCAGCTGAGGATAGCCATGGACTCCAAGCGGGTCTTCGGCATGCAACCAGGCAAGGGATTCTAAAAATCCGCTGGTGGAGCTGAGGAGGATCGAACTCCTGACCTCGTCATTGCGAACGACGCGCTCTCCCAGCTGAGCTACAGCCCCGTCCAGCGGATGGGGCTTTTATCGGCCGCTGCGGTTTCCTGTCAAGGCTGCGCTTGCTGCCGAAATGCCGTTCGGCCGTTCGTCCGGCTTCGCCATGCGGCGGAAGGCGGCTCTTGCCGCTTTCACCTACAGTGGCTACATGTCGGGCGTTCGCAAGGAGCAACCGATGATCGCAGTCTTTTATACGCTGCATGCCGCGATTAATATCTATTGGTACATTGTGATTGGTGCGGCTATCTTCTCGTGGCTTTACGCCTTCAACGTCGTCAACTCGCGCAACCAGCTTGTCGACTCTATCGGCAACATGCTTTATCGGCTGACCGAGCCGGCATTGCGGCCGATCCGCCGCGTCCTCCCGGACCTTGGCGGGATCGATATCTCGCCGATCATCCTGTTGCTTGCGCTGACATTTATCAGCGTGTTCCTAGACACGACCGTTCAGCCGATGTTCGGTATCGGATCGATGTGAGTCACGGGACGAACCGTTTCTTTCGACTTCGCGCCGACGGCATCGACCTGTTCGTCCGGCTGACGCCGAAAGCGGCGATGGACAGGCTGGAGGGCATCGAAACATCGGTGGATGGGCGAAGCTATCTAAAAGCCCGCGTCCGCGCCGTGCCGGAAAACGGAGCCGCCAATCGAGCGCTGGAAAGGCTGGTAGCTAAGGCGCTTGGCGTGCCGGCATCGGGCGTCTCGATCGCCGCCGGCGGCACAGCTCGGCTGAAGACGCTGCGCATGCTTGGCGATCCCGCGGCGCTGGCGAAGCGCATCGATACGCTGGGCACCCCTGCGCCATGATCTCGGCTCGCTTACTTACCCCGCAAAAAAAGGCCGGGCTGCAAAGCCCGGCCAGATGTGAAGGTCGAAAACCTTCAGAGGGGAACGCGCCGGACGAATGGGAGGAAACATCCGACGCGGATTGCATATGGGTTGGCGTCGACGACGTTTCAATGAGCCTGGGGGAACCACCTTCGCGATCAGGCTTTTAAACATTTCGACTATCTGATCAGCAGCTCGACGAGGTCGATCCGTCCTATCGCGATTGATGCGGCAGGACACGCACCGCAACCCGACCGGAAAGCTCAATATGACCGCCACTCGAGTCCTATTCTTCGATGTTCTGGGAACCGTCGTTGACTGGCGCAGCGGTATCGCAAGCGAGGCCGGCGCCTTCCTCGCGCGAGTTGGTGCAGAGCAGGTCGATCCCGGTGAATTCGCTGATGCGTGGGCGTCGCGCTATGACGCCTCGACCGAGGCGGTGCGGACGGGGCACCGGCCTTTCGTTTCACTTGACGTGATCAACAGGGAGAATCTGGACGCCACCCTCGTCCAGTTCGGGCTGGCCCCATCCGAGCTGCCGACCGCCGAACTTGAGGAACTCAACCTCGCCTGGCACCGGCTGGAGCCGTGGCCCGATTCGCTGAAAGGCCTTGCGAGGCTAAAGGAACGCTTCATCATCGTGCCCTTGTCAGGGGCCAATACCCGGCTGTTGCTGGATATGGCCAAGCGCGCCGGCCTGCCTTGGGACACCGTCCTTGGCTCGGATGTGTTCGGCACCTATAAGCCTGCGCCGCAGGCTTATCTCCGCGCAGTGGAGATCCTGGGGGTGCGGCCTTCGGAGGCCGTGTTAGTCGCCGCGCATAATGACGACCTGGCTGCGGCGCGAAGGTGCGGTATCGGAACCGCCTTTGTTGCTCGGCCAAAAGAGCATGGCCCGGCGCAGATGACCGATCTCTCGCCTCTTGAGAGCTGGGACTTTGTGGCCGACGACCTTGTCCATCTCGCCCAAGTTCTCCCGTAGGCACAGGACAAAAAACCTAAGCGATGTCGTCGCGGATGCAGGCCTTCAGATGGCCCTCGGCTGTCGCCCTCAGCGGCGGCACACCCCCGGCGCAAGCCTCCAGCGCAAACGGGCAACGGGTTCGGAAAACGCAGCCCGACGGCGGGTTTGCCGGGCTTGGAATATCGCCCTTGAGCACTTGTCGGTCTTGCCTGGCCAGCGGATCGAGCGACGGAATGGCTGACAGCAGCGCGCGCGTGTAGGGATGCTGCGGCCGGGCATAAAGCTCGGCCGCCGGCGCAACCTCCATGATGCGCCCGAGATAGAGCACGATGACCGTGTCGCAGATGTACTCGACGACAGCCAGATCGTGCGAAATGAACAGCATGGTCAGCCCGAGCCGGAGCTGCAGGTCGCGCAACAGATTGATGATTTGCGCCTGGATCGAGACGTCGAGCGCCGAGACCGGCTCGTCGGCGACGATGAATTCCGGCTCGAGCGTCAGCGCCCGGGCGATGCCGATGCGCTGGCGCTGGCCGCCCGAAAATTCATGGGTGTAGCGGTCATAGGCGTCGACCGGCAACTCGACCGCGGCAAGTGCCTTCTCGGCCTTCGCCCGCCGCTCGGACTTCTTGCCGATGCCTTGAATGTCCAGGCCTTCGGTGAGGATCTGCCCTATCGTCATGCGCGGCGACAGGCTGGCGAAGGGATCCTGGAAAATATACTGCATCTTGCGACGCTGGCGGCGCAACTGGGCGGCACCCAGCCTGGTGATGTCGGTGCCGTCATAGTTGATTTGGCCGGATGTCGGCTCGATCAGACGCAGCACCGAGCGGCCGATCGTCGTCTTGCCGGACCCGGATTCGCCGACCAGGCCGACCACCTGGCCACGCCTGACATCGAAGGAAATGTCCTCCAGCGCCCTGACCACCGGGCCACGCGAGAACGCTGTCGGCGCAAAATGCTTGGTCAGGTTTTTGACAGCGAGGAAAGGGGCGTCGGCCATCAGAGCTCCTCCCAACGCAGGCAGCGGCTTTGCTGGGTCGGCGTCGCCCCAAACAATGGCGGGACCGCGGCGCGGCAGGCAGCGATAGCCATCGGGCAACGCGGCGCGAAGGAACAGCCCTTGGGCAGCAAGGCGAGCGACGGAACATTTCCGGCAATGGTCGGCAGCGGCGTTCCCGCCATCTTCAGCGCCGTGGCCTGGCCGAGCCGCGGCACCGAGCGCATCAACCCTGCCGTATAGGGATGACGCGGACGGGTGAACACTTCGCTCACCGTACCTGTTTCGACGATACGCCCGGCATACATCACCGCCACCCGGTCGGCGATTTCGGCGACGACTCCGAGATTGTGGGTGACGAACAGGATGCCCATGCCGCGCTGAGCCTGCAGTTCGGCCAAAAGATCGAGGATCTGGGCCTGTATGGTGACATCCAATGCGGTTGTCGGCTCGTCGGCGATCAGCAAGCCCGGATCGCAGGACAGCGCCATGGCGATGGTGGCGCGCTGCCGCATCCCGCCCGACAGTTCGTGCGGATATTGCCGCGCCCGCCGCTTCGGATCGGGAATGCCGACTTGCGCCAGCAGCCGCACCGCGTCTGCTTCTGCCTCGCGGTGCGATTTGCCGAGATGGATGCGGATCGGTTCGGCGATCTGCTCGCCGATCGTGTAGACCGGGTTGAGGCTGGTCATCGGCTCCTGGAACACCATGCCGATCTCGTTGCCGCGTATCTTGCGCAGCGACTCGGCATCGAGGCTGGTCAATTCGGTGACCGTGCCGTTCTTGCGCCGCAGCGCGATCGACCCCTCGGCGATATGTCCGACCCTTTTCGGCAAGAGGCCGATGATCGACAGGCTGGTGACGGATTTGCCGGATCCGGATTCGCCGACGAGCGCCACCGTCTCGCCGGAGCCGATCGTCAGGTCGACATCCCTTACCGCCGCGATGTCGCGCCCCGCAATGCGGAACACCGCGCGCAGGCCGGAAATCGAGAGGATCGGCATGGCGCTCAGCGGAGCAGCCCCACATCGCGAAGGATCATGTCGATCTTTGCGGTTTCCTCTTCGTTCAGGCTGCGTTGCGGCCGCGCCATGGTGTTGGAGGCAATGATGCCGAGGCTCTTCATCGCCGCCTTGAAGGCGCCGACGCCGGCCGAGCCGGCGCTTGTCCTGCCGAGCGAGATCCAGACGATCTCGAACAGTTTCAACAACCGCTCCTGCTCCAGGCGGGCTTCGGCATGCCGTCCCGCCTGCGTCAGCTTCCACAGCCTGACATAGCCGTGCGGATCGACATTGGCGAGCCCCGGCACGACGCCGTGCGCACCCATGGCCAGCACGCTGTCGACCAGGATCTCGGAGCCGGTCATGCCGAAGAAACCCGGGTCGTCGACCATGTCCTTGAGCACGTAACGCAGATTGCCGTCGTCGCCGCTGGAATCCTTGATGCCCGCAATGACGCCTTCTCGGGCGAGGCCGACCGTGGTCTTGCGCTCCAGCTTGATATGCACGCAGACCGGGATGTCGTAGGCGATGACCGGAATGTCGATCGCATCCTTGATATAGCGGAAGTGGTCGCCGATCTCGGGCTGGCTGGTCCGGGTATAAAATGGCGCGGTGACGACGATGGCGTCGGCGCCGGCCGATCTGGCGATCCGGGCGTGGTTGATGACGCGGTCGGTAGTCGGGTCGATGACCCCAGCGAAGATCGGAACCCGGCCGTTATTGACCTTCACCGCGTGCTCGAGGATGGCCCTGCGGCCCGCCTCGTCGTGGAAGACCACCTCGCTGGTCGAGCCGAGCACGAACAGCCCGTGAACACCACCGTCGAGCAGGTTCTCGATGGTGCGGGTGAACGACGGGAAATCGACACTGAAATCGGTATTGAGCGGGGTAACGACAGGTGGCACGACGCCGGTAAACAGGGGCATTTTGATGAACCTTTGAGGTCAGTTGAGATCGGAGCGGGGGTCGAATGCATCGCGCAGGCCGTCGCCGATGAAGTTGATGGCGAGCACGGTGAGCACCAGTGCGGCGCCCGGGAACATCCATTGCCACGGGTAATTTTCAAGCACGACGGTGGAGCGGGCGAGATTGAGCATGTTGCCCCAGCTGGCTTCGGGCGGTGCGATGCCGAGGCCGAGGAAGGACAGGCCGGCCTCGAGCAGGATGGCGTTGGCGATCTGCAAGGTGGCGTAGACGACCAGGATATCGATGCAGTTGGGCAGGCCGTGCCGGAACAGCAGATGCGGCAGCCCTGCCCCCATGCCGCGGGCGGCGACGACAAAATCGCGCTCGCGCAGTTCGAGCAGCCGGGCGCGCACCATGCGCGACAGCACCGGCCAGGAGAGCAGCGAGATCACCAGTATGGTCGGGGCGATACCGGTGCCGGCAATCGAAGCCAGCACCAACAGGAAGATCACCGGCGGCAGCGTCATCGCCAGGTCGACCAGGCGCATCACCGTGCCGTCGACGAGACGCCCACCAAAGCTGGCGACGGCACCGACCAGGAAGCCGATGACGGTGGAGATGGCGACCGAGCTGACGGCAACCAGCAATGAGATCCGCCCGCCTTGCAGCAACCGGGCCATGACGTCGCGCCCGACGCCGTCGCTGCCCAGCCAATGAATGGCCGACGGCGCCTTGTTCATTGCTCGGAGGTCGATGGTGTTAGGACCGAACGGCCACCACAAAGGATACGTCGAAACCGCCAGCAGGATCGGGATGACGATCAAAAGCCCGGCACGCGCCGCGCGGTTTTCAAAAAAGCGGTCGAGCGCGCGGCGAAGCGGGCCTTTGGTTTGCGGCACGGCTGTCGGGTCAACTGTAGGATCTGGCGCCGTGATTGCCATCATGCCACCTGAATGCGCGGGTCGACGACGGCATAGACGACGTCGGTCAAGAGGTTGACCAGGATGACGCAAACGCCGATCACCAGGGTAGCGCCCATGATCACCGGGTAATCGCGGGTGCCGACGGCGTTGACCAGAAGCAGTCCCATGCCCGGCCAGTTGAACACGCTTTCCAGGAAGATGGCGCCGCCGATGGCGATGCCGACAGTCGAGCCGATCAAGGTAATGACCGGCAAGAGCGCATTGCGGGTCGCGTGCTTGATGATCACCCAGAACTCGCGCACGCCCTTGGCACGCGCCGTCCGCACGTAATCCTGGTTGAGCACTTCCAGCAGCGAGGCGCGCATGTAACGCATGATCAGCGCGGCATGGCCGACGGACAGCAGGCAGGCGGGCAGGACGAGGTGCGCAAGCACATCCGTCGCCGAGAACGGCGCACCCGCGGTCTGCATGCCGCCGGACGGCGCCCAGCGCAGCAGCACCGAGAAGAAATAGAGACCGAGCAGCGCTGTCAGAAAAGCCGGGCTGGAGATACCGATAAACGACAGCACCGACAGCGCGATGTCGGATGGTTCGTTACGGCGCACCGCGCTGAAAATGCCGGCGGAAATGCCGAGCACGATGGCGATCGCCAGGCCCGTACCCATCAGCAGCGCCGTCGGGCCGATGCGTTCCATGACCAGTGGCAGCACGGCAACGCCGCTGCGCTGGATCGAATAGCCGAAGTCACCGCTCAGCGCCGCGCGCAGCCAGGCGAGATATTGCACGGGAAGCGGCCGATCGAGCCCGAGCCGTTCGCGCAGGCCCTCGAGGTCGGAAGCCGACATGGGGACCGATGGGTTGATATAGGCGTCGATCGGATCGCCCGGCGCCAGCCGCAACAGGATGAAGATGAGGACGCTGAGCGCGACCAGCATCAGCAATCCTGTGGCGCTGCGGCGGGCGATGAAGCTCAACATGGGCTTTCCGTGGCGGCGGCAGGCGGCGCCAAAGTGGTCCCGCCTGCTCGCTTGGTTGCGGGTTTCTTACTGGATGTCCCAGCGCTCGGGGTGAGCTGCGTAGGGGCCGCCGCCCGGCGCCGGCGTCCAGACGAAGTCATGCAGCTTGTTGGAGGCTACGCCGTAGCGGTTGGCCACCCACAACGTCGCCCAGGGTAGCTCCTTGTTCATGACCTTGCAGACCCCCTGCCAGGATTGATCGAGCTTGGCCGGATCGGTTTGGCCTAGCGCGGCGTCCAATGCGGTGCTCAGATCGTCGAACTCGATGCGCATGGTGTTAAAGCCTGCCGGCGGGATCTGCGACTTGTTTAGGCCGGGATTGAGGCCGGCCGGGTTGGGGCCGTTCTGCAGGCCGGCATAGACCATCGGAAAGGCGTTCCAGTCCGGCGTGCCTTGCTTGTAGACGATGCCGTTGTAGGTCGGCGTATCTACGACCCGCGGCACCACATTGATGCCGACCTCGGCCAGCATCGACTGGACAGCGGCCATCACATTGGCCGCTTGCGGCGAGCCGTAATAGGTCAGCAAGGTGATCGGCTTGTCGCCGTTGATCTTGTCCCAGCCGGCCTCGCTCAGCAGCGCCTTGGCCTTTGCCGGATCGTAGGCATAGGGTTCGAGGCCTGCGGGAACGAGATGCGGCGCGACATAGCCGCAATTGGCTGGCTCGGCGGCACCGCCGTAGAGGCTGTCGATGATGGCGTTGCGATCGATCGCGTACATGATCGCCTGGCGGACACGGATATCCCTAAACAGGTCGACCTTCTGGTTCAGGCCGATATAGTTGACCACGTACGAGGCACCTTCGATCACCTTGAAATTGCTGTCGCTCTTGAACGATGCCGCATCGTCGGGCTCGACATAGGTGAACTGGATTTCGCCGGCACGGAGCGCGGCAACGGCCGCCGCCGGCGACTCGAAATAGCGGTTGATGAGCACGTCTACCTTCGGCTTGCCGCCGCGATAATCGTCATCGGCTGCCAGTTCGACATATTGGTCGGTCACGTAGCGCTTGAACTTGAACGGGCCGGTGCCGACCGGAGTGGTCGACCACCAGGTGCTTGTCGCCAGCGATTCCGGCGGCAGAGCGGCCAGGGCATGCTCCGGCAGGATCATCAGCTGCGAGAGGATGGATAGAAACGAGCCGTTCGGTTTCGATAGCTTCACCACTGCGGTGTGGTCATCCGGGGCATCGACCGAGGCGATGTTGGCGAGGCGGGCGGCAAACAGGCTGCCGGAGGCCTTGTTCTTGGCAAGCTCGAGCGTGAACTTGACGTCCTTCGAGGTGAACGGTTTGCCGTCATGCCAGGTCTCGTTGACCAGGTTGAACGTATAGCTCAGCTGGTCGTCGCTGATCTTGTAGTCCTTGGCGAGGTCGCCTTCGATATCAGCCAGCCCGGCATTGTAGATGACCAGCGGTTCAAAATAGGTGCTGAGCCAGGTGTAGCCGCCGGTCGCCACCAGCGGGTTGAAGTTCTTGGGAAAACCGCCGGGACCGACGTCGAAGCCGCCCGCAATGGTCTTGGCGCTTTGTGCCTGGACACTGGTCAATGGGCCAATGCTGGCGAGCAGCAGCCCGGCGACTGAGAATGCGATGGTCCTGATACGCATGGTTTCCTCCCTTGGCATAGTCAGGTTGTTCTTCAGCTTGTTCGGTTTTTTGCGATAACCTGCTGGATCCCCCGGTAATGGTCGTCGAGCCGCCGACGCGCCTGGTCGACGTCCTTGGCGGCGACAGCCTCGACGATCTCGTGATGGTCGCGCCATGTCGCCAGCGGCGTCGGATTATCGAGATTGGTGAAATTCGAGGCCTTGTTGAACGCCGTCCAGAAGATGTCGATCAGCGCGCTCAGCATGCGATTGTTCTGGCAGCGGAACAGCAGCTGATGGAATTGCTGGTCCTCTTCGGCGAAGCTCTCATGGCGCTCGGCACGTTGCCGCATGCGCTCGGTCAACTGGCGCAGCGCCTCGATGTCCTCGGCACTGATCATCTCGATCGTCTTGGCGATGAGGCCGGTTTCCAGCACGCGACGGATTTCGCGCAACTCTTCGACATCGCGCAGCGAATCCTGCAAACCGTAGGCCAGGTTATCCAGCAGCGGCTTGAACGAGAACTCCTTGACGAACACGCCGATGCCGCGTCGCGTCTCCAGGATGCCGATCGATTCCAGCGCCTTGATGGCTTCCCGCACGGAGTTGCGGCCGACGCCGAGCCGCTGCGCCAGGAACGTCTCCGGCGGCAGGGGATCGCCTGCCTTGAGCTGGTTGCTTTCGATATAGGCCCTGAGGCTTTCCTGCACGGTGACGTGAAGCAGCGGCGGTCTGCTCAACGGTTCGATCGACTTCAGTTCCGCCATCCCACTGCTTTCATCATCCGCTGAAGCTTGCCCGCCGCTTGTCGTATAGCCACTTGTAGGATATCCTGCAAGCCCATAACAAACCTGCTGCCTCCGAATGAAGATTACCCTCGCCGGCTCGAGCCACTGGCACGCCGAAATATACCTCGACGCCGCACGCTTTTGTGGCACGGAGATCGCCGGTATCTGGGACGAGGATCCTGGCCAAGCGCAAGCGTTCGCCGCGCACCACGACCTGCCGTTTATCGAAGATTTCAAGGAGATACTCTCCAGCCCGCCGGATGCGATCCTGTTGATGGGGCACCCTTCGATGGTGCCGGCGCGGGCACTTGCGATCATCGCGGCAAGGATACCGCTGATCCTGGAGAAGCCGGCGGCCAGCCATACGAGGGAACTGATGGCGCTGCGCGACCTTGCCAGGCAGCACCAGGCTTTTGTCGCTGTTCCCCTGCCCAACCGTTTCGGGCCGGCCGTTGCCGGCCTTGAAAGGTTGCGCCGGCAAGGTCGCGCCGGCCCCGTGGCGCATTGCCAGTTCCGGCTGGTCAACGGCCCGCCGCAACGCTACATCGCCGACGGTGTCGCCTGGGTGCTCGACCCGGCGGTTGGTGGCGGGGGTGCGTTGAGGAATCTCGGCATACACGGCGTCGACGCGGCACTCAGCCTCGCAACCGGCAAGCTCGGCCTGAAAAGCGTTTCGATCGCGAACCGCATCCATCCCGGCCCGGTCGAGGATCACGCACTTCTGGTGCTGGAAGACGAGGCCGGCGCGCTGTTCATCGTCGAGGCCGGTTACACCTTTGCTTCGATGCGCCCCGGCGGTGACTTCGAGTGGCGTATCGTCAGTGCCAATGCCACCCTCATCGATCATGGCGACCATGTTATCTGCGCAACGCTCGACGACGCGGCAATCGTCGACTTGCCGGTCGAACTGCCGGCAACGCGCTATCGTCTGTTCATGCGCGATACGCTTGACCGGCTGGCCAGAAAGGCGCCTCCGCCGGTGTCCATCGAAGATTATGTTGCGGCGATGTCGCTGATCGACGCCGCTTATCAAAAGGCAGGACCATGATTGGAATAGGAATTATCGGCGCCGGCGATTTCGGCGCAGCCCATGCGCGGGCAATCCCTGAGGTTGGCGGCATTCGCCTCGTCGCCGCCTCTCGAGGAAATGCCGACGCACTGCAGCAATTCACCGCTGAACATGGCGGCCGCGGCTACGCGGACTGGCGAAGGCTGCTGGACGACAAGGAGGTCGATGCGGTCCTCATTGCCAGCCCGCACCATCTCCATGCCGAAATGGCCATCGGCGCGGCAAAGGCCGGCAAGCATATCCTGCTCGAAAAACCGATGGCGCCGACGGTGGCTGCCTGCGATACGATCAACGCCGCCGTGGCCAAGGGTGGCGTCAAGCTGATGGTCGCCCACCTCATGCATTTCGCCCTGCCCTGCATGGCGGCCAGGCAAATTCTGGAGGAAGGCGAGCTCGGCCGGCCGCTCGCCGGATCGAGCTGGATCATCAAGCTGTGGATGGAGCACAATCGCCGCGACTGGCATCTGCGCAAGGCGACCGGCGGCGGCATGCTGTTGACGGCCGGCATCCACGCGGTCGATCGCCTGGTCTGGCTGATGGATGACGATGTCGTGTCGGTGAGCGGCATGCTCGGCGCCAAGTTCCATGACCAAGAAGCAGACGACAGCGCTCTGCTCGGATTGCGCTTCGCCGGCGGCGGCATCGGCCAGGTGCAGAGCGTCGGCTATCGCACCGGCGCCACCACCTATGCCATGGATCTGGTCTGCGAGCGGGGAACGCTGCGCATCGACATGGACCGCGGCACCATGCTTGGCCGCGAGACGGTCTGGACCGAGCTGCCCGGTTCCTTTGAGCCGAACTGGATGCATAACGCGCTGGTGCGCGAATGGAGCGCAATGCGCGATGCCATTGCCGATGACACGCCGGTGCCGGTCGACGGCATCTATGCGCGCAAGATCATCGCCATTATCGAGGCTGCCTTCGCGTCGAACGAAACCCGCCGCGAACACGAGATCGCCGGTGGACGCTGACCTCGACGACCATCTGGCCCGCTTGCCCGCACACGCACCGCGCGGCATCTGGGGCGCGGTGATGCTGGCCATCGACGATCGCGGAGCGATCGACTGGCAGGCGACGGAAGAGACGATCGCCCGGCTCTGCGCCTCAGGCGTCGACGGCGTCTATTCCAATGGCACGGCCTGCGAATTCCATTGCCAGACCGAGCCCGAATTCGACCGGCTTTGTGAGTTGGTCGCAACCATAGCCGGCCGCGCGCGCCTTCCTTTCCAGATCGGCATCAGCCAGTCCAATCCGCGCGTCGCGCTGGAGCGACTGACGCGGGTCGCCGGACTTCGCCCGACGGCGGCTCAATTCACCTTGCCCGACTGGTGGCCGCCCAGTGACGACGAGATCATGCGTTTTGCCGGCGGCCTCTGCGAGGCCGCGCCCGAAACGCCGCTGGTGCTCTACAACCCGCCGCACGCCAAGCGCCGCCTGACGCTCGACGGCATCGCCAGTCTGCGTGCGGCCGTGCCATCGCTGGTCGGCGCCAAGCTGCCGGGCGGCGACGCCGGCTGGTATGCCGACACGCGCCGCAGACTGGACGGATTTTCCGTCTTCGTCCCCGGCCACACGCTGGCAACAGGCTATGCCGGGGGAGCCCATGGCAGCTACTCCAATGTTGCCTGCCTCAACCCGAAGGGCGCGGTGCAGTGGTGGCAGATGATCCGCACCGACATGGCCGCAGCTGCCGAACTCGAGGCCCGCATACAGGCCTTCCTCGCCGCACATGTCCTACCGTTTCGCACCCGTTACAATGTCGGTGATGCAGCACTCGATAAGGCGATGGCGGCGGCCGGCGGCTGGGCGCCGCTCGGCCCACGACTGCTCTGGCCCTACAGCTCCGTTCCCGATCAGGAAATACCGACGCTGGCCAGGGCGGCTCACGCGGCTTTCCCGGAATGGTGGTAGACCCGTCACCAAGGCGCGGGACGACGGAGGCTCTTCACCAGCCGGCGCGTGCTCCCTGTGTCGCGCGTGACGCAAACGCCCCCGGCTGAGGGACATCGGCCTCGCGCCGTGTCAGCGAATTGCGCAAGAGCGCGATCGCCTCGCGGCCGGCGGTCGCAATCTCGCGTGGCCTGTCGACGCCGACGATCATGAACTCCTTGATCCCCAAAGCGGCGTAGGAAAGCAGCGAAAGCGCGACCTGCGCCGGCGGCCCGGCAAGTTCGAGCGCCTTCTGGCAGGAAGCGGCCGGTTTGTCTTCCGAACGGATTCGGACGGGAAGCGCGAAACGCAGCTTGCCGGCCCGGCCGTGTTCGGCAGCAGCGCGGCGTACGCGCTCCATTGACTGGCGGATTTCTGCAAGCGAGCCAGGCGCCAGCTCGAACACGTCCGCATGCCTGCCCGCGACCCTGAGCGCAGTGCCCGACTGCCCGCCCATGCGGATGGTCACATCGGCACCATGCGGCCCCTTGCGCGGCACATAGCCGCCTTTGATGCTGTAAAAGGTGCCTTCATGGTCGAACGGCCTGTCGTTCGACCACAACCGCTTCAGCAGCACCAGATATTCATCGATGCGTTGCCAGACCACCGTATGGCCGGCCGGACGTGCCTCGGCATCGTCGTCGCTCAGCGGCTCGCTGAGCATCCTGAGCGACAGCCGGCCACCGCTTCTCGCGTCGAGGGCAGCGAGTTGTCGCGCCGCCACGGTTGGTTCGATCACGCCTGCCCAATGCGTGAGCACGACCTCCAGGGACGAGGTCCGGTCCAGCGTCTGGGCGGCAAGGTCCATATTGGTCAGCAGCCCGGCCTGGTCGTCGATGACGATCCTCTGGAATCCAGCATCCTCGATCAGTGACAGCTTCGTCGCGGTCTCGACAAAGTCATAGAAAAAGCTGGCGTCGGCAGCGTGGATCTTACCGGGAACATGCGTGAACTCGATCGGCATTGCCATCTCCTCCATCACGTTGGAATCAGGGCGCGCAAATGCACACCGGCATTCGGTTCATCAACTCCGGAATTTCTGCAAACGGCAGGCCGCTATCCCGAGGAAGCCTCGATGATCAGAGCCTTGACAATCAGGGGATCAGCCCCAGTACCACTGCCCCGGTGAATACAAACGCAAGGGCAAAGACGAGATAGGCGAAAGCACCGGCATAGGCCGGCCGCCACACCTGGTCGGAACCCAGCCTTTGGCCTTTGCGGGCAGTCTGAGCGTTCTGGCTATAGGACATATCGACCTCCGTCTCGGCGCTTAATCTATAAAATCAGTAGACTTTGTCGAGTGCTATTTTCGCGCGATCCTTAGAACAATTTTCTCCAAACGGCGGACAAGTTAGTGCTTTTACTGCTTAGCGCTGCCTTTTGCGGCATGCCGGGGTGACGGCAGGAAACGTCAGGTCCATGTGTCTGTGGCTCCTTGGCCATCCAATGGATGAGGGATAGCATCGCTTCAGCGGAAAGCCGCGACGTCACGGCAAGGCAGCAGGGAGCAAACCATGGGGACAAGACTGGCCGGCAAGGTCGCCATCATTTCGGGTGGCGCGACAGGAATGGGCGGTGCGGCCTCGGAGCTTTTCGCGGCCGAGGGCGCCAAGGTGGCGATCGTCGACCGCAACGGCGAAGCGGCGGCGGCTACCGCGGCGGCAATCAGGCAACGCGGCCATGTCGCCGAGCACTGGGTCGCTGACGTATCGGATGAGGCGCAGGTCGAAACGGCGGTGAAGGGCGCGACGGAAAAATTCGGCCCGGTCACGGTTCTGTTCAACCATGCCGGCACCCTCGTCATCAAACCCTTCCTGGAGACCACGCTGCAGGAATGGGACTGGCTGCATGCCGTCAATGTGCGTTCGATGTTCCTGATGACGCGTGCTGTGCTGCCCGGCATGATCGCCGCCGGCGGCGGTTCCATCGTCTGCACCTCGTCGATCTCGGCGGTGGCGGCGACGCCGATGGAGGTGCTTTACGACACCACCAAGGGCGCCTGCCATATGTTCGCGCGTGCCATCGCCGTCGAGTTCCGCGACCGCAACATCCGCTGCAATGCGGTCTGTCCAGGCTTCATCAGGACACCGCATGGCCTGCGCGAGGTCGCCGATCTCGACAAACTCGGCGTCGATGTCTCCGACGCGGCAATGGCGGCGCAGCAAGGGCGGATCGGCGAGCCGGAAGAGGTCGCGAAGGCAGCCCTGTTCCTGGCCAGCGACGAGGCCAGCTTCGTCAACGGCGCCCATCTGTTCGTCGATAACGGCTTCACCGCGATGTGAAAGGCGAAGCGCCGCTACCGCTCTTCGCGCCGGAACGGCTTGAGCAGCGCCGACGGGGCCACCGCATTGCGCGACATCACCGCCATAGCGACGATGGTGAAGATGAACGGCAGCATCAGGAAGGCCTCGTAGGGGATGTGGCCAAGCCCGCTCGCCTGCATGCGCAACTGCAGGGCATCGACGAAGGCAAACAGCAGTGCCGCGCCTGCCGATCGCCACGGATCCCAGCGGCCGAAAACGACGAGCGCGATTGCCACCCAGCCACGCCCCGAAACCACGCCGAAGGTGAAGGCGTTGAACTGCGCCATCGACAGGAAGGCACCGGCCAGCCCCATCAAGGCACCGCCGAGGATCACCGCCTGGAGGCGCGTAGCGATGACGCTGACGCCGGCCGAATCGGCGGCGCGCGGGTTTTCGCCGACCATGCGGACCGACAGGCCCCACGGCGTGCGGTAGAGCACGAAGGCGGCCAGGGGAATAGACAGCATCGCCATGTAGACCAGCGAAAACTGGTTGAACACCGCCGGCCCGAGCACCGGAATGCCGGACAGGATCGGGATCGGCAGCGTCTCGAACCCCTTGATGTTCGGCGGTACCGATTGCTGGCCGAAGATCAGCCGGTAGAGGAAATAGGCAAGGCCGGAGCTAAACAGCGTCACGCCGATGCCGCAGACATGCTGGCTGAGGCCGAGCGCTACAGTGAACAGCGCGTGCACGGCGCCCATCAGCGCCCCGGTCAACACCGCCGCTAGCACGCCAAGCCAGAGGCTGCCGCTGAGGCTCGCCGCGGTGAAGCCGGTCATCGCCGACAAAAGCATGATGCCTTCGATGCCGAGATTGAGCACCCCGGCGCGCTCGGAGAACATCTCGCCCAGCGTCGCGAAGGCCAGCGGCGTGGCGATGCGGATGATCGCGGCGAGGAAGCCGACCTGGAAGATTTGCTCCAGCACCACGCTCATTTGGCTATTCCCACGCGACGGATGCGATAGGCGGTGAACAGCAGCGCCACCAGCATGGCGAGCAGCGCCGTTCCCTGGATGACATCGCTGAGGAAGGCCGGAACGCCGGTCGCCCGCGACATCGCCTCGGCGCCGGTCATCACCGCGGCAAGGAAGATCGCCGCCGGCACGACGCCGAGCGGATTGAGCCTCGCCAGCATGGCGACGACGATGCCGGAATAGCCATAGCCCGGCGAGATGTCGCTCATCACCTGGAAATGCACGCCGCCGACCTCGCCGACGCCCGCAAGGCCGGCCAATGCGCCAGACACCAGCGCCGTCGAAATCAGCACCCGCTCGACATTGATGCCGCCATAGCGCGCCGCCTCGGGGTTTTCGCCGGTGACCCTGATGCGGAAGCCGAGCGTCGTACGCGCGACCACGAACCAGACGACCGGTGCGGCGACCAGCGCCGCGACGACCCCGAGATGCAGCCGCGTGCCTTCGAGCAGCACCGGAAAATTGGCCGTATCCTCGATCGGCGGCGAGATCGGGTAGCCGCTGAAACTGTCCTTCCATGGCCCCTCGATCAGCGCCATCAGTGCGTAGAAAATGACCGAGTTGAGCAGCAGCGAGCTGACCACGTCATCGACCCTGAATTTTACCCGCAGCGTGGCGGGGATCAGGGCGACGGCCGCGCCGGCGGCAGCGCCCGCCAGCGCCATCAGCAGCATGGCGAGCGGCCCCGGCATCGGGATTGCACCGACGGCACAGCTCGCCACCGCACCAGCCAGCAATTGCCCTTCGGCGCCGATGTTCCAGAATTTGGCCCGGAAGGCGACCGCCACGGCCAGTCCGGTGAAGATCATTGGCGCGGCACGCACCAGCGTTTCGGTGACGGCGTAGCTGTCGCCCAGCGACGCCGAAAACATAACGCCATACGCCTCGACGACGCCGGCGCCGGCCAGTGCGATGAGGCCGCTGCACAGTGTCAGCGTCGCGCCGATGGCGAGCAGCGGCAGCGCCAGATTGAACCAGGCGGGCGTTGAGGTGCGGGCCTCGAGACGGAACATCAGGCATGGCCCTCCGCTCCGGTCATCATCAACCCGAGTCTGGCAATGCTGGCGTCGGCGCTGTTCAGCGTGCCGACGATGCGGCCCTCATACATCACCGCGATACGATCCGAGAGCATCAGCAATTCTTCCAGATCCTCGCCGATGAGGATGATGCCGCAGCCCTTGGCGCGCATGTCGAGGAATTTTTCGTGGATGAAGCGCGCGGCGCCGATGTCGAGGCCGCGAGTCGGCTGCGAAACGATCAGCACCTTCGGATCGAAAGCGAGTTCGCGCGCCAGAAGCGCCTTTTGCAGATTGCCGCCGGAAAGCGCCCCGGCGCGCGTCATCGGCCCGGGGCAACGTATATCGTAGGCCTTGATCTGCGCCTCGGCGAAGGCGCGGATCGCATCCGGCTTGATCAGGCCGTTGCGGCTGAACGCCGCCGTGCCGATGCGCGGCAGCACCATCGAATCGGCGAGCGGCAGATTGGTGACCAGCCCTGTCGTCATACGGTCTTCCGGGATGCGGCCGAGGCCGAGCGCCTGCACTGTGCTCGGCGAGAACCGCGAAACCGTTTTGCCGGCTATGGTCATCTTCCCGGCATCGGGCGCACGCACGCCGGAGATGACCTCGGCAAGCGCGCGCTGGCCATTGCCGGAGACGCCGGCGATGCCAAGGATCTCGCCGCCACGAACCGACAGCGAAACATCGCGCAGCGCCATGCCGGAATGATGCGATGTCGAGATACCGTCGAGGGTCAGCACGGCCGCACCGGGCATCGACGGTCCTCTGGCCGGAGGCACGATCTCGTGGCCGCACATCAGCCGCGCCATCTCCGAGGACGTGGTGCTGGCCGGCGCATCGACGTCGCCGGCAACGCGCCCATGCCGGAGCACGACGCAGCGATGCGTCAGCGCTCGCACCTCGTTGAGCTTATGCGAGATGAAGATGATGCCGAGCCCTTGTGCCGCCATCGAGCGCAGCGCCGAAAACAGCCCGTCGACCTCGGTCGGTGCCAACACCGCCGTCGGCTCGTCGAGGATCAGCAGCCTTGCGCCGCGAAACAGCGCCTTGACGATTTCGAGCCGCTGTTGCTCGCCGACCGACAGCGCCGAGACGGGGAGGTCCGGGTCGAGCGTCAGCCCGTGCTGGCGGCCGATCTCGGCGAGCCGCGCCAGCCCGCCGGCGCGGTCGATCCGGCCCGATCTGCCGGGAATGCCGATCAAGAGGTTCTCCAGCACCGAAAGCCGCGGTGCGAGATGAAAATGCTGGTGCACCATGCCGATGCCGGCGGCCAGCGCATCGGCCGAACTGTTGATCGCCACCGACCGGCCCTGCACCAGGATCTCGCCGGCATCGGGCGCATAGGCGCCGAACAGCACGTTCATCAGCGTCGTCTTGCCGGCGCCGTTTTCGCCGAGCAGCCCGAGGATTTCACCCGGCGCGACGCTGAGATCGACGGCCTCGTTCGCCTTGACGGCGCCAAAGCTCTTGGAGATGCCGCGCATTTCGATGAGAGGGGCAGGCGTTGACAAGGCGGGATCCTGGTGGCGTTGACGCCGATATCCCTCCCCCTTGAGGGGAGGGTGCCGAGCGAAGCGAGGCGGGGGGTCCCCTCAGCTGCCTCGACGTTTAGACCGAAAAAGATGGAGCGCGTCGCCGAGGACCCCACCCGGCCCTGCGGGCCACCCTCCCCTCAAGGGGGAGGGATGCGCCGCTCAGTCCGAGACCGGCGTATTCTCATCGACGTCGACGCGGAAATTGCCGTCGAGGATCTCGGCCTTCTTCTTCTCGACCAGTTCCTTGACCTCGGCCGGCAGCGTCTTGTCGAACTTGTGGTAGGGCGCGAGGTAGGAGCCGCCCTTGGCCATGCGCGAGAAATCGCCGTAATCCTGCGCGGTGAAGACGCCGGCCTTGACCAGCTTGATCGCCTGCTCGACGGTCGGATACATATCCCAGACCGGCCCGGTGATCACCGTGTCGGGGCCGAGGCTCGACTGGTCCGACATGTTGGAAATGGCGAGGATCTTCTTCTCCGCCGCCGCTTCGATGACGCCGAAGCGCTCGGCATAGATGACGTCGACGCCTGCGTCGATCTGGGCGACAGCCGCTTCCTTTGCCTTTGGCGGATCGAAGAACGAGCCGATGAAGGCGACCTTCTTCTTGATGTTGGGATTGACCTCCCTTGCGCCGGCAAAGAAGGCGTTGACCAGCCGGTTCACTTCCGGAATGCCCATCGCCGCGACGGCGCCGATCGTGCCCGATTTCGACATCTTTCCGGCGATCATGCCGGACAGATAGGCCGGCTCATGGATCCAGTTGTCGAAAACGCCGAAATTCGGCTCGGCCGGCCCGGCGCCGGAGCCGAACAGGAAGGCGGTCTTCGGGAACTGCTTGGCGGTCCTGCGCGATTCGCGCTCGGCGGCGAAGGCATCGCCCAGCACCAGCTCATAGCCGCCTTGCGCATATTCGCGCATGACGCGGCTGAAATCGGCGGTCTGCACCTTCTCCGACCATTTGTATTCGATGCCGAGTTCCTTCTCGGCCTTCTGCAGGGCAACATGGATCTGGTTGTCCCACGGCTCCTCGATCGGCGTGGCGAAGATCGCCGCCACTTTCAGCTTCTTGGTCTTGGCAAAGGCGCTGCCAGGCAGCATCGCTGCCGCTAGGCCGAGCGCGCCCAGCTCCAGCACGTTGCGTCGCGAAAGCCCTTCGCGTTTCGATTGGATTCTGCTCTTCCCGTTGTCCATTGCATGCCCCTCTGATTGGCGCCGTGTCGAGCCGGCTCTCTTCTCTGGAATATCGGCGAAGGAACTATGGAGCGGTGCCCGGCTTTTGTCCACATGGTCAAATTTGAGTGGGCGGAACGCGCCATTAAATGGCCCGGCAAATCGACGCTTGCTCACAATCTCTCCAGCGCCACCGCGATCCCCTGGCCGACCCCGATGCACATGGTGGCGAGGCCGTAGCGGCCGCCGCGTTCGCGCAGTTCCAATGCCGCCGTGCCGGTGATGCGCGCGCCGGACATGCCGAGCGGATGGCCGAGCGCGATGGCGCCACCATTCGGGTTGACGTGCGCCGCATCCTCGGCAATGCCGAGCTGGCGCAGCACGGCGATGCCTTGCGAGGCAAAGGCCTCGTTGAGCTCGATGACATCGAACTGTTGCGGCTCCAGGCCGAGCCGGGCACACAGCTTCTGCGTGGCCGGCACCGGACCGATGCCCATGATGCGCGGAGCGACGCCGGCGGTGGCACCACCGAGAATACGGGCGATCGGCGTCAACCCGTATCTTTTCACGGCGGTTTCCGAGGCGACGATCAGCGCCGCCGCGCCGTCATTGACGCCCGACGCGTTGCCGGCCGTGACCGTACCGCCTTGCCTGAAGGGCGTCGGCAATTTGGCCAGCGCCTCGACCGTCGTGCCCCCGCGGGGATGCTCATCTCTGTCGACAACGACCGGATCGCCCTTGCGCTGCGCGATCGTCACCGGCGTGATTTCCTTTGCCAGCCGGCCATTGGCTTGTGCGGCTACAGCCTTGTCCTGGCTGCGCACGGCAAATGCGTCCTGGTCGGCGCGGGAGACAGCGAACTCTTCCGCCACGTTCTCGCCGGTCTCCGGCATCGAATCGACGCCGTATTGCTTCTTCATCAGCGGATTGATGAAGCGCCAGCCGATCGTGGTGTCGTAAATCTCGGCATTGCGCGAAAAGGCGGTCTCTGCCTTCGGCAGCACGAACGGAGCGCGGCTCATCGATTCGACGCCGCCTGATATCATCAGCTCCGCCTCGCCGGCCTTGATGGCGCGGGCAGCAATTATCACCGCATCCATGCCCGAACCGCAGAGACGATTGACGGTCGAGCCGGAAACCTCCTTGGGCAGGCCGGCCAGCAGCAGCGCCATGCGCGCGACATTGCGATTGTCCTCGCCGGCTTGGTTGGCGCAGCCATAGACGACATCGTCGATGGCGGCCCAGTCGATGCCCGAATTACGCTCGACCAGCGCCCTCAGAGGTATCGCGCCGAGATCGTCGGCACGGACCGCCGACAACGAACCGCCGAAGCGTCCGATCGGCGTGCGGATGTAGTCGCAGATATAGGCCTCGGCCATTATGCAGCCTTCCCGTTTGCGCTGATGATTTCTGCTCCCGACCCAGCCATGTTGGCCGCATTCTCCTTGAGACGAAAGCACATCTCGCCGCCGACCGTTAGGCCAAAGAGAATTTCAGCTGCCGCCCACCGGGAGCGGCGGATCAGCCGATGCTTTCTCCACCGTCGATCACCAGCGCCTGACCGGTCATGAAGGACGAGCGGTCGGAGACGAGGAACAGGATCGCTTCGGCGATTTCCTCCGCGCTGGCCCAGCGCTGCATGGGAATTTTGGTGCGGACATAGTTCTCGATCGCCGCCCGCCCGCCCATCTGCGCGATGAACGGCTCGTTGAAGGGCGTATCGACCCAGCCGGGGCACAGCGCGTTGATGCGGACATTGTGTTTGGCATAGTCGAGCGACATCTGCCGGGTCATCGCCACCACTGCATGTTTTGACGTTGCGTAGGCAATCATTTCGCGGTCGTAGAACACACCCGAATTGGAGGCGGTATTCAGGATCACCCCGCCGCCTTGCGCGATCATCGACGGCATGACCAGCCTGGCCGCGAGGAACTGCGCCCGCACATTGATCCGCCAGGAGGCATCCATGCCGTCGGCGCCGACTTCGGTCAGCGTGCCGCCGACCTGGATCCCGGCATGATTGTGCAGGATGTCGATCCGTCGATGCCGGCCCAGCGTTCCCGCAATGAGCTGCTCGACCGCCGCATCCTCGCCGACGTCGGTGGCGATGGCCTCGGCCCGACCGCCGGCCGCACGAATGTCGGAAGCGGTTGCTTCCCCCGCCGCCTGGTCCCTGTCGGCGATCACCACGAGCGCGCCTTCCCTGGCCATCCTCATGGCGCCGGCACGCCCGATCCCCGACCCGGCACCCGTCACCACGGCGATGCGATCTCTCAGAATCATGTTTTCTATCTTTCAGTGTGATGGTTTTCGTTGCCGCAGTTGCCATTGGGCAAGCACCACGAGCAGAACGGAGGCGACGAGCACGATCGTCGCGATGGCATTGATCTCCGGCGTGACCCCGCGCCGGATCGAGGCGAAGACATAGATCGGCAATGTCGTCTGTGCGCCGGCGACGAAGAAAGCGACGATGAAATCGTCGAAGGAGAATGTGAAGGCGAGCAGGAAGCCGGCGATCACCGCCGGCATGATCTGCGGCAACACGATGCTGCGGAACGTCGTCAGCGGGGTAGCGTAAAGATCGCTCGAGGCCTCGACCAGATTGCGGTCGAGGCTGCCGAGGCGCGTGCCGACAATCATCGCCACCAGCGCCATCGAAAACAGCCCGTGCGCGGCGATGATCGAGCCATAGCCGAGCGCCAGGCGCGGTGGCTGGTCGTTCGGCCACAGCGAAGCGACAAACGGGTTGACCACCCCGAATAGCTGGACCAGCGCGACCAGCGTCGAGATGCCGATGACGACACCAGGAACGACGATCGCAGCACCCAAAAGCGCATCGAACACGGCTCGCGTCCGCGCGCCGACACGCGCCAGGCCAAGCGCGGCCGCCGTGCCGCACAGCGCCGCCAGCAAGGCGCTGGTCGTGGCGATGAACAGGCTGTTCTTCAGCGCTTCGACCAGGAACGGGTTTGCCAGGGCCTTGCCGTACCATTGCACCGAGAAGCCAGTGAACTCGCTGGCGTGGTGGCCGGCGTTGAACGAAAACAGCACCACCAGCGCGATCGGCAGGTAGAGAAAGGCAAAGACCGCAACGACGAAGGCACGCATCAGATCAGGTCCACCCGGCGGGCACCCGAAAGCCGGGTCGAAATGCGGTTCGCGGCAAGCAGCACGACCACTGAAACCGCCACAAGTGTGATGGCGATTGCCGATCCGAATGGCCAGTTGCGCGATTGCAGGAACAGATCGACCAGCGCGTTGCCGATGAAGAAGACCTTGCCGCCGCCGAGTAGCGTCGGGATCAGATATTCGCCGAGCAGCAGGATCATGACCAGCGAGAAGCCGGTCATCACACCTGGCAGCGACAGCCGCAGCGTCACGCCGAGGAATGTCGAGATCGGCGTCGCGCCGAGATCGGCGGAGGCCTCCAGCAGCCGGCGGTCGAGCCGCTCGAGGCTGACATAGATCGGCAGGATCATCAGCGGCAGATAACCATAGACGATGCCGAGCAGAACCGCTCCCGGCGTGTTGATCAGCCGCACGTCCTCCATCCCGACATAGGCCAGCAGAGCTGGGATGCCGCGCCCGCCAAGCACATACATCCAGGCATAGGTTCGCATCAGCAGGCTGGTCCAGAACGGGATGACGACAAGCGCCAGCAGGATCAGCCGCCACCGTTCGGGTGCGCGCAAAGCGAGGTAATAGGCGACCGGATAGGCAACGAGAAGACAGGCCAGTGCGCCCGCCGGCGCCAGCACCATGGTGTTCCAGAAGGCGGTCGCCCGCGCCGGAAGATTGGCAAACTGCGCCAAGGTGAAAGCGGCCTGATAGCCGCCTTCCGGCGCCCGCTCGCCGACGCTGAAAACGGCAATCGCCACGAACGGCAAAACTAAAAACACCACCAGCCACGCCGTTGCTGGACCGAGCAGCAGGGCGGTCAGGAGATTGTGACGGAGGACGTTGCTGCGCATTGAAAAAACCGCCCGGGTGCCGGCGGACATCTGTCCGCCGGGGAGTTGCCTGCATCGAGCCTGTGGCCTGCCCGGTTCAAGCCGACTTGAAGCGTGCCATCAATTCGGCCCGGCCCGGATCGGTTAGCGTCGCAGCCGCACCGAATTCGAGCGGCTTCAGCAGATCCGCCGCCGGATAGAGGATCGGATTGTCCAGCACCTCCTTGGGCAGCAGCGCATTGACCCGCGCATCGGTGGAAGGCGCACCGTTGGCCAGGTGCTCCTTGACCGCGACTTTCGGGTTCATCAAATAGTTGAGCAAGGCATAGCCGGCAGGCTTGTTCGGCGCATCCTTGGGTATTGCGTAGAAGTCGGTCCAGATCTCGCCGCCTTCCTTGCCAAGCACGTAGGCGATTTCGGGGATGTCGCGGTGGAGCTGCGCCCCGTCATTGGTCCAGCACATCGTCATCCACGCGTCGCCGGCACGCATCGACGGCTGGTAGTCGCTAGAGACCGCGAACAGATGCGGCTTGACCTTCAGCAGCAATTCCTCCGCCTTGGCGAGTTCCTCCGGCCTCAGCGAGTTGAACGAGAAGCCGAAATATTTCAGCGCGTTGCCGATCGTGGTCAGCTGGTAATCATGAACCATGGTCCGGCCGTCGCCCTCCGCCATGGCCGTGTCCCAGAATTCCTTCCAGCTCGTCATCGGCTTGGTCAGTTTCTTGGTGTTGACGGCAAATCCGGTGGTGCCCCAATTCTTCGGCACAGCGTAGGTCACCCCGTCGATGGTGCCTTCCCCAGTGAAGCGCGGGTCTTCTTGCGAGCCGTCATAATTGGCAAGCTTGGCCATATCCAGCGCTTCGATGATGCCAAGCTTCTTGTAAGTCGAGATCGTGTAGTTGGTCGGAACGAAAAGGCTCCAGCCCGAGGCGCCGGCCTGCAGCTTGGCCAGCATCTCCTCGTTTGACCCGAACACGTTCACCTCGACGGCAACGCCGGTTTCGGCCTTGAAATTCTCGAACGTCGCCGGGTCGTGATAATTGGGCCAGGTGGCAATCGACATGCGGTCGCCAAGCCCCTCCTGGGCGAAGGCTGGCGACGGCATGATGCCGAGTTCGCGGGCCATTACTGCCGTTGCGATGCCTAGGCCGGTGAGGCCAAGGAACTCGCGGCGGCCGATGGAACCGCGCTTGAGGCGCATCAACTGGTCGACGAATTTTTCAGGGCTTATCGGCAGTCCGTCACGATACGATTTCGACATTTTTGTTTTCCCTCTGGTTGGTCCCGTTATTCTCCGGAAACGCCAGCGGCGTTCCGGCTGTAAAGCCGACGGCGACGGGTTCACCCGGCTTGAAGAGATTTCCACCGCCAACCAGATGATCGGCCTTGGCGAGCAGCGTCCCGATGCCTTGGACCTCGATTGCATATTCCGCGGTGGAACCGAGAAAGATCCGGTTGCGGACAAGCCCGTTCAGCCGGCCGCTTCCGGGCGCGCCGAGACTTAAGGATTCAGGACGCAGGCTTACCGAGACGGCTTCGCCCTGGGCTAGCGAAGTGCGCTTGCGCGCGGCGATGACGGTGCCGTCGGCAAGCGCTACCTCGACGAGCTTGCCCGAGAGCCCGACGACCTTGCCGCTCAAGAGATTGGTCTTGCCGACGAAATCGGCGACGAAGAGGTCGGCGGGTTCGTCGTAGATTTCGCTCGGCTGCCCAAGCTGGACGATGCGCCCGCCATTCATGACGCAGACGAAATCGCTCATCGACAGTGCCTCTTCCTGATCGTGGGTGACCAGGACGAAGGTGATGCCGATCTCGCGCTGCAGGTTCTGCAGCTCTATCTGCATGTCGGTGCGCAGCTTCTTGTCGAGCGCCGCCAGGGGCTCGTCGAGCAGCAGCACCGCCGGCTTGTTGACCAGCGCCCGCGCCAGGGCGACACGCTGCTGCTGGCCGCCGGAAAGCTCATGGATCTTGCGGCGTCCATAGCCGGCAAGCCGAACCATGGCGAGCGCCTCGCCTGCCTTCAGGCTGATCTCCCGCGACGACAGGCGCGGCCGCGCCTGGCGTAGGCCATAGGCGACGTTGTCCGCCACATCCAGATGCGGAAACAACGCATATTGCTGGAACACCATGTTGACCGGCCGCCGATAGGGCGGCGTGCCGGCCATGTCGCGGCCACGGATGAATACCACACCTTCGCTTGGCTGTTCGAAACCGCCGATCATGCGCAAACAGGTTGTCTTGCCGCAGCCGGACGGCCCGAGCAACGCGACAAAGGCAGACGGCGGGATGGCAAGATCGATGCCGCTGACCGCGATCACGCTGCCGTAGCGTTTGGTGACCCCGCGAAACTCGATGTCGGGCACTGCGGTCAAAGCTGCGGGCTCCAGCGGCTAGTTGGTCTCGAAACGCTATCAGAGCCAATGGCGGCTAGTATATACCTCCCAGGTGGTATATTTCATCTATTTTCTCGTCTGGAGGGGTATGAATTGGGCGTTTCACGCAGGGATGAATACAGCCGGCTCGCTGCGCTCATCGCAGCGACGCGGGAGACGAGCGGCGAGCTTTTCGGCAAGGCGATGGTCGCCTGGCTCCGCCAGCATGTCAGCTTCGATCATTGCGTGATCTTCGGCTATCGCGGCGCCTCACGCCCGCCGCTGCTGTTCGAGACATTCTCGCCGGCCGAAAGCCACGTCTTCGTCGCGCTCTATCAGGAAGGGCCTTATCTGCTCGATCCGTTCCACCATGCGGCAGTCGAGCGCAAGGAAGGCTTTTGGCGCATGCGCGAATTGGCGCCGGATCGCTTCTATGCCAGCGAATATTACCGCTCCTATTACAGCCAGACCAGGCTTGCGGAGGAGGTCGGCTTTTTCGTGCCGCTGCCGGGAAAGGACGCGCTGGTGGTCTCGCTAATGCGATTGCGCGCTTCGGGGCCGTTCGGAACCGCCGATGCCAGGTTGCTGCGCGACATGGCGCCTGCGGTGATCAGCCTCGTCAGGCTGCGCTGGCCTACCCTTCCGGCTGACGGACCGGTTGGGACGAAGCAAGACGAGGCGATTGCTCCGGTCAGTGAGTTCGAACGTGCTCACATCTGGAAGAGCCTTTCGCTCACGCCGCGCGAGCAGCATGTCGTCGATCTGGTGCTTCAGGGCCATTCCACGGAATCGATTGCCAGGGCGATGCGCATCGTGCCGGGAACCGTAAAAGTTCATCGCCGCAACATTTACCGCAAGCTCAAGATAAAGTCGCAGGCGGGTCTGTTCGCGCGTTTTGTCGAGATCATGGACGCACGGATTCGGTAGTCCCAAGTTCAGCCGGCAGCGCCGTCCCAGGAATCGGTTTCGGCCATCTGCCTGAGCCGGGGTGCCACTCGAAAGACATCCTTGCCGGTCTGCTGGTGCCAGTGATCCAGCCGCCGGATGATCTTGTCCACGCCTTCGAGGCTCGCCCAGAACATCGGCCCGCCCTTGCCGACCGGGTAGCCGTAGCCGTTGACCCAGACGACGTCGATATCGGAGGCGCGGGCGGCAATCTTTTCCTTGAGGATTTTGGCGCCCTCGTTGATCATCGGATAGAGCGTCCGCTCGATGATCTCCTCGGCGCCGATCGCGCGCGGTGCAACACCGCGCTCGGCAGCCTTGTTGCGGATCAGCGCCTCGACATCGGGATCGGGCAGCGGCGTGCGCGAACCGCCTTCGTAGCGATAGAAGCCGCTGCCGGTCTTCTGGCCGAAATGTCCCTGTTCGCACAACGCATCGGCGATCACGGCCGTCTGGCCACGCGCCTTGCGGTTGCGCCAGCCTATGTCGAGGCCGGCGAGATCGCTCATCTCGAACGGCCCCATTGGCCAGCCGAAATCGGTGAACACCTGGTCGACCTGGCGCGGCATTGCGCCTTCCAGCAGAAGCGTCTCCAGTTCCGCACCGCGCGCCGCCAGCATGCGGTTGCCGACGAAGCCGTGGCAGACGCCGACGACGACCGGCACCTTGCCGATCCGCCGTGCCAGATCGACGATGGTCGCCAGCACGTCGGGCGAAGTCTTGTCGGCGCGGACGATTTCCAGAAGCTTCATGACGTTAGCCGGCGAAAAGAAATGCATGCCGAGGAGATCTTGCGGCCGCGACGTCGAAGCGGCGATTTCGCTGACGTCGAGATAGGAGGTGTTGGTAGCGAGGATCGCGCCCGGTTTGGCCACGGCATCCAGCCTGCCGAATACCTCCTTCTTGACCGCCATTTCCTCGAACACGGCCTCGACGATCAGGTCGCAATCGGCGAGGTCGGCATAGTCGGTGCTGCCCCTGAACAAATCCAGCCGCTCGCGCTTGGCGTCTTCGCTCAGCGAGCCGCGGATGACGGAAACGGCATAATTCTTGTTGATCGTCGCCAGCCCGCGCTGCAAAGCCTCGTGCGTCGCTTCCAGCAAGGTCACGGGGACGCCGCCGTTGGCGAACGCCATGGCGATGCCGCCGCCCATCGTGCCGGCGCCGATGACGCCGACCCGGGCGATCTTGCGCCTGACGACGTCCTTGCCGGCAATCTTTGCCGCCTCACGTTCAGCGAAGAACAAATGCCGCTGCGCGCGTGATTGGTCCCCGCCGACAAGCTTGACGAACAGGTCGCGCTCCGCCGCCAGCGCTTCGTCGAAGGGCAGCGTCAGGGCGTTGCGGACCGACTGCGCACAGGCGATCGGCGCCTCGAGGCCGCGTGCTTTGCCGGCAAGCACTGCCGCTTCCTTGTCGAACGCCGGCAAGTCGGCCTGGTCGAGGCGATCATTGCGGTCGCGCACCGGTGTGAACGGACCGCCTTTCGCGGCCGTTTCGCTGGCGAAACTCACCGCTTGCGCGGTCAGGTCGCCATCGAAGACGGCATCCACCAGGCCGGCGGCGAGCGCCTCGGCCGCACCGATCGGCGTTCCCGAAACGATCATGTTGAGTGCCTTCAGCGGACCAACCAGGCGCGGCAGGCGAACCGTGCCGCCGCCCCCCGGCAGCAGGCCGAGCTTGACTTCCGGCAGGCCGAGCCTTGCCGCTCGGTCGGCAACACGGAAATGGCAGCCGAGCGCCAGTTCCAGGCCGCCGCCGAGCGCAGTGCCGTGAATGGCCGCGACCGTCGGCTTGGCGATGGTTTCCAGCATGGCGACTAGGGCGCCCAGGTCCGGTTGCCGCGCCGGCTTGCCGAATTCGGTGATGTCGGCGCCGGCGACGAAGGTCCGCCCGGCGCATGCTATCACAATTGCTCCGACCGACGGCTCGTCGCGCAGGGAAACGAGCGCCTGCATCAGCGGCTCGCGCACATGGAAGCTCAGCGCGTTGACCGGCGGATTGTCGATGCTCACCACCGCGACGTTGCCGTGCCTTGTAGTGCTGACGAAATCGGACACGCAAACCTCTTGCAAACGATGCTGGCGAAGGCGCGATTGGCTTTACAGCGCCAATGCTCTCATGGAAACCGGTGTTTTCGTCGGTTCGATCGGTCGTCAGGACCGGCCGGTGGAGTCAGCCGGCGGGTAACGATTGACGACGTCGCTTTGGATGTAGAGAGTATCGATTCGAACACAACCAACATTTTGGCCGTCGCCAACACCAGGAATGACCAAAGAATTAGCGGGAGAGTCCACTGCCGTTCTTATGGACGAAGCCCGGTACGGCGATCATGACCACGATCTAAGCTACAGAGCCGGGCAGGAACTCCTAAGGAGATGGAGGCGAGGAGTTGATCTGGAATTTCTCGTCGGCCTCATGCAGTCCGAGAAATCCAGCGACCGGCTCCGCGCGGCTTACTGCCTTGGCGAGTTGGGCGAAGCAGTCGAAGTCCTGAAGATACCGGCAACGGAGTTTGCAAGCGACCCCCTCCCCGATTGCCGAGTTGCCTTCGTGAATTACATGTCTACGTCCGGCTACTACGACGAAGCGATCGCCAAGGCTTTGGCGAACTGCCTACTGGATCTTGACCTCTATGTGAGAACGACAGCGATCAAATGGGCGGTCCGCACGACGGTCGATAGACTGCAAGAGTTGTCTCGGCTGGTGTTGTCCGGAACTGGCCGATTTGAATTGAAATTTCGCAATCCGCTCAGCAACGACTTCTGGGAAAAAGCTGTTCGAGAACGCGGAATACGTGGCATCGAAATCATTCGGCGCTTGCGCGCTGGCGAAGAAATCCAGCACATCAGGAAGGGAGTGTCCGGAGAAGACAGCTTCGTTCTTGACAGCATTCTTTTTTCGAGAACCCGTGGGGAACGCTCTTCGAAATGGGAAAAAATGAAATCGAAAGATCGATCGCCCTCACCTGATTCTTGCTAGCGCAGCGCCTTCTGCCCACCGGCGGCGGTGATGACGCCGACGATGATCAGCCCGGTCAGCACCAGGCGGACGCCGACGCTCACGCCGAACGTGTTGAGCATGGTCAACAGCAGCACCAGGAACAGTGCCGCGCCCCAGACCCCCGGCACATTGGCCTTGCCGCCCGCCACCGACGTGCCGCCGATGACGACGACGGCGATCGAGGCCAGCAGATACTCATTGCCGATATCGACATTGGCGCCGCGGAAATAGCCGGCGAGCAGTGCGCCGTCGAGGCCGCCGAGCGCGCCCGACAGCGTGTAGGTGAGGAAGCGGGTGCGGCCGACATTGACGCCGGCCAGCCAGGCAGCGCGGATGTTCTGGCCGATCGCCAGCACCGAGCGTCCGTAGATCATGCGCTGCAAAACGATGCCGGCGCCGATGGTGAACAGCACGGTGAGGATCGCCAGCACCGGAATGCCGAAGATCTGCCAGTTGGTGAAATCGGCAAAGCCCGGCGGCGGCTTGATCTGCAGGCCCCGCCCATAGCTGATATCGACCGACTGGATGACGAAGCTGGCCGATAGCGTCGCGATGATCGGCGGAATGCGCAGCGCCCAGATCAGCAGGTAGTTGACGGCGCCGATCGCCATGCCGCAGGCCAGCGCTGCCAGCAGGCCGACCGCGATCATCGCATCATTGCCGTCCATGACCTTCATGGCGACGGCGCTGGCAAGGCCGATATTGGCCGGCAGCGACAGGTCGACATTGCCCGGCCCGAGCGTGATGACGAACATCTGGCCGACGCCGACGATGACGGTGAAGACGGCGAGCGACAGCGCCGCCGTGATCATGCCGCCGCCGCCATAGCCGCCGGTGAAGGCGATGGTCGCCAGCCACACCAGCAGCGCCCCGAAGAACGACCAGATCCAGGGTCTGGCGAGCAGTGTCCGCAGCGATGCCATGCTCACCTCTCCCTGCGGCTGATCAGCACCCGCGCCGCCAGCACGATGATCAGGATGGCGCCGTTGGCGGCCACCTGCCAGTCGGGCGGAATGTGCATGAACGTCAAGAGCGGCGATGCCGCCAGCGCCAGCGTCAGCGCGCCGATGACGGCGCCGATCGGCGACACCCGGCCGCCGACGAACTCGCCGCCGCCGAGGATGACGCCGGCGATCGAAAGCAGCGTGTAGCCATTGCCGATATTGGCATCGGCCGAGGTGGTGATGCCGATCAGCGCCATGCCGGACAAAACGCCGAACAGGCCGGTCAGCGCAAACAGCGCGATCTTGGTGCGCAGCAGCGACCAGCCGGCGCGCTTGAGTGCGGCTGAATTGCCGCCCGATCCACGCAGGATGACGCCGTAGGAGGTTCGCATCAGGCCAAAGTGGACGACGGCTGCGATCAGCAATGCCGCGATGATCGGGAACGGAATGAAGGGTGGCTTGAAGGCCATCAGCGCCAGCAGCCAGTCCGGCGCCTTGCCGCCGGGCTTGGGCAGGATGAGGATGGCCATGCCCTGCCAGACAAAACTCATGCCGAGCGTCACCACGATAGAGGGCAGGTTGCGCAGATGGATCAGCGCGCCGAGCAGCGCGTAGACGCCGATCGACCCGAGCAGGATCACGACGCCGAGCAGCGGCGCGTCCTTCAGCCATGTCGCCGTCACGCAGCCGACGAAGCCGACAAAGGTGCCGATCGACAGATCGAGCTCGTTGCCGGCGATGACGAACATCTGCGCGATCGTCGCCAGAGCGATCGGGATCGCCAGATTGAGCATCAGGCTGAAACCGAAATAGCTGATGGCGCGCGGGTTGAGCCAGGCGATGGCGATGAGCACCAGCGCCAGCGACAGTGCCGGCAGCAGGCTGCGCAGCATGCGCGCCCGCCTGGTGGCGCGAGCCGAAGATTTTAGCCCATTCTCGACGGATACCGCTGTCATCTCAGGCCGCATCGCCGAACGACGACTGGATGATCTTTTCCTCCGTCAGTTCGTCGCGACGAAGGTTGGCGACGATCCGGCCGTTCTTGAACACATAGATGTGGTCGCAATTGTCGAGCTCTTCGGTTTCGGTGGTGTACCAGAGGAAAGTGCGGCCATGGCGAGCCTCCTCGCGCACCAGGTCGTAGACTTCGAGCTTGGTGCCGATGTCGACGCCGCGCATCGGATCGTCCATCAGCACGATCTTGGCGTCGGAGCCGAGCGCCCGCGCGAACAGCGCCTTCTGCTGGTTGCCGCCGGACAGCGAGAAGATGTTGTTGTTCATGTCGGGCGTACGGATGCCGATTTTCCGCTGCCACAACTCGGCGAGCTCGGCTTCGCGCTGCGGCGAGATCAAGAGGCCGTTGCGCAATCGCGCCAGCGAACGGATGCCGATGTTCTCGGCAATCGACCATTGCGGAAAAATCCCGTCCGACTGGCGGTCGCCGGCAACCAGCGCCACCGGCGCGGTGACCTCGATGCCGGTCTTGGCACGGGAAGCCGCAGCAAAGATAGCCAGCAAAAGATCGGTCTGCCCATGCCCGGCAAGTCCGGCAAGGCCGATGATCTCACCGGCACGGGCGACGAGCTCGTTGCCGTCCTGCTGTCGCGCCGGGCGCGCCCGGACCCGCAGCGGACCGGGCTCCGGCTTGCCGCTCGCAATCTCTGCGGCGGTCTTCTCGCGCGCCTCCGCTCCGCCCATCGCCGTCACCAGCCTGTCGCGGTCGAAGGCGTCGGCCTGCCCGGCGGAGACCACTTTGCCGTCGCGCATCACCACGATCCGGTCGGCATTTCCGAGCACTTCGCCCAACACATGCGAGATCAGGATGCAGCTCTTGCCGGCGGCGATGAAGCGGCGCACGAACGCCAGCAGCTGGCCGGCGGTATGCGCGTCGAGCGAGGATGTCGGCTCGTCGAGGATAACCAGCTCAAGCGGCTCCTGCGTGACCGTGAAGGCGCGCGCCACCTCCACCATCTGCCGGCTGGTGATGGAAAGATCACCGACGATGTCGGATGCCGAGATGCTGTGGCCGGGGAAGATCTCGTCGAGCTTGGCAGCGATCAGATCGGCCACTTTGCGCCGCCAGCCGAAGCCATGCAGCGACGCGTGGTTGATCCGCGTGTTCTCGGCGACGCTGAGGTTCGGGCAGAGCGACAGCTCCTGGAACACACAGCGTATGCCGAGCTGCTGCGCGCGCGGCACCGAATAACTTGCCTCGACACCGCCGCGGACCGCGATCTGCCCGCTGTCGGGGGCAAGCGTGCCCGCCACCATATGCATGAGCGTCGATTTTCCGGCGCCGTTATGGCCGACGAGACCGACGCATTCTCCGGCACGAACGCTGAAATCGACACCGGCGAGCGCCCTGACGGCGCCGAAATGTTTTTCGGCTCCGTCCAGTCTTATGATGTCAAAACTGACGGCGCCGAAAAGCTTTTCGGCGCCGTCCGGCATGATGATGTCTGCATTGGCCTCGGGCATCCCTCAACGATACCCGGTTATCCGTGGCGGCAACAATAGCGCCATGCTCACTTGATGTTGGCCTTGATCGCCGCGACGGCGTCTTCCTGCGTGTATTCGTGGCTGGCGACGCCGCCCTTCGGAATCTTCGGCAGCGCGGCCTCGAAATCGTCCTGGGTGAAGGCAAGATAGGGCACCAGCAGGTCGTGCGGCACGTCGGTGCGGCCGTCGAGCACCTGCTGCGCCACCCAGAAGGCAAGCGTCGATACGCCCGGTGCGATCGATGCCGACCAGGTCTGGTAACCGTCCTTTTCCTTCTGCTCCTTCCACCACTGCAACTCGTCCTGGCGATTGCCCATGATGATGGTCGGGCGTGGCTTGCCGGCGGCGGCGAAAGCCTGCGCCGCGCCGTAGCCGTCACCGCCCTGGTCGACGACCCCGACAACATCCGGCAGCGAAGGCAGGATCGTCGCTACGGCTTTCTGTGCCGTGGTCTGGTCCCAGTCGCCGGTCACCGAGCCGACGATCTTGAACTCGGGATGGGCAGCGACGCCTTCGAGGATGCCGGCATGGATGGCATCGTCGATCGAGGTGCCGGCGAGGCCGCGGATTTCCAGCAGGTTGCCGCCCTTGGGCTGGAACTTGGCCATCTGCTCGACTTCCTGCTTGCCCATGTCCTTGAAGTCGACGACGACGCGGTAGGCGCAGGGTTCGGTGACGATGCCGTCGAAGGAGACGACGACGATGCCGGCGTCGCAGGCCTGCTTGATGGCGCCGTTGAGCGCATCCGGAGACGCCGCGTTGATGACGATCGCGTCATAGCCCTGCAGGATCAGGTTCTGCACTTGGGCTGCTTGCGTCGGCACTTCCTTGTCGGCCGTCGTGAAGACGTCCGCGGCGCCGACCACCTTGTCGGCAACCGCCTTCTTGGTAACGATGGCGTAGCTGTCCAGCATCGCCTGCCGCCAGGAATTGCCGGCGTAATTGTTGGAGAAGGCGATTTTCTTGCCGCTGGTGTCGGCAAACGCGGTACCTGCGGCGAGCATCGCCGCAAGAGCCCCCAAAACGAATATTTTCCTCATGTCATACTCCTCCCGTGAGTTGCTGTCTTACTGGTGGTTAATGGCTGGCTGGTGGGTATTGGCTGATACGCTCACAATCTTGTTTTTTATCTATTATCAGACAAATGCAGATAGGCGGCAAGCTGTCAACAGCAATCCATGGCCGGCGATCAACTTGCGGTGCAATCATTGAAACCGGTTCGACTCCTGGTCTAGGGATGGCACTGGAGACCGATTGAATGGCAACGAACCTTGCCCCGGGTGCACCCGGCATTCCGGCACGCTGGACGTCGAGCGCCAAGAGCGGCGTCGGCACCGCGCTCTCGCCGGCCTGCCCGATCTGGTTCACCATCAGCCACGGTATCCTCAACGAGATCTACTACCCGCGCCTCGATAGCGCCTGCACCCGCGATCTGGGGCTGATCGTCACCGGACCCGACGGCTATTTCTCGGAAGAAAAACGCGACGCCGAACACAGTATCGAACCCCTGGCGGACGGGGTGCCTGCCTACCGGCTGGTCAACACCGCAAGCGATGGAACCTACAGGATCGAAAAGCGCATCCTGACGGATCCGGAACGTCCCGTCTTGCTGCAGGAGATTATGTTCACGCCGCTCAAAGGCGCGGCCGCCGACTACCGCGTCTACGCGCTGCTGGCACCGCACCTCGTCAACGCCGGCATGGGCAACACCGCCTGGATCGACGACCATGAAGGACAGCCTGTCCTGTTTGCATCGGGACGCGGCACCTGCCTGGCGCTCGCCTCGTCGCTGCCGTGGAAGGTGTGCTCGGCCGGCTATGTCGGCGTCTCCGACGGCTGGCAGCAGCTTCGTCAAGGCGGCCGGCTCGATCCGGCCTGCCGCAGGGCCGAGGACGGCAATGTCGCGCTGACCGGCGAGATCGCCTTTTCGGCTGCGAACCCAAAAATATTGCTGGCACTGGGCTTCGGCGCGACGCCGCAACAGGCGGCGCAAACTGCTTTCGCCAGCCTGAAGCAAGGTTTTGGGCCCGCAGCCAGATCCTACGTCGACAAATGGCGCAAATGGCAGGCCGGATTGCTGCCGCTGGACCGGCATGCGGCGTCCGGCCTCAACAGCTACCGCCTCAGCACGGCGGTGCTGGCGGCACACCGCTCGTCTGCCGGAGCAGCCGTTGCCAGCCTGTCGATCCCGTGGGGCTTCAACAAGGGCGACGACGACCTCGGCGGCTATCACCTGGTCTGGCCGCGCGATCTGGTCGAAACCGCCGGCGGCTTCCTCGCCGCCGGCGACCCGGCGGAAGCCTTGCGCATCCTTGGCTATCTGCGCGCGATCCAGGAGCCGGACGGCCGTTGGCCGCAGAACGCCTGGCTCGACGGATCGGCCTATTGGCCGGGCATCCAGATGGACGAATGCGCCTTCCCGCTGCTGCTTGCCGACGCACTGCGCCGCGCCGGGCATTTGCCGCCTGCCGCACTCTCCTCGTTCATGCCGATGATCGAGCGCGCTGCCGCCTATGTCGTGCGCAACGGCCCGGTCACCGGCGAGGACCGCTGGGAAGAAGACGCCGGCTACAGCCCGTTCACACTTGCGGTCGAGATCGCCGCATTGCTAGCGGCTGCCGACATGTTCGATGCCGCCAGCAAAACAGAGCCGGCAAACTATCTGCGCGAAACCGCCGATGTCTGGAACGATCAGATCGAACGCTGGACCTACGTCGCCGGTAGCTCCTCGGGCGATGAAGCCGGCGTCGAGGGCCACTATGTCCGCATTGCGCCGCCCGACAAAGCCGGCGCGGCATCGCCGAAAGACGGCTACGTCCCGATCAAGAACCGCCCGCCGGCGGATACGGACCGGCCGGCCAAGGCGATCGTCAGCCCCGATGCGCTGGCGCTGGTCCGCTTCGGCTTGCGGGCAGCCGACGATCCGCGCATCCTCGACACGGTCAAGGTCATCGACGCGCAATTGCGCTGCGAACTGCCGCAGGGCCCGCTCTGGTACCGCTACAATGGCGATGGCTATGGCGAGCATGCCGACGGCGCGCCCTTCGATGGAACCGGCCGGGGCCGGCCCTGGCCGCTGCTGGTCGGCGAGCGCGCTCATTACGAGCTGGCGGCAGGCCGTAGGGATAGTGCGGCAAGCCTGCTCAGGACGTTCGAGAACTCTGCCGGACCGGGCGGCCTGCTACCGGAGCAGGTCTGGGACGGTCCCGACATGCCGGAGCGCGAATTGCGGCATGGCGGGCCCTCCGGCAGCGCCAAGCCGCTGGTCTGGGCGCATTCCGAGCACATCAAGCTGCTGCGGTCGCTGCGCGACGGCACGGTGTTCGACATGCCGCCGCAAGGCGTCAAGCGCTATATCGAGGGCAGGACGGTGTCGCGCTTCAGGGCATGGCGCTTCAACCACAAGATCCGTACCATCCCGGCAGGCAAGGCGCTGCGCATCGAACTTCTGGCCCGGGCGGTGGTTCATTGGAGCAGCGACAATTGGGCAACCGTCCATGACACCGAGACCAGCGCGAATGCTTTCGGCATCCATCTTGCGGAATTGCAGGTTGCCGAGATTGCTCCGGGCAATAGCCCGGGCAATAGCATTGTCTTCACTTTCTTCTGGCCCGATAGCGGCCATTGGGAGAATGCTGGCTTTTCTGTCGGCATCGGCGATACCGGATAGAGCATGATCCCGCAAAGTGGAGACCGGTTTTCGGAAAAGATCATGCTTCAATCACAGCGCCACTAGATCATCGATCCCTCAAGTAAGGCAGGACGAGACCATGCAGATAGGAATGATGGGACTGGGCCGGATGGGCGCCAACATGGTTCGGCGCCTGCTGCGTGATGGCCACGAATGCGTCGTCTACGATATTAACCCGGCGAGCGTCGCCGCGCTTGTGAGCGCCGGCGCGGTCGGAGCCGCCTCGATGGAGGAGTTCGTCGGCAAGCTGGCGAAGCCGCGCAGCGCCTGGCTGATGCTGCCGGCGGCGATCACCGGCAAGATCGTCGACCAGGTGGCTGCCCTGATGGAGCCGGGCGACATCATCATAGACGGCGGCAATTCCTATTATCACGAGGCCGTCGACCACGCCGCGCGCCTCGCCTTGAAAGGCTTGAGCTATGTCGATGTCGGCACCAGCGGCGGTGTCTGGGGCCTCGAGCGCGGCTACTGCCTGATGATCGGCGGCCCCGACAGCGCGGTCCAGCATCTCGATCCGGTCTTTGCAACGCTGGCGCCCGGCGCCGACGCCGCTTCGCCTGCCCCTGCCAAGGACGCCGGAACCGCTCCCTTCGGCTATCTCCATTGCGGGCCGAGCGGCGCCGGCCATTTCGTCAAGATGGTCCATAACGGCATCGAATATGGCGTCATGGCCGCCTATGCCGAAGGCATGAACATCCTGAAATCGGCGAATGCCGGCAAACGGCAGCGCACCGCCGACGCCGAAACCAGCCCGCTCGAAAACCCGCAATATTACCAGTTCGACATCGACATCGCTGAAGTGGCCGAGGTCTGGCGGCACGGCAGCGTCATCGGCTCGTGGCTGCTCGACCTGACGGCCGGCGTACTGAAGGCCGATTCGTCGTTGACGCAGTTCGGCGGGCGGGTCTCGGATTCCGGCGAAGGCCGCTGGACGCTGAAGGCGGCGATCGACACCGGCGTGCCGGCGCCGGTGCTGTCCTCGGCGCTGTTCGACAGGTTCTCCTCGCAAGGCGAATCCGAATTCGCCGACAAGCTTCTGTCCGCCATGCGCTATGCCTTTGGCGGCCATGTCGAAAAACCCAAGGCCGGCTTGTGACGGGCGACAGGGAGGCACGCCCATGAGCCAGGAACGATCGGACACGCTGGTGCTTTTCGGCGCCACCGGCGATCTCGCCCACAAGAAGATCTTCCCCGCCCTTTACGCCATGGTGGCCAAAGGGACGCTGAACGAGCCGGTGATCGGCGTCGCCTTCGATCCCTGGGACCTCGCCAAGCTGCAGGCGCGCGCCCGCGACGGCATCGTCAACGCCTTGGGCAGCATCGACGACAAGATCTTTGCCAGGCTTGCATCGCTGCTGCGCTATGTCAGCGGCGACTATCGGGCGCCTGCGACCTTCGAGAAGCTGAAGACCGCGCTCGGCAGCGCTGAGCGGCCGCTGCACTATCTGGCGGTGCCGCCGGCGATGTTCGAGGTGGTCGTCCAGGGGCTGGAGCAGTCGGGCGCCGCCCAGGGCGCGCGCCTGATGGTGGAAAAGCCGTTCGGCCACGATCTGCAATCGGCGCGCTGGCTGAACCGGGTGCTGCATCTGGTCTTCGACGAGAAGTCGATCTTTCGCATCGACCATTATCTCGGCAAGGAGGCGATCCAGAACCTGCTCTATTTCCGCTTCGCCAACTCCTTCCTCGAGCCGATCTGGAACCGCAATTACGTCGAGAGCGTGCAGATCACCATGGCCGAGGATTTCGGTGTCGAGGGCCGCGGCCGCTTCTATGACGAGGTCGGCTGCATTCGCGATGTCATCGAAAACCATCTGCTCAACATCCTCTTGCTGCTCGCCATGGAACCGCCGGTCGGCCGCTCGGCCGACGATCTCATCGACGAGAAGGTGCAGGTCCTGCGGGCGATCCGGACGCTGACCAGGGACGATGTGGTGCGCGGCCAGTTCGACGGCTATCTCAACGAGCCGGGCGTGGCGCCGAACTCGCCGGTCGAGACCTTCGCGGCGGTGCGCTTTTTCGTCGATACCTGGCGCTGGCAGGATGTGCCGTTCTTCATTCGCGCCGGCAAATCCCTGCCGGTGCACGCCACCGAGGTCATCGTGCGGCTGAAGCGGCCGCCGCTCGACGTCTTCGATCCGATCAAGCCCGGCGACTGCAATCACGTGCGCTTCCGCATCGATCCTCAGGTGGCAATCTCGATCGGAGCCCGGCGCAAGGCGCCCGGCGATGACATGGTCGGTGAGCAGGTCGAGCTCACCGCGCTGGACGATTCGAAGGGCGACATGCCGCCTTACGAGCGGTTGATCGGCGACGCCATGAACGGCAACGGCCAGCTGTTCACCCGCCAGGACGCCAGCGAGCTCGCCTGGCGCATCGTCGGCCCGGTGCTCGGCGACACCACGCCGCCCCCTGTCTACGCGCCAAAGACGTGGGGGCCGGCCGAAGCCATGGCTGGATTCGGGCCGCCGAACGGCTGGATCAATCCAGCGAAATGAGTTCTGGGAGGCGAAAGCGATGGCCAAGGCGGTGAAGCAACCGGCATCGGAGGAAGAAAAGATCGTGCTTGCGATCGATATCGGCGGCTCGCACGTCAAGATCCGCACCAGCGCCGGCGGCGACGAGCGCAAGACCGCTTCCGGACCGGAGCTTACGCCGCAGCAGATGGTCGCGGCGGTGAAGACGCTCGCCGAAGGGCTGCACTACGATGTCGTCTCGATGGGCTATCCGGGCCCGGTGCACCACAACCGGCCGCTGACCGAACCCGCCAATCTCGGCAAGGGCTGGGTCGGCTGCGATTTCGCCGCCGAGTTCGGCAAACCGGTCAAGGTCGTTAACGATGCGCTCATGCAGGCCATCGGCAGTTATGAGGGCGGCCGCATGCTGTTCCTTGGCCTCGGCACCGGCCTGGGGGCCGCGATGATCGTTGATAACGTTGCCCAGCCGATGGAGCTTGCCCATCTTCCCTACAAGAAGCGCGGCAGTTTCGAAGACTATGTCGGCGAACGCGGCCTGCAAAAGCGCGGCAAGAAGAAATGGCGCAAACACGTCTTCGACGTGGTCGACCGGCTTCGCGCCGCCATGCAGCCGGATTACGTGGTCATCGGCGGCGGCAATGTCGACGAACTCACCGACTTGCCCGCCGATTGCAGACGCGGCGACAACACACGCGCCTTCGAGGGCGGATTTCGACTATGGCGCGACAAATCCCTGATTATTTGATATTGCTGATTGTCTGATATTATCGAGCACCGGCTCAGGGTTGTTAATCCCGCGCTGCCGTTAGTATTATTATTCAAAATAATGTGTGACGTGGTGCGGCGTCATTGCATTGCGCAGATTTGCCGACTAGAAATTTCTGCGACCCCCATGGACGGAGAGATAGATTGACCGACGACAACAACAACGCTCGCAAAGACATCGACCTGCTCGAGCTGACCGCCCATATCGTCTCCGCATACGTCGAGAAGAACCGCTTGCCGGCTTCCGGCCTCGGCGATCTCATCGCCAGCGTCAGCGCTGCCATAGGCGGGCTCGGGCAACCGGCAGTGCCGGTCGCCGCGCCGCTGACGCCTGCCGTCAATCCCAAGAAATCGGTGACGCCGGACTACATCATCTGTCTCGAGGACGGCAAGAAGTTCAAATCCTTGAAGCGCCATATCGGCGTTCATTTCGGGCTGACGCCCGACGCCTATCGCGCCAAATGGGGCCTGCCGTCGGACTACCCGATGGTCGCCCCCAACTACGCGGCCTCGCGTTCGCAGCTGGCCAAGGCGATCGGTCTCGGCCGCAAAGCCCCCCCGCCCACGCCCGTCAAGGGCCGGGGCAGGAAAGCCAAGGCGACGGCTTGATACCATTGGATCGAGCGGGATGCACATTGAACGCGTTCTGCTGATCGGTCTGTTGGTGTTCAGCGGAAGCTGCGACGCTCGAAGCTAACGGCATAGCATCCTAGGGTCTGCGCCGCGTCGCTTCGCTCCTTGCTCCGCCCTAGGACGAAGGTAGGATGGCTGAAGGCTAATCGCTGATATCGGAGAGGGGCAGCGCGTCCGGTGTATCGGACGACGATTGATGGCGAATTACAAGCTCTCGAGATTGGCCGAACACCCCTCCACTTCGTCATCCCAGGGCGGAGCAAGGAGCGAAGCGACGCGGCGCAGACCCTGGGATCCATGCCGTTACCTCGCGGCAGTGCGCCTGCGGACCAGAACCGAACTACCACCCCGTTCCGCGAAAAAGCTCGAACCACTCTGGGTTGGTCTTCTCGATCAGCTCGATCTTCCATTGGCGCGGCCAGCGCTTCAGCGACTTCTCGCGCTGAATGGCGTCACGAATGTCGAAATGTTCCTCGTACCAGACCAGGCGCTGCACGCCGTAGCGGCCGGTGAAGTGCGAACCTTGGGCGGATTTGTGCTCCGGCATGCGGCGGCCGAGATCGTTGGTGACGCCGATGTAGATCGTGCCGCGCTTCTGGCTCGCGGTCATGTAGGTATAGCCGGTCATGGCTGAAGGGTAGCTGGCACAGTTGCGGATACAAGCGCCGTTCTGAGCCGCTGTATTCTTCGGCTGACGTCACGGCATGATGGGGTGGACGGCGCCCGACGGCATCGGATGTGCCAGAATGAGTTCGTTGAGATCTCAAACAAGGGAGCCGTCCGTGGA
>NZ_JAMYLR010000005.1:92500-261753 GCF_040318155.1 Mesorhizobium sp. M1307 | reverse complement strand
ATGGCCTCGGCCCGTTCTACGAGCTGCATGTCTGGGCCTGGAAGGGCAACCCGACCGGCGCGTTCGCGGACATGAACCCGAATGTGTCGTGCGAACCGACGACTGCTGTCAGCCAGTAAGCAGCCGAGCCAGGCGGCGCCGACGCCGCCTGGCCGCGCTGAATTGCGGGGCAGCCGGCAACGGGCGCAAAGACGGCTCAGATAGCGGAACTTTCGGGATGCCGGCGCGCTTTAGTGTCCCGAAGGAGACACCGCATGAGCGCCACCAAAGAGTTCTTTGAAACCTGGCTGCAGGAGAATGTCGGCAATCTGCCGGCCGAGAGCGAGGTGAGCGTCGCCGTCCTGGCGCAGCAATTCGAGCAGGATGCCGATGCTGCCGGCTATGGCCACGAGGTTCGCGAAGACGAACTCGGCAATATCCAGGAGGCGATCGAGGCAGCCCTGACGAAGGCGAGGACAGGCGAAGAGCCGCAACCTGCCGACGACAATGAGCTAGCGCCGGTAATGGAGGCGCTGGAGGTCGAGGATCCGAAGAGCGGACCGTAGCGGTTGCGGCTCTTCCCTTCCACGCTACATGACCGGGCATAATGGATGCCAAACACCTCACACTCGGCGTCGTGATCGGCGTGGCTATCGGCGTCGTGTTGGACAACATTGTTACGGGCATCGGTATAGGTATTGCTCTGGGCATTGCCTTCGGCCTTGCCCGGAAGTCGTCCGGCCGGAAGTGACCAGCAGAACATGTCCTGCCCGGTTTTGCCGCCCAGAGGTGCGGCGGTTGCTGCACCGCCGATGCCGAATGGCTACGCCGCCAGCGCTGTTTCCGCCAGCTTCACCCAATAGCTCATGCCGTGCGGGATGACCTCGTCGTTGAAGTCGTAGGCTGGGTTGTGCAGGCCGGCGGTATCGCCATTGCCGATGAAGATGAAGGCGCCCGGCCGCGCTTCAAGCATGTAGGAGAAATCCTCGCCGCCCATCACCGGCTGGATCGCGCGGTGCACATGGCTGTCGCCGGCGACGTCGGCCGCGATGTCGCTGGCAAAGACCGTCTCTTCCGGATGGTTGAAGGTGACGGGGTAATTGGCATTGTAATCAACCTCGATTGTCGCGCCGAAGGCAGCGCCCAGGCCTTGGCAAAGCGCGCGGATGCGCTCTTCGGCCTTCTTGGCGACCTCCTTCTTCAGCGTGCGTACGGTGCCGGCGATCTCGGCGGTCTCGGGAATGACGTTATAGGCGTCGCCGGCGTGGAATTTCGTCACCGAGACGACCACCGCCTCGACCGGATCGGTGCTGCGCGAGGCGATCGTCTGCAATGCGCCGACAAGCTGGCTGGTGATGACGATCGGATCGATGGTGCCGTGCGGCATCGCCGCGTGGCCGCCCCGGCCCTTGACGGTGATGGTGAATTCGGCAGTCGCCGCCATGATCGGACCCGGCCTGATGGCGAACTGGCCGACCGGCAGGCCCGGCATGTTATGCATGCCGAACACCTTGGAGATGCCGAAGCGCTCCATCATGCCGTCCTTGACCATCTCGTTGCCGCCGCCGCCGCCCTCTTCGGCCGGCTGGAAGATGACCGCAACGGAACCGGCGAAATTGCGTGTTTCGGCGAGGTATTTGGCGGCACCCAACAGCATCGCGGTGTGGCCGTCATGGCCGCAGGCGTGCATCTTGCCGGGGACGGTCGAGGCATAGGATTTGCCGGTGATCTCGTTGAGCGGCAGCGCGTCCATGTCGGCGCGCAGGCCGATGGTCGAGCCTTCGCCGTGGCGGCCGCGGATGATGCCGACGACGCCGGTCTTGCCCAAACCCGTCACGATATCGTCGCAGCCGAAAGCCTTCAGCTTCTCGGTGACGAAAGCGGCGGTCTTGAAGACGTCGAAATTCAGCTCCGGCGTCTGGTGCAAATGGCGGCGCCAGCCGGCCACCTCGTCCTGCATTTCGGCGGCTCGGTTCAGGATCGGCATGATGGTTCCATTTCGCTGTTGGAGCAGGCGGTCTTGGCCTGCTGCTTTGCAATTGTGCCTGCTGCCTTGCAACCATGCACGCTGCTTTGCATTGTGCTGCTGCTTCCACATTGTGATCGGCAGCACTTTGCCATGTTGACGTCACATAGAGTAAATAGCACCGCGACTGTGGTCCGGGAACAGAGGGCCGGACCATTATCCTGGCGATCGTGTAACGAAATCTTACGGAGCCAGGTGGGACTGCGGCAAGAGGCTATTTCGGTTTTCATGATGCGCTACAGGCATTTCCTCAAACTGTTGGTGGCGGGCACGGTGGTGCTTGCGTCGCTGGCCGGGCCTGCCTTGGCCAATCCGACAATCCTGTTCGACCTGAACAGCGGCGAGATCCTGCAGCACCAGGAGGCGTTCAGGCGCTGGTACCCGGCTTCGCTGACCAAACTGATGACCGCCTATGTGGCGTTTCGGGCGATTGCCGCGGGCGAGGTCCAGCTCGATTCGCCGATCAAGGTAACGAAACATTCTGCCGGCGAGCCGCCGAGCAAGATGGGCTTCAAGCCGGGCTCGGTGATGCGGTTGGACAATGCGCTGAAGATGATGCTGGTCAAATCGGCCAACGATATCGCCATGGCGGTCGGCGAGAATATCGGCGGTTCGCAAGCGGCTTTCGCCGAACGCATGAACGCCGAAGCGCAGAGGCTCGGCATGAGCGGGTCCCGTTTCGTCAATCCGAACGGGCTCTATTCGCCGGACCAGTATACGACAGCGCGCGATCTCGCTTTGCTGGTGATGGCGATTCGCAAGGAATTTCCGCAATATGCCCCCTGGTTCTCGATCGAAGGCCTTGCCGTCGGTAAGAAGGCGATCTCCAACTACAACCTGCTGATCGGCCGCTATCCGGGTGCCGACGGCATGAAGACGGGTTTCGTCTGCTCGTCCGGCTTCAACATGATCGGCTCGGCGACCCGCAACGGCCGCACCCTGGTCGCCGTAGTGCTCGGCGAGCAATCGGCCATTACCCGCGCCGAGGCGGCGGCAAAATTGCTCGACCAGGGCTTTGCAACGCCGGCGCCGAGCTGGCTGACGGTCGCGGCGCTGCCCGCCTATGGCGACACCATGTCGGCCAACGACATGAATGACGAAATCTGCAAGAAGAAGCCGGTCGAGGAGCAGTCGGAAACCGCACCCGCCGTCGGCGACAAGGGCAAGGACGTGCCGAAATCGCCCTATCAGGAAAAGCTCGACCATGTACCGACGCTGATCGCCGTCGGCCTCGGCGGCGCCACAGGACCGAAGCCGAAGGCGATGCTCGACGCCTCCGGGCAGGAATATGCCGACGTGCCGCTGCCGACATGGCGGCCGGACCGGGCGCCGCCGGCCGGCGCCGAGCCAGTTGTGGCCGGATCCGCCACCGCCGCGCAGGTCCAGCAGCCGGCCAAGGCGCTGAACTAGCCGCATGGCCGGCTTCCCGATCCCCGTTTCGGTGCTCACCGGCTTTCTCGGTGCCGGCAAGACGACGCTGCTCAACCGGCTGCTCCGGGATCCGGCGCTCGCCGACACCGCCGTCATCATCAACGAGTTCGGCGAGGTGGCGATCGACCATCTCCTGGTCGAGCAGGCCTCCGACGGCATCATCCAGCTCTCCGACGGCTGCCTCTGCTGCACGGTGCGCGGCGAGCTGGTCGACACGCTGGCCGACCTCGTCGACCGGCTGCAGACCGGCCGCATCGACCGGCTTGCCCGCGTCATCGTCGAAACCACCGGGCTCGCCGATCCCGCCCCCGTACTGCAGTCGATCATGGCACACCCGGCCCTGGTCCAGGCCTTCCGGCTCGACGGCGTCATCACCCTGGTCGATGCCGTCAACGGCAATGCGACGCTCGATGCGCATGTCGAGGCGGTGAAGCAGGTGGCCGTCGCCGATCGCATCGTGCTCAGCAAGGCCGACCTGACCACGGATGCAGGCGATGTCGAGGCGTTGCGGGCGCGGCTCAGGCAGCTCAACCCGGGCGCCGTGGTGCTCGACGCCGGCGAGGCAAGCACCGCGACCCTGTTCGATAGCGGCCTCTACAATCCGGCCACCAAATCCGTCGATGTGCAGCGTTGGCTCGGCGAACAAGCCGGCCACGACCATGACCACGGCGGGCATGACCACGGCGGGCATGATCACGACGGGCATGACCATGCCGACCATGATCACCATGACCACAGGCACGATTCCCGCGTGCGTTCGTATTCGCTGGTTCATGACGGGCCGGTGCCGTTTTCGGCAATCGAGATGTTCCTCGATCTGTTGCGCTCGGCGCATGGCGAGCGCCTTTTGCGGATGAAAGGCGTCATCGAGCTTGCAGAAGACCCGTCGCGGCCGCTGGTTATCCATGGCGTGCAGAAGATCCTGCATCCGCCGGTGCAACTGCCGGCCTGGCCGGACAGCCAGCGCGGCACCAGACTGGTGCTGATCACGCTCGACATGCCCGAAGACTATGTCCGGCGGCTGTTCGCCGCCTTCACCAACCGGCCGTCGATCGACACGCCGGATCGCGCAGCACTGGAAAGCAACCCGCTGGCTATTGCCGGATCGTGATCTCCCCCCTTGAGGGGGAGATGTCGCCGAAGGCGACAGAGGGGGTCGCCTCGGCTGGCGCGACGCCCTGTGGGACGAAAGAAAAGGTTGGCGCTTGACGCGCGGCAACCCCCTCTGGCCTGCCGGCCATCTCCCCCTCAAGGGGGGAGATTACGCGTTCAGCCGCCGCGCTCGACCAGGAAGCGGTGGCCGCCTGCCATCGCCGTCGTTTCGACCAGCCGATGGCCGCTCTCGGCGCAGAAGGCGGGAATGTCGATGACGGCGAGCGGGTCGGTGGTTTCGAGCCACAGCCGGCTGCCCGGCTGCATTGCGGCCAGGCGCTTTTTTGCCTTGAGCACGGGCAACGGGCAGTTCAGGCCTTTGAGGTCGTAGACGGCGGCGGGGCTGGTTGAGGGCCTGTGTTCTTGGCCCCCATCTTCTTGCTCAAGCATGAAGTTCAGCCGCCAAACATGCCGAGCAGCTTTTTCTTCAACCTTGTCGCCGTGCTTTCGGCGTCCGCAGCCTGCGTTTCGACTGCCGGGGCGGCCTCCGATGGCGCTACGGTGGCGGTGGCGACAGGCACCTCGGCGGCGGTCTTGGCAGCTTCCTTTTCGGCGAGCGCCTGGGCTTTGGCAGCTTTCTTCTCGGCCAAGGCCTGTGCCTTGGCTGCCGCTTTCGCGGCCTTCGCCGCTTCTATCGCGGCAAGCCGCTGTTCCTCGGCCTTCTGCTTGGCGGCCTTTTCGGCGTCGAGCGCCGCCATCTTGCGGCCCGCCGGCGAATCGATGCGGCCCATGCGCGCCGTTTCGGCCACCGTGCCGTCCGGGTTGAGCGAGGGCGGCTCGATCGGAACGCGTTCGCCGCGCGCACGCCGTTTCGACCAGTCGGAAACGATGCTGGCTTCCTTGATCCCGGCGATGGTCGGCTTGGGTGCCGGCACGCTGGCCTTGACGGCGCCGTTGAAGGCCGCCTCATAGGTGCTTTGATAGGCGTTGATGGCGCTCTTCAGCGAATCGGGCTGGGTGGTCGGAGGGCAAGCGCCGATCGGATTGAAGGTCGAGCCGTCGGCCGCAACCTGGTTGAACACGTAGCGCTTCTCGCAGACGTCGACTTTCGGCGGCACCTTGGTAACCTCGAAATTGTCGTAGCCGACCTTCAGCATCTTCCAGAATTCGTAGTTCGGATCGTTGCGATAGCGCGCCATGTTGGCTGCGGTCATGCGGAACGGAAAAGCCTGGATCTGGAACTCGGTCTGGCCGCCCTGGAAGGCGTCGCGGCCGAAGGCGTAGATCTGCTCGATCTGCGCGTCGGTCATCGAATAGCAGCCAGACGACGAGCAGGCGCCATGGACCATCAGGTTGGAACCAGTGCGGCCATTGGCGCGGTCATAGGCGTTCGGGTAGCCGATGTTGAAGGACAGGTGGTAATTCGACCGCGGGTTCATCTGTGCCGGGCGGACCGTGTAAAAGCCTTCCGGCGCCTGGCGGTCGCCTTCGGTGAACTTCGGCCCGAGCTTGCCCGACCATTTGCAGATGTCGTAGCTGGCGACCAGGTCGTAGCGGCCGTTGGTCTTGGCCTTCCAGATTTCGAGCTTGCCTTCTTCCTTGAAGATGCGGGCCATCACCGAGGAGGTGCGGACCATGCCCTTGGCTTTCATCTCGGCCAGGATCTTGTCCGGCAGCGGCTTGTTGGCTTGCGGCGCAAAATCCTTCATCGAAGCGTCATTGCAGCCGGCGACGCCGATCGCAGCGATCAGAACTCCGGTGCGGGCAAGCTTGGCAAACATGGATATGGCTATCGTCTTCATCTCTGCGCCGCGGATGCCGCGGCTGCTAAACTGACCACTGACGGACCCTAAGCCCGTTAACCTTGAAAATTCCTTACCGCAATCATGCTGGCGCGTCCCCTTACGGCAACCCCACTGAGCCGAATGCGGCGGCATTTTTGTGGCAAAACTGGTTCACGCCGCCACATTTCGGGCCGCGTGCCTGCCGGACGTTACAGATTGCGGCCCATCGCCAGGTATTTCTCGCGGCGATGCTCGCGGAAGTCGGTGTTGGCGCCGGAGAATTCCTTCATCGTCCTGGCGATGAGGTCGCCGGTGGCGGCAATCACCGTTTCGGGGGCGCGATGGGCACCGCCGAGCGGCTCGGCGACGATGGCGTCGATGATCTTCAGCTCCAACAGATCCTGCGCCGTGATCTTCATGTTGGTCGCAGCGTCCTTGGACCGCGTGGTGTCGCGCCACAGGATCGAGGCGGCGCCTTCCGGCGAGATCACCGAATAGATGGCGTGTTCGAGCATGTAGACGCGGTTGGCGGTGGCGATCGCTATGGCGCCGCCCGAGCCGCCTTCGCCGATCACCACCGAGATCGACGGCACCTTCAGGCCAAGGCAGGCCGAGGTCGAGCGGGCGATGGCTTCCGCCTGGCCGCGCTCTTCGGCGTTGACGCCCGGATAGGCGCCGGCCGTGTCGACCAGCGTCAGCAGCGGGATTTGGAAGCGGTCGGCGAGTTCCATCAACCGCACCGCCTTGCGGTAGCCCTCCGGCCGCACCGAGCCGAAATTATGCTTCAGCCGGCTTGTCGTATCGGAACCCTTCTCCTGGCCGATGATTGCCACCGGCTCGCCACGGAAGCGGGCGAAGCCGCCGACGATCGCCTGGTCCTCGCCGAAATTGCGGTCGCCGGCGAGCGGCGTGAAATCGGTAAGCAGACCCTTGATGTAGTCGATGCAATGCGGCCTGTCCGGATGGCGCGCCACCTGCACCTTCTGCCATGGCGTCAGCGCCTTGTAGGCGTCGCGCAGCGCATCGCGCGAGCGCTTTTCGAGACGGGCGATCTCATCGCCGACATCGACCGCCTCGCCGTTCTCGGCAAGCTTCTTCAGCTCAAGGATCTTGCCTTCGAGATCCTGCACAGGCTTTTCGAAATCGAGGTAATTGTACATTCTTGGGCGGACCGGCAAGTCGGAAGGCAATGACTGACGCAAGCCTGAAAATGCAGGCTGGGCGCGGTGGAACGTCGTTCTCACATAGCGACATGACGCCTAGTCGGCAAGCGGATGATGATCGTTGACCAGACGCACCAGCCGCTCCTCCAGCACATGCGTGTATATCTGCGTCGTTGAAATATCGGCATGGCCGAGCAGCTGCTGCACGGCCCTGAGATCGGCGCCGTTCTGCAGCAGATGGCTGGCGAAAGCATGGCGCAGCACATGCGGCGATATCTTCGCCGTGGCAATGCCGGCCCGCGCGGCAAGCCCTTTCAGCTCGCGGGCAAAGACCTGTCTCGAGAGATAGCCGCTGTCGGCGGCGGCCGGAAACAGGAACGGGCTGTCGGCAAAAGCCGGCACCGTTGCCCGTGCGGCAAGCCATGTCCGCATCGCCGCGCGCGCCTTGGCCGACAGCGGCACCATGCGCTCCTTGTTGCCCTTGCCGCGCACCATGAAGAAGCGGTCGTCGCGCTGTGCCACCGTCACGGGAAGGCCGACCAGCTCCGAAACGCGCAAGCCGGTGGCGTAGAGCACCTCGACCAGTGCGTGCAGGCGCAGCGCCGCCAGCCTGTCGCCGTCATGCATGGAGGGGTCCATCGCCTCCTGCGCCGCGCGGTCGAGCAGCCGGCCGGTATCGGCCTCGCTCATCGTCTTAGGCAGCGGCCGGCCCTTCTTCGGACTGTCCAGCGTGCCGGTCGGATCGTCACCCCGCAGGCCTTCGGCATAGAGGAACTTGAAGAACTGCCGGATCGCCGACAATTTGCGCGCCTGCGAGGTGGCGGCAAAGCCGCGCGCGGCGATGTCGTCGAGATAGGCACGGATGTCGGCGCTGGTGGCAGCGGCAAGCCCACCGCCGATCCCGGCGGAAGCGTCTTCGAGGTCGCGGCGATAGGAGGAAAGCGTGTTTTCGGCCGCGCCGCGCTCGGCGCTCATCATCTCCAGGAAGGCTTCGATGCGGGCGGCGCTGTTCATTTTTTGGGATTGAGCTTTTCTGGAGGGATACGCACGCTCATTTCCGCCTTCCTCGGCTCGACGAACATGACCAAGGCGAACATCGCGCCATAGACAATGCCGGCCAGAATCGCGAGCGTCACGACAAAGCGAAACAGTGTTGGCATTAATTTTCGCCCGTCGTCTTATTCTGCATTTCCAACCCTGTGCCCTTATGAGACGCCAATCCGGCCAATTCAAGGGTGAAGCCCATAGTCCCGGTTGCGCCGCGCTTGACGCAAACAGGCTTTTGATGTCGATACGCCGCCAAAGAGGCCCTAGAAGCATGAACGCGCTACCAGCAAATCCTCCGGGCGAGAGCCATGCCGCGCTGCTCGGCCGGCTGGGCGGCCGTTCCATCGTCTTTGTCGGGCTGATGGGCGCCGGCAAGACGGCGATCGGCCGCAAGGTGGCGGCGATGCTGGCACTGCCCTTCATCGACAGCGACCAGGAGATCGAAACTGTTTCGCGCATGAGCGTCCCGGACCTGTTCGAGCGCTATGGCGAGGCGGAGTTCCGGGCACTGGAGCAGCGCGTCATCCTGCGTGTGCTGGAGCACGGGCCGCAGGTGCTGTCGACCGGCGGCGGCGCCTTCATGAACGCGCAGACGCGCGAGGCGATCGCCAGCCATGGCGTTTCGGTTTGGCTGAAAGCCGAGATCGACCTGTTGATGGAGCGCGTTTCCAAGAAACAGAACCGGCCGCTGCTGAAAAGCGCCGATCCGCGCGCCGTGCTGGAACGGCTGATGGCGGAACGCTACCCGGTTTATGCCGCGGCCGATGTCATCGTGCCGACCCGCGACGACCGCAAGGAGATCATTGCCGCCGAAGTGGTGGACGCGCTGCGCGGCCATCTCGGCGTTGCCGATATTGACGAGGTGCGGTCGTGAGCGCTGATGCAACGGTCTCTGTCGAAGTCGGGCTTGGCGAGCGTGCCTACGATATTTTGATCGGTCCCGGCCTGCTGTCACGCGCCGGCGCCGAGATTTCGCGCCGTCTGCCGGGGACGCGGGCGGCGGTCGTCACCGACGAAAACGTCGCGGCCGCGCATCTCGCGACGCTTGCGGCCGGCCTGGCAAGCGGTGGCATCCAACATGCCGTCATCACGTTGCCGCCAGGCGAAAAGACCAAGAGCTTTGCGCATCTCGAAGAGGTGGTCGACGGCGTGCTGGCCGCCAAGCTGGAGCGCGGCGACGTCGTCATCGCGCTCGGCGGCGGCGTCGTCGGCGACCTCGCCGGCTTTGCCGCCGGCATCGCGCGGCGCGGCATGAACTTCGTACAGGTTCCGACCTCGCTGCTGGCGCAGGTCGATTCCTCCGTCGGCGGCAAGACCGGCATCAACAGCAAGCGCGGCAAGAACCTGGTCGGGGTATTCCACCAGCCGAGGCTGGTGCTGGCCGACACCGAAGTGCTCGACACGCTGCCGATCCGCGAGTTTCGCGCCGGCTATGCCGAACTGGCCAAATACGGGCTGATCGACCGGCCCGAGTTTTTCTCCTGGCTGGAAGAAAACTGGCGTCAAGTGTTTGTCGGCGGGCCGGAGCGGGCTGCGGCCATCGCCGAGGCCTGTCGTGCCAAGGCCGACGTCGTTGCCCGCGACGAGTTCGAGACCGGCGACCGCGCGTTGCTCAATCTCGGCCACACCTTCGGTCATGCGCTGGAGGCGGCGACCGGCTATGACGGCGCAAGGCTCGTGCATGGCGAGGGCGTCGCCATCGGCATGGCGCTGGCGCACCGCTTTTCGTCAAGGCTCAATTTGGCGAGCCCCGACGACGCGGCGCGTGTCGAGGCGCATCTTCGCGCCGTCGGTCTGCCCTGGCGCATGGCCGACATTCCAGGCGAACTGCCCGACGCCGAGACGCTGTTCTCCTTCATCACCCAGGACAAGAAGGTGTCGCGCGGCGAGCTGACCTTCATCCTGACGCGCGGCATCGGCCAGGCCTTTATCGCCCGGGATGTGCCGGCCTCGGAAGTGCTGGCGTTCCTCCGGGAGAACCATCCGGGTCGGCAGGAAAGCCGCCCGGGATGAGCCAGGCCGGCTGGATCGCGGCTGCCGTGCTCGCCGGCCTCGGCCTGCTGGGCTTCGTCTTGCGCCGGCGCCTGCTCGCCGCCTTCGGCTACGAGCTGCAACGCATCGAGCCGCAGCGCTCGGCGCGCGAGGAACTGCGCGGCGCCGTCGACGATTTCCGCCGCGACGGCCAGGTGGTGCGCGAGGACCGCGCCCGCATCGGCGGCCTGTTCGACCTCGAGGAGCTCGAAGTGTCGGACGTCATGGTCCACCGCACGAATATGCGCTCCGTCAACGCCGACGACCCGCCCGAAGCGGTGGTTCGCGAGATCCTGCAGAGCCCGCACACCCGCATGCCGTTGTGGAAGGGTTCGCTCGACAACATTGTCGGCGTGCTGCACGCGAAGGATCTGCTGCGCGCGCTGAACGAGGTCGGCAACGATTTTTCCAGGATCGACGTGATGAAGATCGCGTCGAAACCGTGGTTCGTGCCCGACACCACGACGCTTCAGGAGCAGCTCAATGCCTTCCTGCGCCGCAAGGCGCATTTCGCCATCGTCGTCGACGAATATGGCGAGGTCGAAGGGCTGGTGACGCTGGAAGACATCATCGAGGAGATCGTCGGCGAGATCGCCGACGAGCACGACATCGACATCCAGGGCGTCAAGCAGGAGGCCGACGGCTCCGTCGTCGTCGACGGCACGGTGCCGATCCGCGACCTTAACCGGGCGCTCGACTGGAACCTGCCGGACGAGGAAGCCACCACCATCGCCGGCCTTGTCATCCACGAGGCGCAGTCGATCCCGGACGAAAAGCAGGCCTTTACGTTTCACGGCAAGCGCTTCGTCGTCATGAAGCGCGACAAGAACCGTATCGCGCGGCTGAGGATCAAGCCGGCGATGCTTGGAGAATGACAGTGCGCACCTTATGGCAGCCGTGGGCAGTCAGGAGTTGATGACGATCGATCGGCGAAGCCTGCTTCTGGCGTCGATGGCGGCGCTGCTGCCGGGACAGGCGGCGGCATTGCGGCTGCGTTCGCCGTCGCCCGAAACCTTCGATTATGGGCCGGCCAAGCTCGATATCTATTCCCGCGATGGCGCAAGCGGCCTGCCGGTCGTCTTCTTCGTCCATGGCGGCGCCTGGCGGGTCGGCAACCGCAACAATATCAACTCCAAGCCTGGTTTCCTGCTCGACAATGGCTTCTGCTTCGTCTCGATCGACTACCGGATGCTGCCTGAAGCCGACGTCGCCACCCAGGCGGCGGATGTCGAACTGGCCTATCGTTACGTCCGCGCCAACATGGCCAGCCATGGCGGCGATCCGGACCGGATCGTCGCCATGGGCCATTCGGCCGGCTGCCATCTCGTCGCATTGACCGGGCTGCGCGGCGGCCTGCCCGGCGTCGCGGCGCTGGTTCTCGACGACACCAGGGCCTACGATCTGGAGGCGCTGGCCAGAAGCGGCGGCATGGCAGGGGTCTATGCCCGCGCCTTTCCCGATCCGGCGCAGTGGCGCGCGCTGTCGCCTGTCACCTATGTGGAAGGCCGCAAGCACCCGCCGACCTTCATCGCCCATTCGCGCGCGAAAGCCCGCGCGGCGGACGCGCAGGCCTTCGCCGGGCGTCTGCGCGCCACCGGAACCAGGGTCACGCTGTTCGACGGCAGCGCCTATTCGCACATGTCGATCAATCGCGACTTCGGCACCGAAGGCGATGCATTGACAGCTGCGGTGATGGCTTTTCTGAGGGCGAGCCTCGGCTGAGTCACCAGCGCGTCGTTTCACCGGGCGCTGCCGGCTCGATCGCCAGGGCGTGGACGCCGGATTTCAACTCTTCGGCCAGGAGATCGTTGACTGCACGGTGACGCTCGACGCGGCTCATGCCGGCAAAGGCTGGCGCGACGATGCGGACGCGGAAATGCGTCTCGCCGGCGCCGTCGAAGGTGGCGTGATGGCCAGAATCCACATGATGATGCCCGGCATGGAGATGGCTTTCGTTGATGACGGCCAGCCGTTCCGGCGAAAACGCCTTTTTCAGCTTATCTTCCATCGTTGCCTGTATGGACATCGCCGCTTCCCTTCACCACATCTATGTCATCGCACAAAATTCGCAATTCGCCGGTTTTATGCCGCGATTCAGCGGTTAGGGCGATCATCGCGAAAATGTCAATTCTTGTTTCGCATCCGCGAACAGCCCATAAATGGGTGAGATGAAGCCGTACCCAAAATATTTCGAGAAGATTCGCATCCGCCCGGAGAAGGACGCGGAGCTGAAGTCGCGTTCGCCGATCTGCCAGTGGGATGGCTGCAAGGAGGCCGGTACCCACCGTGCCCCGGTCGGACGGATGAAGGAAGGCGAGTATTTCCAGTTCTGCTTCGATCACGTGCGCGAGTACAACAAGGGCTTCAATTATTTCTCGGGCGTTCCCGATACCGAGATCGCCCGCTTCCAGAAGGAAGCCATGACCGGCCACCGGCCGACCTGGAAAATGGGCGTCAACGGCGCCTCGACACGCTCCTCGCCAGACTTCGCCCAGGCGCGCTCCGGCCGCGCCGGCTACTACAATCGCATGCGCGATCCGTTCGACCTGTTCAAAGGCCCGAAAGACCCGCGCGAAGCACGCGAGCGCAAGGCCAAGCCGCTTGAGGCCAAGGCACTGGAAACGCTTGGCCTTGATACAAAGGCAACTGGCAAGGATATCAAGGCGCGCTATAAGGAACTTGTGAAACGCCACCACCCGGATGCGAATGGCGGCGACAGAGGTTCGGAAGACCGGTTCCGCGATGTGCTCCAGGCGTATCGCGTGCTCAAGCAGGCAGGTTTGTGCTGAGCGACCATACGGTTCGTGTCGCTTTCCAACTTTCATAAGGTTGGAAAAGGCTCTAAGACCGCCCCCGAACAAAATCGATTGCCGGCGAAACGCGGCGTTTCGCTTGTGGAGACGTTGATAGAGATGAACAAGGTCGATCGCGACATCGCCAACCTGCCCGACACCACGGTGTCGGTGAAGGAGACATTCGGCTTCGACTCCAAGATGGTGGTGCCGGCCTATGCGGTGACGAGCGAGCATGTCCCCGACATCGACCCGGACTACCTGTTCGACAAGAACACGACCATGGCGATCCTCGCCGGCTTTGCCTACAATCGCCGGGTCATGGTGTCGGGCTATCACGGCACCGGCAAGTCGACGCATATCGAGCAGGTCGCCGCCCGGCTCAACTGGCCTTGCGTGCGCGTCAACCTCGACAGCCATGTCAGCCGTATCGACCTCGTCGGCAAGGACGCCATCGTGGTCAAGGACGGGCTGCAGATCACCGAATTCCGCGACGGCATCCTGCCCTGGGCCTATCAGCACAATGTCGCGCTGTGCTTCGACGAGTACGATGCCGGCCGCCCGGACGTGATGTTCGTCATCCAGCGCGTGCTGGAATCGTCGGGCCGGCTGACGCTGCTCGACCAGAGCCGGGTCATCCGCCCGCACCCGGCCTTCCGGCTGTTTTCGACCGCCAACACGGTTGGGCTGGGCGACACCACCGGCCTCTACCACGGCACCCAGCAGATCAACCAGGCGCAGATGGACCGCTGGTCGATCGTCACCACGCTGAATTACCTGCCGCACGACAATGAAGTGAACATCGTGCTGGCCAAGGCCAAGCACTACCGCGACGGCAAGGGCAAGGAGATCGTCAACAAGATGGTCCGCGTCGCCGACATGACGCGCTCGGCCTTCATCAACGGCGATTTGTCGACGGTTATGAGCCCGCGCACGGTTATCACCTGGGCCGAGAATGCCGAAATCTTCGGCAATATCGGCATGGCGTTCCGGCTGACCTTCCTCAACAAATGCGACGAGCTGGAACGCTCGCTGGTCGCCGAGTTCTATCAGCGCGCCTTCGGCGAAGATCTGCCGGAATCGGCTGCCAATGTGGTGCTGGGCTAAGCAGAGTCTCGATGGCGGGTCCGGGCGACAACACGCGAAACAAATCCAAGACCGGCGCTGAGAACGACAGCTTCAAGCGCGCCGTCACCGTCTGCATGCGCGCCATCGCCGGCGACAAGGATCTCGAGGTCGGCTTCGCCAAGGACCGGCCGGCGCTGGCCGGCAGCCGCGCCCGGCTGCCGGAATTGCCGAAGAAGGCATCGAAGGCGGACATCGCCATCACCCGCGGGCTCGGCGATTCCATGGCGCTGAAGCGCGCCTGCCACGATGCGCGCATCCACACCAGGCTGGCGCCGGAAGGCAAGCAGGCCCGCGCCATCTACGACGCGGTCGAGCAGGCCCGGGTGGAGGCGATCGGCAGCCGCGCCATGCAGGGCGTCGCCGACAATATCGGCTCGATGCTGGAGGACAAATACGCCAGGACCAACCTCGTCGACGTCAAGGACAAGGCCGACGCGCCGATCGAGGAAGCGCTGGCGCTGATGGTGCGCGAAAAGCTGACCGGCCGCACTGTGCCGAAAAGCGGCGAACGGCTGGTCGATCTCTGGCGGCCCTGGGTCGAGGAAAAAGCCAGCGCCGATCTCGACGGGCTGTCGGCAAAGCTCGATGACCAGCAGGCGTTCGCCCGCGTGGTGCGCGAGATGCTCGCCTCCATGGAAATGGCCGAGGAGCTCGGCGATGACCAGGAGACGGAAGACTCCGAGGACAACGACGAAAACCAACCGCAAGGCGAGGAGCAGAGCGAGGAGGGCGGCGAAGACGATTCCGGCTCCGAGCAGTCGCAGTCCGAGGATACCGAGGCATCGTCGGACGACGAGCAATCGGCCGAGACGGAAGCCTCCGACGCTACCGCCGAGGATCTCTCCGACGATGACGACGCCGATGCGGAGACGCCCGGCGAGGCGCGCCGCAACGACAACCCCTTCACCAATCTGCCGAAAGAGATCGATTACAAGGTCTTCACCACGGCCTTCGACGAGACCGTTGGTGCGGAGGAACTGTGCGAGGAGGAGGAACTCGACCGGCTGCGCGCCTTCCTCGACAAGCAGCTCGCCAACCTTTCCGGCGTCGTCGGGCGGCTGGCCAACCGGCTGCAGCGCCGCCTGATGGCGCAGCAGAACCGCTCCTGGGATTTCGACCTCGAAGAAGGCTATCTCGATCCGGCACGGCTGGTGCGCGTCGTCATCGACCCGATGCAGCCTCTGTCCTTCAAGCAGGAGCGCGATACCAAATTCCGCGACACGGTGGTGTCGCTGGTGCTCGATAATTCGGGTTCGATGCGCGGCCGGCCGATCACCGTCGCCGCGACCTGCGCCGACATCCTGGCGCGCACGCTGGAACGCTGCGGCGTCTCGGTCGAAATCCTCGGCTTCACCACCCGCGCCTGGAAGGGCGGACAGGCGCGCGAGAAATGGCTGAAGGAAGGCAAGCCGCCGAACCCCGGCCGGCTCAACGATCTGCGCCACATCATATACAAATCCGCCGACCATCCGTGGCGTCGGGCGCGCCGCAACCTCGGCCTGATGATGCGCGAGGGCCTGCTCAAGGAAAACATCGACGGCGAGGCGCTGCTGTGGGCGCACAACCGGCTGATCGCGCGGCCGGAGCAGCGCAAGATCCTGATGATGATCTCGGACGGCGCGCCGGTCGATGATTCGACGCTGTCGGTCAATCCGGGCAATTATCTCGAGCGGCATCTGCGCGCCATCATCGAGCTCATCGAGACGCGCTCGCCGGTCGAGCTTTTGGCCATCGGCATTGGCCACGACGTCACCCGCTACTATCGCCGCGCCGTCACCATCGTCGATGCCGAAGAACTGGCCGGCGCCATGACCGAGCAGCTGGCCTCGCTGTTCGCCGAGGAAACCGTGCGCGACACGCGGCGCGGCGGCATGCGGCGCGCCGGATGATTTTTTCCCGCGGCGGCTTTTGGCAGAAGCTTTTGGCCGCCATTGCGTTGTTGGGCGTCAGTTTGGCGCCGGCTGTCGCTGCCGGGCCGGCCTCGGTCGAGCCGGCCGAAATCTCGGCACGGCCCATAACCCAGTTTCGCATCGGCAATGACGAAAAACAGTTCGGGCCGCTCGAATTCGTCGGCGGGCTCGAAATGACCTCGCCGACGCGCGATTTCGGCGCGCTGTCGGCGCTTCGGTTCCTCAAGCCAGGCAGCGATTTCATCGGCGTTGCCGACACCGGTTTCTGGTTCTTCGGCACCCTCGTCCACGATGCCGACAAGCGGCCTTCCGGCATCCAGAATTTTCGCATGCAGCAGATGGTCGATGCGGCCGGCCAGCCGATCGACGAGAAATGGGCGGTCGATGCCGAAGGCCTCGCGGTCAAGGACGGCATTGCCACAGTTGGTTTCGAGCGCGATCACCGTATCGCCGAGTTCAAGATCGATCCGGACGGCATGAAGGCGCCGTTCAGGCAATTGGATTTCCTGATTCCGGCCTGGGAACTTCGCCGCAATCGCGGCTTTGAGACCGTCACCCGCGCCAATCTCAACGGGCAGCACGCGGGCGGACTGGTCGTGGTGTCGGAAAAGAGCCTCGACAAGACCGGCAACATCTTTGCCGCGATCATCGAAGGGCCGCGCAAGGGCGTCTTCACCATCAAGCGCAATGGCGATTTCGACATCACCGACGGCGCCTTCCTGCCGGACGGCGACCTGTTGCTTCTGGAGCGCAGTTTTTCGATGGCCGGCGGCGTCAAGATGCGGCTGCGGCGCATCTATGGCGAAAGCGTCGAGAAGGGCGCCGTCGCCGACGGGCCGGTGCTGCTCGAAGCCGACATGGGCTACCAGATCGACAACATGGAAGCGCTCGACGTCTGGACCCGCGACGATGGCGCGCTGATCGTGTCGCTGATGTCCGACGACAACCACTCGATCCTCCAGCGCAATCTTTACCTGGAATTTGTGCTGCACGAGGATTGACGCGCGACCGGCCTGCTGGCTGACAGCATCGCTGGCGTTTCCGCGCCGTTTTGCAGCGCAGGCAATTTCCCTTGCAATTTCCCCTGGCAATGACCCGCGTCGCGGGTTTTCCAGCCGGCTCTCACCATCTGCAAAAATACTTTAGTCGTGACTTGACAATTTGTGTCATCGGCGAAATACTCAAGTCCATGCTTAAGTATTCCGAGATCGACAGCATCCTGCGGGCTCTTGCCGAGCCGACGCGCCGGGCAATCCTGGAAAGGCTGAGCCGCGGGCCGGCCACCGTCAGCCAGTTGGCGGAGCCGTTCGGCATGACCTTCGCCGCTGTGCTCCAGCATCTTCAGGCGCTGGAAGCGTGCGGGCTGATCCGCAGCGAGAAGGTCGGACGCGTGCGCACCTGCCGGATCGAGCCCGGCGGGCTCGCCCCGCTCGCCGACTGGATCGCCGCGCACCGTACGCCGGCCGAACGCCAGCTCGACCGTCTCGGCCAGATCCTGGCGGAGACTGACCAACCGAACGCAACACTCCACGACCAGGAAAAGGACGAAAAGAAATGAACCAGATTGCCCCCGTGAACGACCAGCACTCCGTCATCCATTCGACCTTCACGATCGAGCGGACCTATCCGCAATCGCCCGAACGCGTCTTCCTCGCCTTTGCCGATAAGGCGACGGTGCGGCGCTGGCGTGTCGAAGGCGACGGCTTCACCATCGCCGAATTCACCTTCGATTTCCATGTCGGCGGCGGCGAGGTTTCGCGGTTCAGCTATCAGGGCGGCCCGGAAATCAGGCTCGATGCGCAGTTCCAGGATATCGTCCCTGAGCGGCGCATCGTATTTTCATACCGGATGGCGGTCGGGGCGCAGCCGCTGTCGGCGTCGCTCACCACGGTCGAGCTTGCACCCTCCGGCGAGGGCACCCGCCTGACCTATACCGAACAGGGTGCCTTCTTCGATGGTGTCGATTCAGCGCAAGGGCGCGAGGAGGGCACGCGCGGGCTGCTGCAGGCGCTCGCCGCCGAGCTTCAGAAGGCGAGGTAGAGGTTCGTCGGTGTACCGGGCGGCGTCCACAAGGCCCGCCCGGATTGCGAGGGGCCTATTGCCCTTTGCTCGCGATCCAGACGACGTGCCGGGCGCCGCGCTTGCCGTGGGCCCGCATGTTGACCTCCTCGACCGTGAAGCCGGCCTGCTTGAGCCTTCGGGTGAAACCTGCGTCAGGGCCCTGCGACCAGACCGCCAGCACACCGCCGGGCTTGAGAGCTGCTCTCGCGCTGATCAGGCCGGCTGCGCTGTAGAGCGCATCGTTGGCCTTGTAGACGATGCCCTCGGGGCCGTTGTCGACATCGAGCAGGATCGCGTCCCAGGCCGAAGCTTGCGATCGGATGAGCTGACCGACATCGGCCTCACGAATGCTGACGCGCGGGTCGTCAAGGCAGCCGCCGAACAGCTCGGCCATCGGGCCGCGCGCCCAAATCACGACCGCCGGCACCAGTTCGGCAACGGTGACCTGGGCGTCGTCGGCAAGCTCGGCCAGCGCCGCGCGCAAGGTAAAGCCCATGCCGAGGCCGCCGATCAGGATGTTTGGGGTCCGGCGGCCGGCAATCCTTTGGCAGGACAGTTTCGCCAGCGCCTCTTCGGAACCGCTGAGCCGGCTGTTCATCAGCTCGTTCGCGCCAAGCATGATCGAGAATTCGCCGCCGCGCCGCTTCAGGCGGAGTTCCTGTCCGCCGTCAGGCGTTTTTGCCGAGTCCAGTTGAAGCCAGGGGATCATGCTCGATAGTCTTTGAGCATGATCTTGTCCGAAAACCGGTTCCCACTTTTCGGGATCATGCTGCCAGTGCCGGCTGGCTCCAGCGGGCGGCAAGCAGCCGGTAGGGGATCAGCGCCACCACCGCTATGATCAGCTTGACGCTGAGATCGCCGAGCGCCCAGGAGACCCAGCGCATCGTCTCGACCGGCAGCACGCCCATCAGCGGCGCGGTTTCCAGCGCAAAGCCGTCGTTGGGCCCGGCGAAGGCGAACGCCGCCGCGAAGGCGACGGTGAAAAACACCACCGTATCGAAAACGGAGCCGACCAGCGTGCCGACGATCGGTGCGCGCCACCAGCTCTGCCGGCGCAGCCGGTTGAACACGGTGACGTCGAGCAACTGCGCGGTGAGGAAGGCGGCACCCGACGCCGCGGCAATGCGCACCAGCCGGTCGGCGGCGGTCTCGAATTCGATCAGGCCGTGGCGAAACAGCAGCGGTGGGATGACGATCGAGCAGATCACCGCTGTCATGAAGCCGACAAAGACGATCCTGCGCGCCACCGCCGGCCCATAGCGGCGGTTGGCGAGATCGGTGACCAGGAAGGAGAACGGATAGGTGAAGGCGCCCCAGGTCAGGATGTCGGCCAGCGACAGCCCGCCGATTGCGCCTTGCATCGGGAACTGCACGAGGATGTTCGAGGCCACGACGACGAGCGCCATGGCCGCCACGAAGGGCAGGTACCGCGAGAGGAAAATCATTTTTTTATCCTGGGTAATGGAACCAGCGGAACGCGATCCGGAGTTCGGACCGCGCCCTGGAAGGCGGCTGCCGCCGAAAAACTCAGGCGGCCGGCTGCTCGGCGAGCTTCTTGGCGATCTGCTTCTTCAACAGGCGGGCGCGCTGCGACAATTCCTTGGCATCGGCCTTGGCCAGGAAGGCGTCGAGGCCGCCGCGATGCTCGACCGAACGCAGCGCGTTGGCCGAAATGCGCAGGCGCACGTTCTGGTTCAGCGCTTCCGAGATCAGCGTCACATTGACGAGATTGGGCAGGAAGCGACGCTTGGTCTTGTTGTTGGCGTGGCTCACATTGTTGCCGGACATGACTGCCTTGGCAGTGAGTTCGCAGGTGCGGGACATGGTTCTAACCTTCGGTTCTCGGTCCTGGCCAAACATTCGACCCGCGCCGGGTGGCGCGCGGTTTCGGTCAGGCGGCCTTATGGAAAAAGTTGGCGTTCCATAGTTGCATTTCGCCGAGGCGTCAAGCTTGGGGTTGGTTAGTGCCAAGGGAATCAATCAAAAGATGACCGATGCCGGCGCTGCCCCTCATCCGCCTGCCGGCACCTTCTCCCCGTATAGTGACGGGGAGAAGGGGCTTGGCCGCAGGCTCGGCGCTTCTGCAACTTCGCAAATTGGCGAAACCCTTTGCAAGGCGACCTTCTCCCCGTCCCTATACGGGGAGAAGTGCCCGGCAGGGCGATGAGGGGCTGCGCAAACCTGTAGCGATTTTCCAGGTGGCCACATTTTGTTCTTGCTTTGTGCCGGCAGCTATGCTACTAATTTCGGTATGGTGCTAATTGGCTCCAACGACCCGCCCGCCGAGGCGGGTTTTTTATTTTGGCTGTCGACCAGCCCCAACGTTGCCTGCCGACGGCGCCTTTCACATTAAGGCCGGAATTCAGCCTATAAGCGGTCGCACAGGGACATGCCAGACCGGAGCCGCCCCGTCCGGTCGACAATCAAGGACCCGCCATGCCTCGTTCTTTCCTCCATGCCCTGGTCGTGCTGATGGCCGTCGCGCTTTCGACGACGGTTTCGGCCGCTGAGCCGCAATCCTTCACGGGCGAATATTCGGTGTCGTTCCTCGGCCTCTCCGTGGCCAAGGCGAAATTCTCCAGCCATTACGAGGGCGACACCTATTCGATCGAGGGCAGCGTTTCCGCCGCCGGGCTCGCCACTTTGTTCGACGACACGCGAGGCACGATCTCGTCGAAGGGCAAGATTTCGGGCAAGCAGTTGCAGCCGCAAGCGTTCCACGCCGACTACACGTCCGGCAAGAAGGCATCGATGATCGACATCCAGTTTGCCAACGGCGTCGTCACCTCGACCAAGGTCGTGCCTGAGCCGAAGAAGCGCAATCCCGAGAATTGGATACCGCTGGCCGGCAGCCATCTCGTATCGGTCCTCGATCCGATGGCCGCCACCGTCATCCATGCCGACAGCCTCGACCAGGTCTGCGGGCGCACGGTGAAGCTCTATGACGGCGAAATGCGTGCCGATCTGAAACTGACCTACGAGTCCAAAGGGTCGATCTCGGTGGCCGGCTACAAGGGCGATACGGTCACCTGCAGGCTGGGCTTCGAGCCGGTGGCCGGTTACCGCAAGAACCGCAAGGCGCTGAACTACCTGAAGAAACGCAGCCGCATCATGGTGACGTTTGCACCGGTCGGCCAAAGCGGCGTATATGCGCCGATCCGCGCCACGGTCAGCACGCAAATCGGCCCGCTGACGATCAGCGCAGAGCGGTTCGAAGCAAACGAATAGGCGTGATGGTGCGCCGCCAACGATGGGCAGGGGGCGACGGGTATGGCGCGCGCAACACTGATCGGCTTCTGCGCGGTCGCCATGTGGGCGCTGCTGGCGCTGCTTACGGATGCCTCGGGCGCCGTGCCGCCGTTCCTGCTTTCAGCAATCACCTTCACGATCGGCACCTGCGTCGGGCTGGTTGCCCGGCTGTTCATGCCGGCAGCCGACGGGGCCGCGAAGATACCGCGCCAGGTCTGGGTGATCGGCATTGCCGGCCTGTTCGGCTACCACTTCTTCTATTTCACCGCGCTGCGCAATGCGCCGGCCGTCGAGGCCAGCCTGATTGCCTATCTGTGGCCGCTGCTGATCGTGCTGGGGTCGGCGCTGATGCCGGGCGAGCGGCTGGCCTGGAACCACGTCGCCGGCGCGCTGCTCGGCCTTGCCGGCACGGTCCTGATCGTCACCAAGGGCGGCGGGCTTGCCTTCGACGCGCGTTATGCCTTCGGCTACGCGATGGCCGGCGTCTGCGCGGTGCTGTGGTCGTCCTATTCGCTGTTGTCGCGACGCTTCCCGTCGGTGCCGACCAGCATCGTCACCTGGTTCTGCGCCGCCACCGCGGCCCTTTCGCTCATCTGCCATCTGTTGCTTGAACAGACGGTGCTGCCCGCCGGCGCCGGCCAGTGGCTGGCCGTGCTCGGCCTCGGTCTGATGCCGGTGGGGGCGGCGTTCTATGCCTGGGACATCGGCGTCAAGCGCGGCAACATCCAGGTGCTGGGGGCGGCGAGCTATGCCGCGCCGCTGCTGTCCACCCTGGTGCTGATCGCCGCCGGCTTCGCCGAGCCGTCATGGCGCATCCTCGCCGCCTGCGTGCTGATCACCGGCGGCGCGGCACTGGCGGCGAAATCGCTGTTGCTGCGCAAGAGGGCTACGAGCGAGGCAAACGCTTGATGCCGTTTTCCGGCGGCATCGATGCCAATGCCAATGCGACGCTGCTGTTTTCGCTGGCGGCGGCGGTGATTTACGCGTTCAGCCTCGGCATGCCGCCGCGCCTTTCGCGGTCGGCGGCAAGGACATTGGCGGTGGCGATGCTGGCGGTGCTGGTCGCGCAGCAGGGCGGCCCATGGCTGCTCGTCGCCGCGCTGGGCGCCAGTGCCATCGGCGACGCCTTCCTGTCGCGCGACGGCGAGAAGGCATTTCTTGGCGGCACGGCCAGTTTTCTTGCCGCGCATGTGCTTTACGTCGTGCTGTTCCTGCGCGCCGGCAGCGGCCTCGGGCTGCTCTCGGCCGAACCGTGGCGAGGAATTATCGCCCTGGCGATGGCCGTGTTGGCGCTGGCGATGGTTTTCGCGCTCTGGCGCCGCATCGGCCCGGCCTTGCGTTTGCCGATTGGCATCCATGCCGCGGCACTGCTTGCCATGGGCATTGCGGCGCTCACCCTGAACAGCGTCTGGGTCGTCGTCGGCGTCGTCCTGCTCATGCTGTCCGACGGGCTGCTCGCTGCGGAAAAGTTCCTGCTGCCCGCCATCTCGCCGCACCGCATTTGGGTGCGCCATGCAGTCTGGGTGCTGTATTACGTCGGCCAGTTGGCGGTCACGCTGGGTTTCCTGTTGGGCTAAGGTGCCTAGGGCGTGCCCGGCAGCCAGCCTGGTTCGGCGAGTTCGAAGGCGGCGAAATCGAAACCCGGCGCCACGGTGCAGCCGACCAGGGTCCATTCGCCGAGGCTGCGCGCCGACTGCCACCAGCCTGCCGGCACGACGATCTGCGGCCGCTCGCCCGCGGCAAGTGCCGTACCGAGGATCTCCTCGATGACGGGACCGCCTTCTCGGTGTATCGACAGCGCCAGCGGCGCGCCGTCATAGAAGTGCCAGACCTCCGCCGCGTCCCTGACCCGGTGCCAGGCCGACAATTGGTCCTTCTCCAGGAGGAAATAGATCGCCGTCGAATGGCCGCGGGCGCCTTCCGCGCCGTCGCGAAAGGTCTCGGCATACCAGCCGCCTTCCGGATGCGGCTTCAGGCCGAGCAGGGCGATGATTTCGGCGGAACTGGTCATGACCCTAGCTCCTGGCGCCGCTCAGAAATTGTCCTTGCGCTTGCGGATCTCGGCGAACACTTCGGCATCCGAGGCCTTCTCCAGGCCGAGATGCCTGCGGATCGCCGGATCGTGCCAGCGCAGGAACGGATTGGTCGACAGTTCCTCGCCGATCGTCGTCGGCAGCGTCGGTTTGCCGTCGGCGCGCAGCGCCTCGACCTTGGCGGCGCGCTCTTTCAGCGCCGAATTGGTCGGGTCGACGGTGAGCGCGAAACGGGCATTGGCCAGCGTATACTCATGGCCGCAATAGATAACCGTCTCGGCCGGCAGCGCCGCGAGCTTCTTCAGGGATTCGTACATCACCGGCGGCTTGCATTCGAGCAGCCGCCCACAGCCGAGCGCAAACAGCGTGTCGGCGGCGAAAGCCACTTTCGACGCCGGCAGATGATAGGTGACATGGCCGGCGGTATGGCCGGGTGTGGCGATGACCTCGATCCGCTCGTCGCCGAGATGGACGACCGAGCCTTGCTCGACAGTTTCGTCGATGCCGGGAATCTTTGCCTTTTCGGCTTCCGGCCCGACAATGCGCAGCTTGAAGCGCTCCTTCAGCGCCAGATTGGCCTCGACGTGGTCGAGATGGTGGTGAGTGGTCAGGATCATCGTCGGGGTCCAGCCGGTGCGCTTGATCGCCGCCAGGATGGGCGCCTCCTCGGGCGCATCGATGAGCGCCGTCTGACCGCTTTTCGGGTCATGCACCAGCACGCCGAAATTGTCGCTGCGGCACATGAATTGTTCGATCTCGACCGGCATCGCATCTCTCCCTTTATTGCCGCAGACATAGGGCGCCTGCCAGCCGATGTCATCTGCCTTTGTTGAACTTGGACTGCTTCGAAGCTACCGTTCCGCGCATGCATTCAGACATTGTCGATCTCCGTTCGTTTTATTCAACCACGCTCGGCCGCCTGGCCGAACGCTCGATCACCATGGCGCTGTCCTCGATATGGGCCGTCGTGCCCAACGAGCGGCTGGTCGGCCTCGGCTATACCTTGCCGTGGCTGGAACGCTTCGGCAGCGATGCCGAGCGTGTCTTTGCCTTCATGCCGGCAACACAGGGCGCGGTGGTCTGGCCGGCGACCGGGCCGACGGCGACCGCGCTGGTCTTCGATGAGGAACTGCCGCTGGTCGATTCCTGCATCGACCGCATGCTGCTCGTCCATTCGCTCGAACATGTCGAGAACCCGCGCGAGACGCTGAACGAGATCTGGCGGGTGCTGTCGCCGGCCGGCCGCGTCGTCATCGTCGTGCCCAACCGGCGCGGTGTCTGGGCACGCTTCGAGCATACGCCTTTCGGCAATGGCCGACCGTTCTCGCGCGGCCAGCTGACCGAATTGCTGCGCGAAGCGAATTTCACGCCGGCGGCGTGGTCCGATGCGCTGTTCTTCCCGCCGTCGCCGCGACGTTTCATGATGCAGTTCCATAACGTGCTGGAACGCGCCGGCCGGCGCTTCTGGCCGATCTTTTCGGGCGTTATTGTCGTCGAGGCGCAGAAGCGGCTCTATCAAGGCGTGCCGGTTGCCCAGCGCGCGTCCCGCCGCGTCTTCGTGCCGGTTCTCTCGCCGCATGGCGCGCCGACGCTTGGCCGGCTGTCGCGGGCCGAACACCCGGCACCGCCAGGATGACGCGTTCGTGATCCGAGACGTGCTTTTTCACGCCTATCTGACGATATCAGGTTTGCTGTCCGATTGAAGGCCGTGCGGCCGATCCTATGACCGGTTTGGCATTGCTCCGAATGCAAGGATTTAACCGATGGATGATCGTCCGGATGTCGAGGCCAGCGCCCAGAAGCTTGCCACGTCGATCGAAGCCAGCAGCCTGCGTGAGCAGCTGGCAACAATCAAATTGGCACTGACCAGCTCGCCATTGCGAAAACAATTGCTTTGGGCAGCGATCGGCATCGTCGCCGTCATCGTGGCGAGCTCAATCGGGCAGGTTCTGCTCAATCGCTGGAACCAGCCTTTCTACGACGCGCTTGCGCGGCGCGACATGCCGGCTTTCCTGCATCAGCTTCTGGTCTTTGCCGGCATCGCCGGCGGGCTTGTGGTGCTCAATGTCGGCCAGACCTGGCTCGACCAGATGCTCCGCCTGAAGCTGCGCGAGGCGCTGACGCTCGACCTGATCGACGAATGGATGCGGCCGGCGCGTGCCTTCCGGCTGACCCATGCCGGCGCCATCGGCGTCAATCCCGACCAGCGCCTGCAGCAGGATGCCGGGCATCTCTCCGATCTTTCCACCGGTCTTGGCATCGGCCTGCTGCAGTCCTGCATCCTGCTTGCCTCGTTCGTTGGGGTCCTGTGGTCGCTGTCTTCCGGCTTCGTCTTCCACATAGGCGGCCATTTGCTGGCCATACCCGGCTACATGGTCTGGGCGGCGATCCTTTATGCTGGCACCGCCTCCTGGTTGAGCTGGCTGGTCGGGCGACCGTTGATCCGCTTCAACAACGATCGCTATACGCGTGAAGCGGAGCTGCGCTCCTCGGTGGTTCGCGTCAACGAGAATGTCGATGCCATCGCGCTGGCGCACGGCGAGGCCGATGCCAGGCGCCGGCTCGAATTCGATCTCGGCATGGTGCTGGGCGCCATGCGGCGCATCTACAGCGCCCAGATCAATCTTTCCTGGGTTACCGACACCTATGGCTGGATCACTGTCGTCGCACCGATCCTGGTCGCCTCACCGGTCTATTTCGCCGGCGATATCAGCTTTGGCGGCCTGATGATGGCCGTCGGCGCTTTCAACCAGGTCCATTCGTCGCTGCGCTGGTTCATCAACAATATCGGCGGCATCGCCGATTGGCGCGCTACGCTGATGCGGGTCGCCGACTTTCGCATCGCGCTTGGCGACACCGACGCGCTGCACCATACGGAAAGGCGCATTTCGTTCGGCGAAAACCCGGACGGCAGCCTGACCTTCGAGAAACTCGAGGTCGCCTCGCCGGAGGGATGCACCAAGCTTGCCGAGCCGCATGTCGAAATCCGCGCCGGCGACCGGGTCATGATCACCGGAGATCCGGGCGCCGGCAAGACGCTGTTCTTCCGGGCCATTGCCGGTCTGTGGCCATGGGGCAGCGGACGGATCGGCATGCCGGCCGGAGAAGCGCCGATCTTTGTTCCGCGTACCCCCTATTTCCCGCTCGGCAAGCTGCGCGAGGTGCTCAACCATTCAGACGGCGCGGCGGAGGCGAGCGATGCCGAGATCTCGGAGGTGCTGGCCGATGTCGGGCTGCAACGCCTGTCGTCCTCGCTCGATCGCTCGGCGCGCTGGGAGCGTGAGCTCAGCGACGACGAGCAGCGTCTGCTGGCCTTTGCCAGGCTGGCCTTGCGACGGCCGAAATGGGTGATCATCGACGAGGCGCTGGACGCGTTCGACGGCCCAACGCTGAGGCAAGTGCTGTCGATGCTGGAGAAGCGCCTTCCCGACGCCGCGATCCTCAATATCGGCCGCGGCCAGCACAATGCCCGCTTCTTCCGGCGGGCGTTGACCATCGTCAAGGATGCCGGCCAGCCGCCACTCAAGCCGGCCCGTATCAGGGCAGGTGCCATCGAACCGCCCCCGGTTGTCGTTTCGGCTGGCCGAAAGAAATAGAAGGCAAGCTTTATTTCGCCGCGATCGCGGCGAAAAACTGTCGCGATCGTTTCAGATGGGAACGTTCCGATCGGCCATGCTTGACGCTCTCGCCCTGCTCGCCTGCCTTGCCTGCACCCCGGCGGCACCTGCGGCCGCACCGGCCAATGCAATTGCCGTCGATGTCGAGCTGGTGCTGGCCGTCGACATCTCGCAGTCGATGGATGAAAGGGAGTTTGCCCTGCAGCGCGCCGGCTATGTCGCGGCGCTGCGCCACCCCGACTTCATCAACGCCGTGCGTGCCGGCACCTTCGGCCGCATCGCCATCGCCTATTTCGAATGGGCCGGCACCATCCGCGACGATGCGGTCATTGCCTGGCAGGTCGTCGACAGCAAGGAGAGCGCCAACGCTTTCGCCGACAAGATCGCGGCCCGCCCGTTCAGGAGCTTTCGCGGCACCTCGATTTCCGGTGCTGTGGCTTTCGGTGCCGAGCTTTTCAACGGCACGGCCTTCACCGGCAAACGCCGCGTCATCGACGTCTCGGGGGACGGCCCAAACAACACCGGCTTGCCGGTCACAACGGCACGCGATGCGGCGCTGGCGAAGGGCATCGTCATCAACGGGCTGCCGATCCTGATCAGCCCGTCACCCACCTTCAGCCATCTCGACCGGTACTATGCCGAATGCGTCACCGGCGGGCCGGGCTCGTTCGTGCTGCCGATCTATGCTGCTTCCGAATTCGCCACCGCCACTCGCCGCAAACTGATCCTCGAGGTCAGCGGCATCGAGTATCCCAAGGTGGATCCGAGGACGATCCGCATCGACGCACCGATCGACTGCCTGCAAGGCGAGCGCGACCGAAGGTTTTTCTCGGACCCATATTTCCCGGAACTCGACCGATAAGGCTGGCCCAGGGGTAAGCTAAGCTGGTGGCAGGCCGAAGGCCGGGAACAGAGATGGCCCGAGCGGCCCTATGAAGATCGTCAAGGAAGCGATCCCGCCCTCGGCTGCGTCGAACACATGCAGGGAATGGGCCCGCCATTCAGGGCCGTCGTGGCTGCGGGAATAAACCGCGACCGCCGGCTGGGCATTGGCACGGGTGGCCAGCGTGCGAAAGCCGCCAAACCTCGGCCAGACGGTCTCGAAGAAACCGCGGATTGCTTCGCGGCCTTGATACCATTCACGCCAAGGCGGCATGGTATAGATGGCGTCCTCACGCAGCAGCTCGATCAAGCTGTCGAGATTGGCGGCCTGCCAAGCCTGCATGTAGCGTTCGAGCAGCAGGCCTTCTTCGGGGCTGGGCCGTGATCGGCTGGCCGGCCGTCCCTGAGGATAGCGCGCTGCAAGGGTTGCGCGGGCGCGCTGCAACGCGCTGTTGATCGAAGCCGTCGATCCGCCCAGCAAACGCGCCGTCTCGACGGCCGACCATCCGAGGACGTCGGCAAGCAGCAGCGCGGCGCGCTGCCTGGGCGGCAGATCCTGGATCGCCGCGACGAAGGCGAGCTGGACGGCCTCGCGGCTCTCGTAACGGGCTTCCGGACCTGGCTCGCTGCCGGCAATGTCTGGAAGCTCGGCGTCGGGGTAGGGCTCCAGCCAGGCGATGTCGGCTACCGGCCCGCCTATGGCCGCCCCGTGCGAGGGCTGCCGTCCGGGTTCCCGGAGAATGCGACGCGCCCTCGACCTCGCCTTGATGGCGTTGAGGCAAGCGTTGGTCGCGATCATGTAGAGCCAACCGCGAACCGAACCTCGCCCGTCGAACTCCGATCTTGCGCGCCAGGCGCGAAGCAACGTGTCCTGGACGAGGTCGTCGGCCTCGTGCAGCGAACCCATCATGCGATAACAATGCAGCTTGAGCTCGCGGCGATGCGCGGCCGTGACCTTCTCGAAGGCCAGCCGATCGAGGATCGGCTGGCGTGCTGGTTCCAGAGGTGGTTGAGCGTCTGTCATGTGGCTTGTGCGGTTACGAGCGAGCGTTGCATTACGCGCCCCTCAGGCGGCCGGGGCAAGCCCGCTACCGCTCACCATGAAGGAACTGCCTTGCGGCTGGCCGGTGGCGAGTGCGACCACCGCCCGTCCGACATCGGCCGGCGTTTGCATGTCGGTCATGGCGGCGATGAAGTCCGCCGGCTGGATGCCCATATAGGCCGCTATGCTGTCGACGCCGGCCTTGCCCACGCCGGTTTCCGGCATGATGCGCATCGGCGCGAGCGCCATGAAGCGCAGGCCGAGGCCAAGCCGGTCGGCCTCCTTCTGGCTATGACCGGCCAGGAACATCTGCATGCGTTTTGCGCCGGCATAGCCGCCGGCGTTCGGTGGTCCGCCGGTCAAGGCCGCGCCGCTGGAGATCAGAACGATCCGGGTCCCCGGCTTGAGCGGACGCCGCAGAGCGGCCCGGCAAAACAGGAACGACGCCTTGACGTCCGTGTCCCAATTTGCCGAGAACGCCTTCCAGTTCTGTTCATGCACCGGCGCAGAAGGCGCCAGCGCACCTGCGCAGATCACCAGCACGTCCGGCTCAAGCGCGGCGAAGACCTTATCCGGGGCGGAGTCCACCGTAGCATCGACCGCGAGCGTCTTCACGCCCGAGACCTCCCAGGCAAATTGCGCCAGGGCCTGTTTTCCGCGGGCAACGGCCAGCACCGTCGCTTTCTCCTTGAGAGCGGCCTCCGCGATCGAGCGGCCGACACCACGGCTGCCTCCGACGACGACGACATTCTGATTTTGCAACGATCCCATGGATCACCTCTCGTTTCCGGCCGCCGGACCATCCAGGCGCGCTCATCGATAAGGACAGCGCAGGTGGGTGGAAATCATCGGTGCCAGGCGGAAATATCTTTCAGGTGACGGCAGCCGCGCTTCGTTTTTGTATTCAGTGTCATTACCTCTGGGGTAATCGACCAGCGCATTACGTCTCGGCAAACTGCTCCCATCAAGCCGGTTGTCCGGCCTTCGACCACAAGGAGATACGCCATGACCGCCTACGCCGTCGCCCATATGCGCCAGGTCACGCCGGGACCGCAGATCGTCGAGTACCTGCACAAGATCGATGCCACGCTGGAACCGTTTGGCGGCCGCTTCGTGGTGCACGGAGGCGAGGTGGAAATCGTTGAAAACACCTGGCCCGGCTATCTCATAATCATCGAATTTCCCGACAGGCAGCAGGCGCGCGCATGGTACGACTCGCCCGCCTATCAGGAGATATTGCCGCTGCGTACCGGCAATTCCCGGTCCGACGTGGTCTTCGTTGATGGCGTCCAGCACCCGCACAAGGCCACGGACGTGCTTGAATAGGGGGACGATCTGCCACGATTGGCTCTTATCGTTTCAGCAGAAATACCGCTTGCTGGCCGAAAAAGTTCCAGAACCACCACGGCATCGAGAAGCCGATCCGCTGGCCGTTGGCGTCGAGCGCGGTTGCCTTTTCCACCGTCGCGCCAAGCTCGTCGCACAGATTGACGAAGTCGCGAATGGTGCAGAAATGGATGTTGGGCGTGTCGTACCAGGAATAGGGCAGGTCCTTGGTCACCGGCATGCGGCCGTTGAAGAGCAGCGAAAGGCGCACCCGCCAGTGGCCGAAATTCGGGAATGAGACGATGGCGCGGTTGCCGATCCGGAGCAGTTCGTCGAGCACCAGCTTCGGATTGCGGGTCGCCTGCAAGGTCTGCGACAGAACGACGAAGTCGAAACCCTTGTCGGGATAGAATTGGAGATCCTTGTCGGCATCGCCTTGAATAACCGACAGGCCGCGCGCCACGCATTCGTTGACGCCGCGCTGCGACAGTTCCAGCCCGCGGCCATCGACCTTCTTGGTCTCCTGCAGCAATTCGAGCAGCAGGCCGTCGCCGGAACCGACGTCCAGCACCCGCGACTGCGGCGGGATGAGATCGGCGACGACTTCGAGGTCGACGCGCTGGGCGCGGTTGACGCTCATGCCTTCGGCTCTTGCCTGGCGCATGATCCTGATCCGAAAAGTCTGCAACTTTTCGGGGTCATGCGCTGATGCCTGGCGCATGGTCCTGATCCGAACGGTCCGCAACTTTTCGGGGTCATGCGCCGAGCCCTCTCGCCCGAGCGGCCGAGGCGATGAAGCCCTTGATGGCGGCGAACAGTTCCGGTTCGTCGAGCAGGAAGGCGTCGTGGCCGCGGTCGGTCTCGATCTCGACGAACGATACCGAGGCGCCGGCCGCGTTCAGCGCGTGCACGACCGAGCGGCTCTCCTCGGTCGGGAACAGCCAATCGCTAGTGAACGAAACCAGGCAGAAGCGCGTCTTGGTGCCGGCGAAGGCATCGGCCAGCCGGCCGCCATGGTCGGCGGCGAGATCGAAATAATCCATCGCCCGCGTCATGTAGAGATAGGAGTTGGCATCGAAGCGATCGACGAAGGTCATGCCCTGATGGCGCAGATAGCTCTCGATCTGGAAGTCGGCATCGAAACCGAAGGTCAGCGCTTCGCGGTCCTGCAGGTTGCGGCCGAACTTGCGGTGCAGCGCTGCTTCCGACAGATAGGTGATGTGGGCGGCCATGCGCGCCACCGCCAGCCCTTTTTCCGGCCGCTTGCCATGCTCGAAATATTTGCCACCGTGCCAGTCCGGGTCGGCCATCACTGCCTGCCTGCCGACCTCGTGGAAAGCGATGTTCTGCGAGGAATGACGGGCGCCGGTGGCGATCGGCAGCGCCGAGAAGACGCGCTCGGGATAGCTGGAGGCCCATTGCAGCACCTGCATGCCGCCCATCGAGCCGCCCAGCACGCTGAACAGCTGTTCGATGCCGAAATGCTCGACCAGCATCAACTGCGCCCGCACCATGTCGCGGATGGTGAGGATCGGCAGGTCGAGCCCGTAAGGCTTGGCTGTGGCGGGACTTGTCGAGGCGGGGCCGGTGGAGCCGAGGCAGCCGCCGATGACGTTTGACGAGATGACGAAGAAACGGTCGGTGTCGATGATCTTGCCGGGGCCGATCAGCACCTCCCACCAGCCCGGCTTGCCGGTCACCGGATTGGTGTTGGCGACATGCTGGTCGCCGGTCAGCGCATGGCAGACGAGGATGGCGTTGGAACGCGCGTCGTTGAGCGTGCCATAGGTCTGGTAGGCGATCTGGAACGGCGACAGCAGCGTGCCGGCGTCGAGCTTGAGCGGCTTGTCGGCGCCGAAACGCAACACCGGGCTCGACGGCTGGTCGGCCTCGTTGTTGGTTTTTCGAGCGCGCAAAACGACCATTACATCTCCTTGCCCGGCCTTCCGTTGTCCGCCGGTCCGGGCAACAGCCAGTCAGGGCAACAAAAAACCGGCCATGCCTTCGCAAAGCCGGTTACAAGATGCAAACGGCCCTTTAGCAAGTTGTTTAACGTGGCTGCAAGCCGACCGGCCAAATCACCACGGAACTGTCGATGCTCTTCTATGACTCGCGCGTGGGTTCGTCAACGGCAAGTTCTTGATCCCGAATTGCCGCCCCTCGACATTCCGGGCCACGGCTTGTATTTCCGCTGCGGCCTCCCGATGGAGGCACTCTCGACGGATTTCATGAAATGAGCCAGACCCCGGATCAGACACGTCCAAGGCCCCGCGCCGGCATCATGGACATCGAAGCCTATGTGCCCGGCAAGAGCGCGGCGCCTGAAGGTGCCGCCAAGGTCCATAAATTGTCGGCGAACGAGAACCCGCTCGGTCCTTCGCCAAAGGCGATAGAGGCCGCGCGCGCGGTCGCCGACAAGCTCGCGGTCTATCCCGACGGCAGCGCCAGGCGCCTGAGGGAAGCGATCGCCGAGGTGCACGGGCTCAACCCGGCGAACATCGTCTGCTCGAACGGCTCCGACGAGATTCTGGGCCTGCTGGCGCAGACCTATCTCGCACCCGCCGACGAAGCCATCATCACCGAACACGGCTTCATGGTCTACAAGATCTACATACAGTCGGCCGGTGCCGTCCCGGTAACGGTCAAGGAGACCGATGAACGCGCCGACATCGATGCGATCCTCGCCGCGGTGACGCCGGCTACCCGGATCATCTTCCTTGCCAATCCAAATAATCCAACCGGCACCTACGTGCCGTTCCAGGAGGTGCGCCGCCTGCATGCCGGCCTGCCGCGAAACGTGCTTCTGGTGCTGGATGCAGCTTACGCCGAATATGTCCGGCGCAACGACTATGAAGCCGGCGTCGAGTTGGTGGGCAGCGCGGAAAACGTGGTCATGACCCGCACTTTCTCCAAATTAGGCCTGGGCGGGGCGCGGATCGGCTGGATGTATGCGCCAATGCACGTCATCGACGCGATCAACCGCGTGCGCGGGCCTTTCAACGTCAATGCGACGGCGATCGAGGCCGGCATCGCGGCGATCCACGACCGCGCCCATATCGAACGCAGCGTCGCGCACAACGAGACCTGGCTAGCCTGGCTGAGCGAGCAACTAAGCGGGCTCGGGCTGCGGGTGACGCCGAGCGTCGGCAATTTCATCCTCATCCACTTTCCCGAGGACAAAAAGCATTCGGCGGCGGCCGCCGACGACTACCTCAGTGCGCGCGGCTACATATTGCGGCGCGTTTCCGGCTACGGTTTTCCGAACGCGCTGCGCATGAGCATCGGCACCGAAGAGGCCAATCGCGGCGTTGTCGCAGCACTCGCGACATTCCTGAAAAGCTAGAACACCATGACCTCACCGATGTTCGAAAAGATCGCGCTGGTCGGCATCGGCCTGATCGGCTCGTCGCTGGCCCGCGTCATCCGCCGCGAGGGACTCGCCGGCCAAGTCGCGATTTCGACGCGCAGCGACGCGACGCTGGCACGCGCGAGCCAACTCGGCCTTGGCGACACCTATACGACGGATGCGAAAGAGGCGGTTCGCGATGCTGATCTGGTTATCGTTTCGGTGCCGGTCGGCTCTTCAGGCACGGTCGCCGCAGAGATCGCGCCGGCGCTGAAGAAGGGCGCCATCCTCACCGATGTCGGCTCGACCAAGGCGTCGGTGATCGCGCAGATGCAGCCGCACGTGCCTGATGGCGTGCACTTCATCCCTGCCCATCCTTTGGCCGGCACCGAAAAATCGGGACCGGACGCCGGTTTTGCCGAACTGTTCGAGAACCGCTGGTGCATTTTCACGCCGCTGCCCGGCACCGATCCCGCAGCACTGGAAAAGCTCTCGGAATTCTGGCGCCGCTGCGGCTCCAACATCGATACGATGGACCCGCAGCATCACGACATGACGCTGGCCATCGTTTCGCACCTGCCGCATATCATCGCTTACAACATCGTCGGTACCGCCGACGATCTGGAGTCGGTGACCAAGTCCGAGGTCATCAAATACTCGGCTTCCGGCTTTCGCGACTTCACCCGTCTCGCGGCGTCCGACCCGACCATGTGGCGCGACGTCTGCCTGCACAACAAGGACGCCATTCTCGAAATGCTGGCGCGGTTTTCCGAGGATCTGTCCTCGCTGCAGCGGGCGATCCGCTGGGGCGACGGCGAAAAACTGTTCGACCTGTTCACCCGCACCCGCGCCGTCCGCCGCTCGATTATCGAGGCCGGCCAGGACATCGACGTACCGGATTTCGGCCGCCAGGCGATCGAACATCCGCCGAAGGGATAGGCCGCGGTAAGCCGATCGCAGACCGGCCCGGCTTAGAGCGGTTCATCGTTTCACAGAAACGCTTCAATCCCGATCTAAAGGCAAAATACCACCAGCTCACGGCCGACGGCAAAGCCTCAAAACTCGCCATCACAGCCATCATGCGAAAGCTCATCATCCTCGCAAACGCACTACTCAGGGACAATCGGACCTGGACACCATCTGTCCCTTGACCAACGCGGATACTTTAGTCGAGCGGCTTGATCTTGCCGAGCGGGATGAAGCCGAGCGAGGCCTTGCCCCTGACGATCTTCAGCGGCATCGACGGCTGGTTGCCGAGCAGCGCCAGTCCGGCAAAGCCGGTTTGGATCTGTTTCTTCTGCTCGGGGATGGCGGTGGCGAGGATTGCCGCCACGGCCTTTGGATCATTGAGCCTGATCGTCAGGTCGGCATTTATGAGACCGTCGTCATCGACCGACAGCGGTCCGGAAACGGTGATGCGCGCAGTTCCGGACGACAGATCGAGCTTGTGGATTTCGGCCGCCTGGCCGCGCAGGCTCTTCGGATTTGCCTTGATCAGCGTCACGCCGTTCTTCAGCGTCACGTCGCCGCTGCCGTCGAGCGGCGGCAAGACGCGCCCGTCGATGGCCGCCGCGTCGATTTCGAGATCGGTGAAATTGCCGGCATAGTCGATGTCCGGGCCGTTTGGGCGCAATTGCCCGATGGCAGTTCCGGCGCTGAACAGCGAGACGGGATCGGTGTCGTCTGCCGGATCGGTCTGGCCGGACAGGCCTTCTGCCTGCAGCGAGAGGCGCCTCGGCAGCGGCCAGGACAGCTTCATGTCGGCCCGCAGATCATCCCAGTCGATCCAGAGCGGGGTCATGCCGGGAACTGAGGTCCTGAGCGGCCCCCTGATCTCGGCGGCAGGCGACAAAAGCCGGGTGATCTGCGTGGCGGCGTTGATCTTGCCTGTCGATGCCGCGACGTTGCGGCTGTCGTCCTCGTAAGCCAGGCTGTCGCAGGAAAGGGTGAAGCTGAAGGGATAGCCGCTGACCGCGAGATTGGCGCAGTCGGCCCTGATGCCTTTGTCGTCGAGATCGGCGACCGCCTTGTCGGTCGCGCTCTCGACCAGGTCCGCCAGGTAGAACCAGCCCGCGCTGTAGATGCCGAACAGCACGAGAATGAAAGCGGCAAGCCACAACAGGCGGCGACGTTGGCTGGGCGGCGGGCGCTCGTCACTTGACGTCATGCTGCGGCTTTCGTTAACGCGGGTGGCAGGGGCGGGCTGTCGCTTGCGGCAACAACAGGTAGACGGACTGAAACACCACCGGTGAGGTGGTCGTCACAATCAGGCTTGGCGATATGGGCGATTTTTGGGTTTTTGGCTACGGCTCACTGATCTGGCGGCCGGGATTCGCGCATGTCGAGACGCGGCGCGCCCGCCTGCATGGCTACCGCCGTTCGCTCTGCGTCTATTCTTTCGTGCATCGCGGCACGCGCGAACGGCCGGGCCTGGTGCTCGGCCTCGACCGCGGCGGCTCCTGCATTGGGCTGGCGTTCCGGGTTCCAGGCGAGCTGCGCAACGAGGTCATCACCTATCTGCGCGAACGCGAGCTGGTCACCAACGTCTATCTCGAACGTGTGCTCCGCATCCGCCTCGATAACGAGGAGACGGACAGGCGCGGCACCAATGGGGGCGAGACGGTGGAAGCCGTGGCCTACGTTGTCGACCGCAGCCATGAGCAATATGCCGGTGCGCTCGACGCTGCCGAGGCGGCGGCTGTCGTCCGCGGCGCCGTCGGCCAGTCGGGGAGGAATGAGGATTACGTGCTCAGCACGCTGGAGCACCTCGAAGCACTGGGTATAAGCGACCACTGGCTGGAAGAAGTGACAAGACGGGTCGCGACGTAGCTTCTTTTACCGTTGACGATGATGATTTCGGTGTCGTGATGCGGGCTACATCCCGAAAATCTGTTTGCCAAGATCGGCGCGATCCAGGCTGTTTGCCACGGCCAGCTTGAACTCGGTCAGCGGGTGGAGACCGCCGACAGGAACGTGGAAGCCGGGCTGGCCGAAGATGTCGATGATCTCGCGTAGCACAGGCCGGTCGGCTTCGACCGGCGGCGAAAAGAAATAGCGATAGATATTCGCCCTGATCTCGACGCCGCTCAGCAACACATCGAAATTGTGCAGTTCGAAGCGCTCGGCACTCATGCCGCCATTGATCACCATCTGCCCGCCGAGCGCCAGGGTGCGGATCAATTCGCCGCTGACAGGTCCGCCGACATTGTCGATAATCCCGTTCAATCCGGCGCCACCGGTGATATCCATCACCGCTTCCCGGATACTTGCCTTCAAGTCAGAAAGGTCAAGAATGGCGGCGGCGCCAAGCGTCTTCAGATCGAAGCTTTGGTGCGAGCGCCGCACCAGCGCGATGACGTTGATACCGCGTCGTTGGGCGAACTGCATCACCATTGTCGAAATTGACGAATAGCCGGCCGTGACAGCCAGCCACTGGCCAGGCCGCACACGGGAATCCACCAGCAGATCCCACGCGGTAATGGGGTTCACCATCTGCCCGGCGCGTTCGACCGGATAGCCGGCAAGCAACGGGATCAGCCATTCGGCGGGAATGGCCGCGTACTCGGCCCAACTGCCATAATAGCTGAATGCGACAAGCGTGCCCGGTTCCAGCAAAACGTCCGCGCCAACGGCTTCGACGATGCCGGCGCCATGGTTTCCCGCGATCTGCCGGGGAAAATGCGGCCTCTTCGGTTCGGGATAGAGGTTCTGGATAAACAGGAAGTCGCCCGGATTGATCGAGGCCGAGACCATCCTGACCAGCACCTCGCCGTCGCCGATCCGCGGCATCGGCAGGTCGTCCATATAGAGCACGTCGCGCGGCGAGCCGATGGCGTCAAATACAATTGCTTTCATTCCGATCTCCACAACAAACGATCCGGGGCAAACAGTCCCGGCTTGGCCGAGATTTGCGTCGGCGCCGCGGAACCTATGGCCGGCCGGCAAAGGTCTGAATTGGCAGATTTGACAATCTATGTGCTAAACTTGCCAGATTGTTTCCTCAGAGGGTACTGGTTTGGAAATTCGGGACAGCGTCTTGAAGCCCGACACGGCGCGGCGGGTCGCGGTTTTGTGAAGCGGCGGCGGGCTGGAAAAGAGGCTATGCGTTTGACGTTGCCACGGTGCGACATAGGTTAGCCCGGTCGGCGGCTCCCACCCGCCCCAGCATGAATCACCATGGAGATCAGCCTTGCAGAAACGTCGTCTCGGTCGCACCGACCTATCCATCGCGCCATTGGTTCTGGGCGGCAATGTGTTCGGCTGGACCGCCGATGAGAAAACCTCGTTCGACCTACTCGACCGCTTTGTCGACGCTGGCCTCAACGCCATCGACACGGCCGATTCCTATTCGCGCTGGATTCCCGGCCACGAGGGCGGCGAATCCGAAACCATTATCGGCAAATGGATGAAAAGCCGCGGCAACCGCGACAAGGTTGTCGTTGTCACCAAGGTCGGTTCGGATATGGGGCAGGGCAAGAGGGATCTGTCCGCCGCCTACATCGAAAAGGCCATCGACGCCTCGCTGAAGCGGCTGCAGGTCGATAGCGTCGATCTCTATCTGTCGCACTGGCCCGACCCGGCGACCCCTTATGAGGAAACGTTCGGCGCCTACCAGAAACTGCTCGACAAGGGCAAAATCCGTTATGCCGGCGCTTCCAACCTCGACGCCGCCCAGTTGCGGGCCGCACTTGACGTAGCAAGCCTGCGCGGTCTGCCGCGCTACGAGGTGCTGCAGCCGGAATACAATCTCTACGACCGCTCGTCCTTCGATGGTCCGCTGCGCGATCTGTGCGCGGCCGAGGACATCGGCGTCATCACCTATTTCAGCCTCGCCAAGGGGTTTCTGAGCGGCAAGTACCGGAGCGAAGCCGATCTCGGCAAAAGCCCGCGCGGCAGTGGTGTGAAAGGGTATCTCAACGCGCGCGGCATGCGCATTCTCTCAGCGCTCGACGCGGTGTCGGCCAGACATTCGGCCAAGCCGGCGGAAGTGGCGCTTGCCTGGGTCATGGCGCGGCCCGGCGTCACCGCTCCGATCGCCAGCGCGACGACGCTCGACCAGCTCGACAGCCTGGTGCGTGCCGCATCGTTGCAGCTCAGTCCGGACGATATCGTCGAGCTCGACAAGGCCAGCGCATAGCCGCGCACGATCGTTCAAGACCGGCGCCGCTGCCTTACCCTACCGTCCCTGCCTCGTCACAGGATGCAGGGACGCCGCATGGCCGGACAGGGTCTTCTCGATCAGCAGCTATGGGAGCGATTGCTGGCGCTTGTGCTGGCATCGGCCATCGTTATGGGCAGCCCAGGGCCGGCGACGATAAGTGTCACCGCGATCGGCGCCGCGTTCGGCCTGCGCGATTCGCTCCGTTATGCCTCGGGAATCGTTGTCGGGACGGTCCTCGTGCTTTTGGTCGTGGCGACGGGCATCATGGCCGTTCTCACCGCGCTGCCGAAGCTCGCAGCGCTGTTGGCGGTCGCGTCAGCAGCCTACATCCTCTATCTGGCGTTCAAGATTGCGACGCCGCCGCCACTGGCGGCACGCATTGGTGGGGCGGCGCTTCCCACTTTCCTGGGCGGGTTCCTTCTGGCCGTTGCCAATCCGAAAGCCTATGTGGCGATTGCCGCCGTGTTTGCCGGCGCGTCTTCCGGCGCCGGCGGTCTTGCTATTTCAGCCAAGCTGGCGGTCCTCGCCTTGATGATTGTTGCCATTCATCTCTTGTGGCTTCTCGCCGGCGCGGCTTTTGCACGTTTGCTGCGCAAACCGCTGGCGTCGCGGATCATCAATCTGGTGTTTGCCGTGACGCTGGTTGCAACAGCCGCCCTGGCTGCCTTGCCATGAGCCTTTCTGGCATCCGCGGTGGGTGTCTCAGTCTTTCAATTCAGGTTTCGCGTCCAGCTCACCAAGCCGTTTCACCGCCGTCGGCGGCATCGGCGGCGGGTTCGGTGTCTGCGCCGCTTCGACGAGGAGCTGGTCGCAGGCGGCCTCCGTCTCGCCGATCAGCCGTTGCATGAATTCGTCCTTGCCGAGGCCGGGCGGGATCGGTGGCAGGAAGCGCGCCTTGATCGTGCCGGGATAGCGCAGGAATTTGCGGCGCGGCCAATAGAGGCCGGCGACGTGAGCGACCGGCACCACCGGAATGCCAAGTTGCGCGTAGAGTTCGACGATGCCGTATTTGTAGACCGGTTCGTCGCCCGGCGCGCGGCGGGTGCCCTCGGGATAGATGATCAGCTGGCGCGGATTGCGCGCCAATTCCTGTTTGGTCGCGGCGATCACCGTCTTCAATGCCTTCGAGCGGCTGCCGCGGTCGACAGGAATCATCCGCATCTTCAAAATGTACCAGCCGAAGAACGGGATCCAGGTCAGCTCCCGTTTCAATATGTAAACGGGATCGTCGAGATAAGGCAGGAAAGCGATCGTGTCCCAGAAGGACTGGTGCTTCGGCGCCAGGATGAAGGAGCCGTCAGGCAGGTTTTCCTGGCCGGTGATCTCACTTCTGGTGCCGGCGATCTTGTCGTAGAGCCACATGCTGGTGCGCGACCAGAATTTCGGCACGAACCAGGCGCGATGGCGTGGCGACAGGAAATAATACGGGGTCCAGAGGATCATCTGGACGATCAAATTGAGGTAGAAGGCGAGATTGAACGCCAGCGAGCGGAAATACAGCATACAGCAAGTGCCCGGTGAGGAGGTGTGCGTTGGTTACACCAAGCGCCGGCAAAAAGGAAACGCTGCGAGGCGGGCGATCGGCCCGGCCTTGCGATGGGCCGTCTTCGTCACGTTTGCCACGCCGCCTGCAGCAGGCGCTGTCTCAGGCGCGGGGCGGCGAAGTCGAGGAATGCGCGCAGCTTCACCGGCAGTAGCCCCTGGCCGGCATGGACGAGGCTCACCGGCCATGGGTCTGGCTCAAACTCTTGAAGCACCGGGCGCAGCCTACCCGACCGGACTGCGGCGGCGATCTGGTAGGAAAGCAGCCTCGTCACGCCGACGCCGGCAATCGCCGCATCGATCGCTGCCTCAGCCGTGTTGACCCGTAACCTGGAGCGGACCGGCACGCTGACTTCGGTCTTGCCGGTGGCGAAGCTCCAGGCTGCGGCGGTGAGCCCTTCAAAGGCGATTGCACTGTGTGCTGCAAGCTCCTGCGGCGTTTTCGGCGTGCCGTGCTCGGCGAGATAGGCCGGGCTCGCGCAAACGACGCGGCGGATCGAACCCAGGCGGGTGGCGATCAGGCTCGAATCGGCAAGCTCGCCGATGCGGACGGCGAGGTCGATGTGCTCTTCGACCAACTGGGTTATCCGGTCGGCGAGTGTCAGCCGCACACCTACCTCAGGATAGACGGAGAGGAAGCTGGTGATGACCGGCAGCACATGCAGGCGGCCGAAGACGATCGGCGCAGTGACGATCAGTTCGCCGGTCGGGGCGCTGTATTCGCCGGCGGCTATTCGCTCGGCCTCGCCGACCTCGTCGAGAATGCGACGACACGCGGCGAGATAGGCATGGCCCGCATCGGTCAGCGACAGCTGCCGCGCCGTGCGGTTCAACAGCCGTGTCTTCAGATGCCGCTCCAGGTCCGAAACCTTGCGGCTGACCGTCGTCAGCGGAATGCCGAAGCGGCGCCCGGCAGCCGAGAGGCTGCCTGTCTCCGCCGCGGCAACGAAAAGCGACATGGACTGGAGGCGATCCATAGCTCTCCCGAAAATTTGCCCTCCCGAAAAACGGAAGGATAGATTGCAGATATGGCATCTGCATCTCGAAGATGGAAGGACCTATTTCCTTACTAGCAATGCAGCGCAGCTCGGCGCTTGAGGAGGCTTCCATGAACGCTCACACCAGCGATGTTGCTTTCACCCCGACGGTGAAGGCGATTCAGGCGCGCAAGGGCTCGCGCCAGGCCTATGCCCGTGTCGAGGAGCGTGGCGGCTGGCAGGCGGTAATCACGCCCGATCTCGCCGCCTTCATCGAGGCGCAGACCAGCGTCTTTCTGTCGACCGCCAATGCGGACGGGCAGCCTTACATCCAGCATCGCGGCGGGCCTGCCGGTTTCCTCAAGGTGCTCGACGAACGGACGATCGGCTTTGCCGATTTTTCCGGCAACAGGCAGTTCATCACCCAGGGCAACCTCAGCGACAACCCACAGGCTTTCCTATTCCTGATCGATTATGCGCACCGGCAGCGCATCAAGATCTGGGGCAGGGCGCGCGTCGTCGAGGGCGATGCCGAGCTGACGGCAAAGCTGATGCCGCAAGACTATAAGGCGCGACCCGAGCAGGTTATCCTGTTTACGGTTTCGGCTTGGGATTCAAATTGCTCGCAGCACATCCCGCAGCGTTTCGAAGCTGCCGGCGTGGCGGCGGCGCTGGGCGAACGCGACAAGCGCATCGAACGGCTCGAACAGGAGATCGCACGCTTGCGATCAGATGCAGCAGCCAGGGAATAAGAGCTAGGGAATAAAAGTGCCGGTGCCGTTCAGTTTCCGCCCGCGGCGTCGGCCAGCGTGACGCCGTTGGGCGATTGCTTCACCGGCATGATGCCGCGCGCCAGCGCCAGCAGGTATTTGTTGTATTCGGTGAACAGCACGCGCAGCGCTTCCGGCTTGGTCAGCCAGCCGCCATTCTCGAGGTTGGTGTTGACCACCGGATAGGGCTCGAGCCTGGCGCCGTGCAGCAGCCGGCCCATTTCCAGCAAGCTACGCGGCATATGATAATTATTGGTGACGAGAATGACCGTGCCGTAGGCATGGTCCTCGACCCATTTGGCACTTTCCTCGGCATTGCCGATCGTGTCGAGCGCGGCGCGGTCGATGTCGACGCAGCAGGAAAACAGCCTCTTGTCGCCGCCGGTCGCGGCCTGAAGCTGGCGGCGGCTGGCGGAGGGATGGACGCCGCTGATCAGCAGCCGCTCGCCCTTGCCTAACGCAAGCAGGCCCATCGCAGCGTCGAGGCGCGACTGGCCGCCGGTCAGCACGATGATAGCGTCGGCCCTTGCCGGATTGGCGGGCGTAGTCAGGCGGCTGACGGTATTGGCGAACCAGCCGAAGCCGGCGACAAACAGCGCCATAAAGGCGAGCAGAAGGAGAGCCGAGATGCGCAAGGAGCGGGCTGCCAGCAGCCGCCCATGTTTGGCGAACTGATCCGGCTTGGCAAATTCATCAGGCTCGGCGAATACAGGCGGGCGCGCAACCAGCACTGGCATGCATCCAGCGGTATCGGTCGAGTCCCGAACGTCCATCATGAAATGGTTAATCCCGAAATACGGCCTTTGGTAGGAAAAAAATGCAATTTTCGTGACGATGCGTTTCCATCCGTGATCGATCTTTCCTTTAGCCGGCGTCCGGCTGGCGAATGTCGATGTCGCTGAGATAGGTAACCACGGTGAAATGGGAGGTTGCCGCCGTCAGCGCGCCGATCACCAGCACCATGACAGCGACCCCGAGATAACCCGCCGAGCCGATGGCGAAATTGCCGAACAGGGCGGTCGCCTGGTCGGCCTGCGGCGTTGCCATGTTGCGTGACGACCACCAGGAGAAGACGATGAAGACCAGGATCGCCGCGGCGCCGCCTGCCGCGGCGCCCTTCATGCCGGTGACCAGAAAATGCCGGCGGAATTCGCGCGCGATGAAGCGCGCCTCGGCGCCGACAAAATGCAGCACCTCGATGATGTGGCCATTGCCGGCCATGGCGCCGCGCGTTGCGAACACAACGGTCAGCACCGTCGCCGACAGCATCAGCGCCAGCACTGCGACACCGATCGTTACCGTGGTGCGGGCCATGGCAACCAGCCGGTCGACCCAGGTGCGATGATCGTCGAGCGAGGCACTCGGCAGCTTCGGCGTGATCGCCGCGCGCAGTGCGGCGAAATCGGGCGGACTATTCTCGTCGATGGTGATGATGATCAAGCGCGGCACCGGCAGCTCATCGATGTTCAGGCCCGAGCCCAGCCAAGGCTCGAGCAGCCGGGCCGTCGCTTCGTGGTCGACGATCCGGGCGCTTTTCACGCCAGGGAATTCGCCGGCGATCTGCGAGGCCAGCGCAAGTGCGGCCTCCATGTCGAGGCCGTCGACCGGCTTGATCTGGATTGTCGCTTCGCGCGAGATCTGGTTCTCCCAGACGGAGGCGGTGTCACGCACCAGCGTGACGGCGCCAAACGTCAGGCAGGACAGAAACGTCATGATGGCGATGACCAGCACCAGCGCCCGGCCGGCGATGTTCTGCGCCGGCACGATCGGCGCCATTTTGCGCTGGACGCGGGGCTTTGCCGCCGCGGCGTCCTGACCCTCGAAATGTTCGACGGAGAGCTCAGTCATAGATGTCCAGCCTTCCGCCGGCCAGGATCATTCGCCGTGCGTCGACCTGTTCCATCAGGCCGAGGTCGTGTGTGGCGATCACCACGGCGGTGCCCAGCCGGTTGAGCTCGATGAACAACCGCAGCAAGCGTCGTGCCAGCGGCGGGTCGACATTGCCGGTCGGCTCGTCGGCGAGGAGGATCTCGGGCTGCTCGATCAACGCCCGGGCGATGGCGGCGCGCTGCTTCTCGCCGCCAGACAGCACCGGCGGCAGCACATGCATGCGCTCGCCGAGGCCGACCCATTTCAGCAGCTCGGTGACGTCAGTGCGATAGGTCGCCTCCTCGCGGCCGCGCACGCGCAGCGGCAAGGCCACGTTCTCGTAGGTAGTCATATGGTCGAGCAGGCGAAAATCCTGGAACACCACGCCGATGCGACGTCTCAGATGCGGCAATTCGGTACGCGAGATGCGCGAGCGGTCCTTGCCGAAAATGGTGATCAGGCCGCGCGTCGGCTTCAGCGACATGAACAAAAGCCGCAGCAACGTCGTCTTGCCGGCGCCTGAAGGTCCGCTCAGGAACTGAAAGGAGCGCTCCGGAATGTGCAAGGAGATGTCGCGGAGAATCTCCGGACCCATGCCATAGCGGAGGCCGACATTTTCGAAGCGGATCACTTTCGACGACCTGAAATTCTCGGCGGCAAGATGCCAGCCCTTTCTGTGGAAAGACCATCGGCCGGCATGGTTAACCGACGGTTAATTTGGGGGCTTTTCGAGCGAGTCACAGGGGTTCCGGTGGGGAAGCGTTAACCATTTCCGTTTACCCAAAAGAAACGAAAAGCGAACAGGTGCGGTAGTGTTGGGCCATGATGGCTGAGGATCGAACCGCGCGCCCGGTTTCCGGCGAAATCATGACCGATCCGGCCGCCGAGCCGGAACGCATCATGCGCGACCTGACCGCCGAGGTTATCGATGCCGATTATGAGGTGCTGCCCCGCCATTTTACACGTCCAGACTTTGCGCCGCCGCCTGCGCGCATGATGTCCATGCCTTCGATCGAAGGCATGGACATGTTGCGCAAGCCCGAAACCGCCGTCGAACGGCCGTTGTGGGTGCATGGTGGGCCGATCTTCTGGATTGTCGGCGTCGGTGCCGCCTTTGCCGCCTTCTGGATTTCGGGCGGCCATGCGCTGGTTCGTTAGAGCGGCGCCAGAAAATCAACAGGTCACCAGATAAACGATCCGCTACGCGCTGCGGACACCCGACCGTTCGCGGGCGTCCTGCGAAAGATTTGGCCTTGCCAGCCGGCTCGACATGCCTAGAAACAGGTTGAAGACCGTTTCGGTCGGCTTCGCCTACAAGGCGATCATTTCTGGAAGGGCAGCCAATGCCAGTTGTGCGCGGCAAGGACATCGAAGTCCTGTTTTCGGCGTCCGCCATCGCGCGGCGGAACCTGGAACTTGCCAAGGAGATCGCCGGGCACGACTACCACGACCTTCTGGTAATCTCGGTGCTGAAGGGATCGTTCATCTTCGCCGCCGATCTTATCCGTGCCATGCACGATGTCGGCCTGTCGCCGGAGGTCGAGTTCATCTTCATCTCCAGCTATGGCGCCGGCATGACCAGCGGTGAGGTGAGGGTGCTGCGCGACATCGACAACGAGGTCGCCGGCCGCGATGTGCTTTTGATCGACGACATTCTGGAATCCGGCAAGACACTGAGTTTCACCCGCGACCTCATGCTGTCGCGCGGCGCGAGGAGCTGTGCCATCGCCGTGCTGCTCGACAAGCGCATGCGCCGCCAGACCACGCTCAACGCCGACTATGTCGGCTTTGACTGCCCCGATTATTTCGTCGTCGGTTATGGCATGGACGTCGCCCACGCGTTTCGCGAATTGCCGTTCGTCGGCATCGTCAAGGGCGACGCCTGAGGCCTTTTGATAGTTCTACTCCGGCGGCCACCTGTCGGTGCTCGCGGACTCGAACGTCCGCTCCGCTCCGGTTCTCGAAAACCACGCCATCTGACTCGGCGGAGCGAATTCTGAAAAGGCCTCATCGATCCTTGGCGCCTTCAGGAAACATCAACTTTTCCCCGCCAAATATGCTGCCCATGGCAAAGCTCCTGATCGTCGAGGACGATGAATCCGTCCGCACTCTCGCCGCTCGTGCGCTCGAACGTGCCGGGCATAATGTCACTGTTGCCGCCGACGGCGCATATGGCCTTTCTCTGATCCGGGCGGCGCAAGGGAGCTATGACCTTGTGCTGTCCGACATCCGCATGCCGGAGATGGACGGCATCAAGATGGCCAAGGCGGCAGCGGCGCTGTTCCCGGCGATGAAGATCATGCTGATGACCGGCTATGCCGACCAGCGCGAGCGCGCCGAGGAATTGGACGGCATTATTCTCGACGTCGTGCAAAAGCCGTTCACGCTGGCTGAAATCCGCGCCCGCGTCGAACAGGCGCTCGCCTGCTTCGCCTAAAGCCCAAGGCCGACCGCCTTCAGGCAGGGTCGCAGGTCGCCGTAATGGCTGGCGCGCCGCTCAGGCGCCGGCTGGCATTGAGGGCAAACAGGCCGGCGCCGATGATGAGGGCTGCGCCCGCCGCCGTCGCTGGTCGCGGCACTTCGGCAAAGAACAGAAAACCCCATAGCGGCGACCAGATGATACCGGTGTATTCGAAGGTGGCGACGCTGTTGGCGGGCGCCAGCCGGTAGGCCTGCGACAACAGGATCATGCCGGCCGAGGCAACGAAGCCGCATGCCCCCATCTTGAGGAGATCCGGCGTCGCCGGCCAGACCCATGGCCGGACGAGGAATTCGAGACTCGGATGCACGGCGTGGTCAATGCCTGCCAGCCAAAACAATGCCGCCACAAATGCGGCGCCGACCAGATAAGCGCCGTTCTGATAGAAAGCCATGACAGTCGAGGATTCGGTGTCGCCGATCTTGCGTGCCATCAGCTGCGAGAAACCGTAGAGCAGAGCCGAACCTAGCGACAGCAGCGCTGCCCAGTCGAACAAGCCGGCGCCCGGGCGCACCATCACCAGCACGCCGAGCATGCCGACCAGGACGGTGGCGAGCGCCTGCCAGGACACGCGTTCGCCGAGATAGGGGCCGGCCAACGCCATGATGAACAGCGGCGCCATGAAATAGAGCGCCACCGCGTCAGCCAGCGGCAGGGCGGCGATTGCCAGGTAGTAGGCCGTATAGGAGGTGAACTGGATGAAGGCGCGCATCGTCAGCATGCCGAACCGCTTCGACAGGATTGCCTGCAATCCGACATCGGCGTGGACAAGGAAAACCAGGATCGGCAGGGCGACGATCGAGCGGATCGCCATCACCTCGGTGACCGGATAGTGGCTCGACACCGCCTTGACCAGCGGGTCCTGCAGCGAAAAGACCAGCACGCCGAGACAGAGGCTGAGGATGCCGAGCACAAGCCGATTCTGCATAGGCGCTCCTGTCTCCCGCGTGCGCGGCCGAAAGCAGGCCTGCATCCGGGTAAAAAGAACCCGCCACCGTTTCGGGCAGCGGGTACGAGTGAGGACACTTTTGATTGGTCCGCAGCCGATTTCGCGGCCGCATATCCAATGGGTAAGGCGACTATCGTCCGCCGTTTGACATGTTGCAAACGAATTGGAATGATGCCAGCAATCAGATTTTCTTATGGCGGGCACATGCGACCCAATCTCGACAGCGACCTGTTGCGCACCTTCGTGGCGGTCGCCGACACCGGCAATTTCACCAAAGCGGCGGAGCGGGCCGGCCGCACCCAGTCGGCGGTCTCGATGCAGATGAAGAGGCTCGAAGGCATGATCGGCGACAGCCTGTTCGAGCGCGGGTCGCGCGGTGTAGCGTTGACGCAGCGCGGCGGCGAACTCATCGCCAACGCCAGGCGCATCGTTTCACTGCTCGACGAGACGGCGGCATCGATGGTCGCGGCGCCGCTTGGCGGGCCGGTGCGCATCGGTATCCCGGAGGAATATGGCCACGCGATCCTGTCGCGGGCACTCGGCGCCTTTGCCAAGCGCCATCCTCAGGTCGACATCACCGTCCGCTACGCGCATTCCGGTGCGCAGATCGCGGCGCTCGCCGCCGGCGAGCTCGATCTGGCGGTGGTGTTCGAATGGCAGGATCTGTCAGGCGGTGAGGTGCTGATGCATGACCCGACCGTATGGGTGACGTCGGAGCTGCATCACATGCATGAGGAGCGGCCGGTGCCGATCGCGCTCTACAACCGTGCCGGTTGGTGCAAGGATTTCGCTATAAAGTCGCTGGAACAGCGCGGTCTCGCCTATCGTGTCGCCTACACCAGCGATACCAATGGCGGCCTGCGGCTCGCCGTCACCTCCGGGTTGGCGATTGCGCCGATCTCGCGCAGCAACATCCCGGCCGGCTGCCGCGAGCTTACGGCCGCCGACGGGTTCGGCGACATCGATTCCTCGAACGTGGTGCTGCGGCGCAATCCGAACGCTTCCGGCGAGGCCATCGACGGCATGGAAGAGGCGATCCGCGAGGCGTTCACCAACCGTTAAAACGTGCCGCTCAGTCCGGCGGTGGCGGCCTCCACGGACCGCACGGCGATCTTCCGAATATTGGGGGGCAGCCTTACTTCAGCTCCAGCAACCGCTCCAGATAGCTGCGCTCGATATCGGGGCTGAGCGCGTTGCCGAGCCGCTTGCGGATCGCTTCGAGGATCTGGCGGGCACGCTGCATGTCGATCTCGTCGGGCACTCTCACCGAACTTCCGTCGTCGGGACCCTCGCTGGTGCGGGGCCGCCCGAGCGGGTCACGGTCGGCATTCTGCTGGCGTCCGCCCTGGCCGTTGCCGCCCTGGTCGCCTTGCATCGCCTGCAGTTGCTTCATCATGTCCTTGGCGCCCCTGCGCAAGGCCTCCAATGCGCGGCCCTGGTGACCGACGGCCTGGTCGCCTTCGCCCTCGCCGAGCGCCTGTTCGGCATTGCCCATGGATTTGCCGGCCTCGCCAAACCCCTCATTGGGGTCGAGGCCCATGCCTTCGAGGCTCTTCCTCAATTGATCGAGCTCGCTCTGCAGCTTGCCCTGGCCTTCCTGCAATTGCTTCAGCGCGTCAGCAAATTCCTGCGGCGTCATCGGGTTCGGCCGGCCGAGCGGATCGCGGTCGTCACCCGGGCCGGGCTTGCCCTCTTCGCCCATCGGGCCTGGCTCACCGTTCTCGCCGAGCTGCTCGTCGCGGTTCTGCCCGCGCTGTTGCTGGCCGCGCTGCATCTGGTCCATACGGAAAGTGTCGTTCATCATCTCCTGCTGGCGCCGCATGATCTCGCCCAGCTTGTCCATCTGCTGGCGCATCTCGCTGTCTTGCTGGCCGCCTTGCTGCTGGCGGCCTGCCTGCAGATTGTTCATCATGTCCTGCAACTCGGACAGCAATTGCTGCGCCTGGTCGCGATTGCCGGATTTCGCCAGGTTCTCGATCTGGTCCATCATGCGGTCGATGTCGCTCTGGCGCAGTTCCTGGCCGTTCTGCTGCATCTGTGGCGCATTCGGATTCTGCTGCGCCCGCGCCGCGAATTCCTGCAGGAACTGATTCATCGCCTCGCGCAGTTCCTTCATCGCCTTCTCGATCTCTTGGTCGCTGGCGCCGTTCTTGATCGCGTCCTGCAGCGCCTGCTGCGCCTGGCGCAGCCGCTTCTCGGCCGCCGACAGATTGCCTTCCTCGATGCCGAGCGCGATCTCCCAGAGGTAAGCGACCTCGTCGCGCAACTGGTCGTCGCTGTCTGCCATCTTCAGCCGGGTGCGGGCGCTCATGATGGCGAGGTAGTGCGCCATGTTGTCGAACGTGTCTTCCGGCCTGAGCGTGATTGCATCCATCAGGTCGAGCACGCGGTCCTTGGCATAGGCGTCGAGCGCCAGTATGCGGCGCTGCTCGACCACAGCCCGCGCCAACGGGTTGGAGAATGGCCGCTCCGGCATCACCAGCGTCTTGGTTTCGCTGGTCGCCGTGTGTCCGGCACCGTCGGTGGCGACAAGCGACAGCTTGACGTTGCCACCTGCCCAGACATGGTCGGTCAGATCCTTCGTCGTCTTAGCGGCATTGGCCTTGCCGCCGCGGCGCGGCAACGTCAGCGGCATTTCCGGCGGGCCATAGAGCGGATGCGCGTTGGGCACTTGCGGATCGGCCAATGCGAAAACCGCCTTGGCGGAGGCCGCGCCATAGTCGTCGTCGATCTGGTAGTTGAGTTCGAAGGCGCCGTTGACGGCGCGCTTCGGCTCGCCGACAAAGCGGATCTGCGGCGGCTTGTCGGGAATTATGGCGAAGGCCCAGCGGCCGAGCTCGCCGTCGCTGGACTGCAGCGTCAGCGTGCCGTCGGCCGTTAACTTGCCGCTGAACTGGCGCACGGTGGAAGGCGTTGTCGGACTTGCCTCAGTCTTGGCGGCTTGCGGCCCGGTCGGATCGATGGCGCGGGTGTTGCCGTCGGTGTCGGCGTAGCTCAGCGTTTCCTCGCCCGAACCGCCGGTGACGCGCAGCGACACATCGCTGCCCTCCGGAACCGTGAAGGCCGGCGGCGCTTGAGTGGCGTTGTTGGCCAGGACCGGGGCGTTCAGGAATACCGGCGGCCTGCCGGTATAGGCCGGCGGCGTCACCCAGGCATCAATGCGCGGCGGCACGACGTCGCGGGCGGCACGGGCAACAAAACCGTCGCTCAGCCTGCCGCCCGATGGCCCGAAGGAGAAGGCAAAGGCAGTGACCAACAAAAGCGCGGCAACGGCGCGCAGCGCCCACGGGTCGCGTTCCGGCACGCGTGTGCGCGGCACGTCGCCGCCAAGCTCGCCCAGCCGGTCCGCCATGCGCCGCTGATGCTCGCGCCACAGGGCTTGCGAAAAAATGCTTTCCTTGCCGCTCGGGCGATCGGTCTGGACCTGCACCGGGCTGTGCAGCAATCGGTTGGCCGCCTCGATGCGGCGGTCGACCTCGGCACTGGATGGCGTGCGGAAGAAACGCAGTGGATAGAGTGCGGCAAGCGCTGCGACGCCGAATGCCGTGATAAGACCGATCCGCGCCAGATCGGGCAAAAATGGGAACAGGCCGAGCCACGAAATGCTGAGGAACAGGCTGGCGACGATGATCAGTGGCAGCAGCAATGGCCAGCCGCGTTCGACGATTATCGAGACCTGCGTCCCCAGCCGGCTCAAGGCAAGGCGCCTGGCCAGACTGCGATCGCTGGTGAAAATGGGTCGTTGTGTCATCGGCCCTTCCTGGCCGGGCGGGATAGCCCAGGCCTCACGAGTCTATCGCATGGGCCCGAAAAGTCGATTTTCGGGAAGCACGATGCGAAGACCTAAAATCTTAGCGCGTACTTCGTGCGTCCAAGCGGATGCACATCGCCCTAAGGATACCAACAAACACGGCGAAGGCGAGGCGGTTCCCCAAAACGTGAACAATAATGCCCCGGATATTGTCAGAATTTCGCCGGATTGGCGTTTGCGCCGCAGACCAGTACGGCAACGCGCTCGCCTGCAGCCGGTGCGTAGCGGCCGGACAGGAGCGCCGCGAAGGCGGCCGCACCGCCCGGCTCGGAGATGATTCGCACGCGGTCCCACAGCGCCGCCTGGGCGGCGATAATGTCGTCGTCGCCGACCAGGATCGAGCGCTCGACGAATGCCTCGGCGATAGGAAACATCATTTCGCCGACACGCTTTGGCGCGAGCGAATCGGCGGCGATGCCCTCAGCCGGCGCGTCGACGGGTCGGCCCGCCTCGAAGGCGCGATGAAGCGTCGGCGCACCCTCCGGCTCGACCGCGATGATCCTGATGCGGCCGGAAAACCAGGCAGCGATGCCGCCGATCAGCCCGCCGCCGCCGACGGCGACCAGCAGGGTGTCGAGCTTCGGCAGGTCGGCCTCGATCTCGAGGCCGAGCGTGCCTTGCCCGACCAGCGTCTCCTCCTGGTTGAAGGCGTGGATCTGCAGCGCGCCGGATTTTTCGGCGAAGCTCTCGCTGGCACCCAGCGCCTCGGCATAACGGGCGCCGCCGACGATCAGCTCGGCGCCGTAGCCGCGGATGCGGTCCAGCTTGGCCTGCGGGCTCACTTCGGGAACAAAGATGGTCGCCTTGTGGCCGAGCCGCATGGCGGCATAGGCGACGGCCGCACCGTGGTTGCCGCCCGATGCGGCGACGACGCCGGCCGCAGGAACCGGCCGTTCGAGGAGGTTGGTGAACGCACCACGTACCTTGAACGAGCCGGAATGCTGCAAGCACTCAAGCTTCAGGTCGACAGGCAGAGGCGGGCGGCCGAAATCTGCCATGTCGACGCGCAGCACCGGCGTGTGGCGCACGAAGGGCCGGATGCGGGGTTCTATCGCCGCAATGCGCTCGCGTGTGATCGTGTGGCCGTGCAGCATGCTTTCACTCCCAGAGTTGACATTCAGAGTTGACATAACTTAGTAACTTGGCAAAGTGCCTAAATGCAAGAGATCGATGTCTTCAAAGCAATCGCCAACGAGCGCAGGCTGCAGATCCTCGATTGGCTGAAGGACCCGCGAGCGCATTTTCCGTCGCAGACGGACGGCGATCTGGTCGAGGACGGCGTCTGCGCGCTGCTGATCGCGGAAAAGCTGGGGATCACCCAGGCAACGCTCAGCGAGCATATGCGCGTGCTCACCCAGGCAGGGCTTTTGCGCAGCAAGCGCATCAAGCAGTGGATATTCTATCGCCGGAATGAGGACAGAATCGCCGAGACCAGGGCGCTCATTCAGCACCGGCTGTAGCTGCAGAGTTCTACTCCAACCAGTCCGGCACCGAGTCCAGTCCGATCAGCTCGTCATAGGTCTGGCGCGGGCGCACAACGTGGAAGCGGTCGCCGTCGACCAGCACTTCCGGTACCAGCAGCCTGGTATTGTAGGTGCCGGCCTGAACGGCGCCATAGGCGCCGGCGGTGGAGACAGCGATCAGGTCGCCGGATTTCAGCCGGGGCAGGTCACGGTCGAGCCCGAGATAGTCGCCGGTCTCACAAACCGGGCCAACGACGTCGACCTTCATGCGTGGTGCAGCGGCCGGCTGCTGCGCCACCGGCCTGATGTCGTGGAAAGCGTCGTAAAGCGTCGGCCGGATCAGGTCGTTCATCGCGGCGTCTACGACGAGGAAGTTCTTGGCGTCGCCCTCCTTCACGAAGATCACCTGCGAGACCAGGATGCCGGCATTGCCGACGATCAGCCGGCCTGGCTCGAACGTCACTTTCAGCCCAAGTTTGGCAACATGCTTCCTGACGATCTGGGCATAGGCATCGGGCAAAGGCGGCGGGTTGTTGTCGACGCGGTAGGGAATGCCAAGGCCGCCGCCGACATCGATGTGCTCGATGGCATGACCGTCGGAGCGCAAGGCGCCGACCAGCTCCACCAGCAGCGCAAAGGCGTCGTCGAAGGGCTGCAATTCGGTGATCTGGCTGCCGATATGGGTGTCTATGCCGGTGACCTTGATGCCCGGCAGCTCAGCCGCGCGCGCATAGACCTTCCGCGCATGCTGCCACGGAATGCCGAACTTGTTCTCGGCCTTCCCAGTCGAAATCTTCTTGTGCGTCCTGGCGTCGACATCCGGATTGATGCGCAGCGAGATCGGCGCGATCTTGCCCAGCGCGGTGGCGCGGGCCGACAGCAGCTCCAGCTCCGGTTCGGATTCGACGTTGAAACAGAGAATGCCGGCCGAGAGCGCAAAATCCATTTCGCGAGCGGTCTTGCCGACGCCCGAAAACAGGATCTTGCTTGCCGGGATGCCGGCCGTCAAAGCGCGGCGCAATTCGCCCTCCGAGACCACGTCGGCGCCGGCGCCGAGCCTTGCCAGCACCCTCAGCACGGCCTGGTTGGAATTCGCCTTCATGGCATAGCAGACGAGAGCATCGAGCCCGGCAAAGGCCTCGGTGAAGACGCGAAAATGCCTGGTCAGCGTCGCCGTTGAATAACAGTAGAACGGCGTGCCGACGCTGGCGGCGATGTCTGATATCGCCACGTCCTCGGCATGCAGCGCGCCGTCGCGGTAGTCGAAATGGTTCACGAGATTGGTCCGAAATCAGAGCAGCGGGTCGAGGATGAATTTCTTGTCCTCGACAGGTTTTTCCGGCTCCGGCGGCAAAGGTTGCTTGGCCTTCTCGGCGTCCTTGCGGGCCTGCACGGCTGCCGCGTACGGCGTGTCGAGCGCAGCCTTCCTGCCGCAGGCCGCAACGGTGGCCATTGCCGCCAGCAGCGTCAGCGTCACCAAAATCCTGCTTCCGGTCATCGTGCCATCCGTCCGAAACTGTTGCCCGCAGCCGCTTCTAGCCGAGTTTTGCGGCCATTGCACCCCGCGTCTTACGCCTTGGCGAGCCGCTTTTTCCAGTAGCGGATCTGCTTGCGCACCTCGGACGGCGCGGTGCCGCCGAAGCTCGTGCGGCTCTTTACAGAATTCTGCACGGCAAGAACCGAAAACACGTCGGCGCTGATACCGGGGTGAATGGACTGCAGATCCTCCAGCGAAAGCCTGTCGAGCCCGATCTTCCTGTCCTCGGCCAGCGCCACCGCCCGGCCAGTGATATGGTGCGCCTCGCGGAACGGCAGGCCGAGCGTGCGCACCAGCCAGTCGGCGAGGTCGGTCGCAGTCGAATAGCCGGCGCCGGCCGCCTTTTTCATCGCAGCAGTGTTCACCGTCATGTCGCGCACCATGCCGGTCATTGCCGCCAGCATCAGGTCGAGCGTCTCGGCCGCGTCGAAGACGGATTCCTTGTCTTCCTGCATGTCCTTGCCATAGGTCAGCGGCATGCCCTTCATCACCGTCAGCAGGCCGACGAGATGGCCGGTGACGCGGCCGGTCTTGCCGCGCACCAGTTCGGCAGCGTCCGGGTTCTTCTTCTGCGGCATGATCGACGAACCCGTCGAGAAACTATCCGATAGCCTGACGAAGCCGAATTGCGGCGTCGACCAGATGATGATCTCTTCGGCCAGCCGCGACAGATGCGTCGCGCAGATCGCCGCCAAGCCCAGGAACTCGAGCGCGAAATCGCGGTCCGAAACACTGTCGAGCGAATTGCGCATCGGCTCGCGGAAGCCAAGCGCCTTCGCCGTCTGGTGCCGGTCGATGGAAAAGCTGGTGCCGGCAAGGGCGGCGGCGCCGAGCGGGCTTTCATCCATCCGCTCAATCGCATCGCGGACGCGCGACAGGTCGCGTGCAAACATCTCGACATAAGCCATGCAGTGGTGGCCGAAGGTCACCGGCTGCGCCGCCTGCATGTGGGTGAAGCCCGGCATCACCGTTGCCGCATGCTCCTCGGCCCGATCCAGGAACGCCGTGATCAGGCCCTTCAGCGCCTCGGCGACACGAAAGCATTCGTCCTTGACCCACAGCCTGAGGTCGACCGCCACCTGGTCGTTGCGCGAGCGGGCGGTATGCAGGCGGCCGGCGGCGGGGCCGATCAAATCGGCCAGACGGGCCTCGACATTCATGTGGATGTCTTCCAGCCTGGTCGAGAACTCGAAGGTGCCGGCCTCGATCTCTGCGAGGATCGTGTTCAGCCCGTGAGCGATTTTTTCTTGATCGGCCGCCGAAATAATGCCCGTTTGCGCCAGCATCTGGCTATGGGCGATCGAGCCGCGAATATCCTGCGCATAGAGTTTGCGGTCGAACGAGATCGACGCGTTGATCGCTTCCATGATTGCGGCCGGACCCGAGGCAAAACGTCCGCCCCACATCTGGTTGCTGGCCTTCTTGTCGTTCATCGCTATAACCCGTGCTCCGGAGCAGTTTTTCAAAAATGGCAGACGGCAATAGATTTTTCCCGGCTTTGCGTCTCATCCTCGCCGCTTTGGTTGCGGGCGTGCTGGCCGGCGCGGTCGCGGTATATGTCAGGGAAAGCAGTTCTGGCAACAAGGCGCCCGCGCAAGTGGCCGCCGGCGGCGGCAAGGACGACGTCGCCTGCGCCGCCAAGACCGACCGTGCCAAGAAGATCGCCGCCGCTGCCACCGGCCAGGTTGCCGCGCTTTTGCCGGCGGATCCGCCGCAATCGCTGAAAAGCCTTGCCTTCAACGGCCCCGACGGCAAGCCGACGACGATCGCCGATCATGCCGGCAAGACGGTGCTGCTCAATCTGTGGGCGACATGGTGCGCACCTTGCCGCGCCGAAATGCCGGCGCTCGATGCGCTGCAGAAGGAGATGGGCAGCGATGCGTTTCAGGTTGTTGCCGTCAACGTCGATGCCGGCGACGATGCCAAACCGAAGAAGTTCCTGGAGGACACCGGCGTCAAGTCGCTCGGCTACTATCGCGATGCCACGATGGCGCTGTTCAACGACGTCAAGACGCGCGGCCTGGCGCTCGGTCTGCCGGTCACCATGCTGATCGATGGGCAAGGCTGCCTGATCGCCCATATGAATGGCCCGGCCGAATGGTCGGGGCCGGATGCCAAGCGTCTGGTCGAGGCGGCGCTTCAGCCGGGATAGGCTCAGACCGTGCGCAGGCGCGGCTTGAGCACGGCAATGCTTGCGCCGCGTCGGCTGGCGGTGCGGATTGCCGGAGCGGCCACGCCCGTCAGTTCCCCGAATGTCTCGATCGGAGCCGGTTTGCCGAGGTAGTAGCCTTGCCCGATCTCGCAAGCCTCGGCGTCCAGGAACTGCAATTCACCCGGCGTCTCGATGCCTTCTGCCAGAACCGGTAAGCCGAGACCGCGTCCAAGCCCCAGCACGGCGCGAACGATCGCCGCGAACTGGGCGTTCTTGTCGACCGATTTGATGAACGACCCGTCGATCTTGATCTTGTCGAAGGGAAAGGCGCTGAGGTTGGACAGCGAAGAATAGCCGGTGCCAAAATCGTCCATCGCCACATGCACGCCAAGCGCCTTGACCTGCCTCAAGGTTGCCAGCGCGCGCGGCATGTCCTTCACCAGGGCCGTTTCGGTGATCTCCAGTTCGAGCCTGCCGGGGGCCAGGCCGGATCTCGTCAATGCGTCGTGCACCTTGCGGCTGAAGTTCGGATTGTGAAGTTGCACGGCGGAGACGTTGACGGCGACCATCAGCGGGTTTGTCCAGCGAACAGCATCGTTACAAGCCGTCGTCAGCACCCAGTCGCCGATCTGCGCGATAGCGCCACTGTCCTCGGCCACGGGGATGAAAACGGCCGGAGAAATGTCACCCCGCTCAGGGTGCTGCCAACGGACCAGGGCTTCGAAGCCGATCATCCTGCCGCCGCGGATCTCCTTCTGCGGCTGATAGACGAGGTGGAACTCCTTGCGGGCGATCGCCTGGCGCAATTCATGCTCCATCACGCGCTTGTCGCGGGCCGCGGTGCCCATGGCCATCTCGAAAAACCGATAAGTGTCCCTGCCTTCGGTTTTGGCGCGATGGAGTGCCGTGTCGGCATGGCTGATCAGGCCGGCCTGGTCTTCGGCATCCAGCGGAAAGAAGGCGATGCCGATGCTGGCCGAGACGAGGCCGGAGCCGACCGAAACCCTGTTTTCCTCCCGGATCGCCGCCAGCAAGTCCTCGGCTATCCGGCCTGCGGCCAGGGGGTCGGGGAGGTTCGGAGCTATGATGGCAAATTCATCGCCGCCGAGACGCGCGAGCATCTGTCCGTGGCGCGGGATGCCGGAAATGCAGTGCGCCAGCTTCTGCAGCATAGCATCGCCGGCCCCGTGGCCATAGAGGTCGTTGACTTGCTTGAACCGGTCAAGGTCAAGCAGCAGGAGCGCCAGATGTCCATCCTTGCCGCCACGATCCATCGAGGCGAATTCTGCTTCCAGCCGGGAAGAAAAGCTCCGCCGATTGGCAAGCCCGGTAAGCGGATCGAAATGCGCGAGGCGGAGGATCTCTTGTTCTGCCTTCTTGCGCTCACGGATGTCGCGAACGGCAAGCACCGTATGAGGCCTGCCGCAGTAGGTGATTTTCCTGGCGATCAGCTCGACAGGAATTCTCGCCCCGTCGCTGCCCCTTAACTTCGCTTCCTGCGCCTGTTCGCCGAAGCCGGACATATCGGCTGCGCTCTGTCCGTCGAAAAGCTCGCCGAATTGCATCGTGTTCAGGGTGGCTGTCGCTGTTCCGGTCAGCTTCGCCATACTGTCATTGGCGCTGACGATGCGGGTGCCATCGCAAACGATCAGACCTTCCACCGCCGCATTGGCGAGATCGTGCATGCGATCGGCCTCGAGCTTCTGGCGGCGAAAGCGCAGGTCGATCCACAGCGCGGCACCCGATAGCACAAGGATTATCAGGCTGGCGACCGCTGCGGCAAAGGCCTGGGAAATGGGCTCGATGGAATGTTCGGATATTTCAATCGAGGAATCCGGAATGATCGACACCGCGGCCATCGCGATGAAATGCAAGCTGCAAATCGCCAGCGTCAAAAGCGCGGCGCCGCCGAAAGTCGCGAGCGCTGACGGACGGCGCAAGACGACAAGGAGCGCCAGTGCCGCGAGGGTCACGCCGGCCAGAAGCGATATCGCGACAAGGAGCAGGTTCCATACGACCCGGCCTTCGACCTCGAAAGCTGCCATGCCGATGTAGTGCATCGTCGCGATGGCGCCGCCCAGAATGGCGCCACCGACGAGGAAATGGTCGATGCCGCGGCGCAAGGTGGCGACCCACATCCCAAGCGCGGTCATGATAACGGCGGCGGCAAGCGAAAAGGCGGATAATCCCGGATTGTATGCGTTCGGTATTCCCGGCGTAAACGCGGTCATGGCGATGAAATGCGTCGCCCATATGCCGAACCCGGTCGAGGCCGCGGCGATCATCAGCCAGACAAGCCGGTTTCGCTCGGTCGATCGGCCGACATGCCTAAGGAGATTAACTGCTGAGAAACAAGAAATTCCACAGACGAGCGCGGCGAGCGCAACCAGTCTCAGGTCGTGCTGATTTACGATACAATTATAGACCGTCAGCATCCTGGTTCACTCGGTCTGCCAAAACTAACAGGAGAGATGTGACGGATTAGCTCTTGGAGATTTTAACGAATGGTTAACCCGCGGGCCATGAGGCGGGTCTTTTCGGGGGAAAACCGATGCCGCTGCGCCGACAAGGCGGTGATGTCGTTTCTGACGCCGCGCTTTCGGTAGCGAGTGCACTTTAGGAAGAAATGGTGTTCATTGATCCGCAACAAAACCGTTGTCCGATTGTCATCAGCGCCACATATTGGCTTTGCGGAGGTGCCCCCTTTCGCCAATGACAAACGGGAGATGAAACATGAAGTTCTTCGGCTTTGCGGCCGGTATCGCCGCCACCTTGACCCTGCTTTCCACCACCTCCGCCTTCGCCGTCACGCAGATCAGCTGGTGGCACGCCATGACCGGCGCCAACGCCGAGGTCGTCGCCAAGATCTCCAAGGATTTCAACGCCAGCCAGAGCGACTATGAGCTCGTTCCGGTGTTCAAGGGCACCTATCCGGAGACGCTGAATGCCGGCATCGCCGCTTTCCGCGCCGGCCAGGCGCCCGATATCCTCCAGGTGTTCGACGTCGGCACCGGCGTGATGATGGCGGCCGAGGGTGCGATAAAGCCGGTGGCCGATGTGATGACCGGCGCCGGGATGACTTTCGACAAGAGCCAGTATCTGCCCGGCATCGTAGGCTATTATTCGAAGCCGGACGGCACCATGCTATCGTTCCCCTACAACTCTTCCTCGCCCATCCTCTATTACAACAAGGACATCTTCCAGAAGGCAGGCCTCGACGTGAACAATCCGCCCAAGACGTGGAACGAGGTGTGGGAAGCTGCCAAGAAGATCAAGACGAGCGGCGCCGCCCCTTGCGGCTATACCTCGACCTGGCTGACCTGGATCCACCTGGAGAATTTCGCGGCGTGGAATGACGTGCCTTGGGCCACCCAGCAGAATGGCCTGGCCGGCGGTGATGTCGAACTCAAGATCAATGCGCCGATTTTCGTCAACCACTTCCAGGCGCTAGCTGACCTGGCCAAGGACGGCACGTTCAAATATGGCGGACGCACCTCCGAAGCCAAGCAGATATTCCTCGCCGGCGAATGCGGCATCTTCACCGAATCGTCGGGCGGCCTCGGCGATATCGTCAAGTCCGGCATGAACTATGGCATCGGCCAGCTTCCGTATGATACCGACGCCAAGGGCGCACCACAGAACACGACGCCGGGTGGTGCCAGCCTGTGGGTGTTCGGCAACAAGTCGGACGAGGAATACAAGGGCGTCGCGGCCTTCTTTGCCTATCTGTCCAAGACCGATGTGCAGGAATATCTGCACCAGAAGTCGGGATACCTGCCAGTGACGCTTGCGGCATACGAGGCGACTAAGAAATCAGGCTTCTATGACAAAAACCCCGGCCGCGAGACACCCATCCTGCAGATGACGGGCAAGGCGCCGACCGACAACTCGAAGGGCGTGCGCCTGCCGAATCTGCCGCAGGTGCGCGATATCCAGAACGAGGAGCTGGAGAAGATGCTGGCCGGCCAACAAACCGCTCAGCAGGCGCTCGACAATGCGGTCACGCGCGGCAACGCCGCGATCAAGGAAGCGCTGGAGAACTGACGGGATTATCTCGGTTAGTCGGTTGGAATATCGCCCGCGCGAGCTCGCGTGGGCGATACCTGGATAGCGAGGGAAATCAGCCTGTCTCCACGCGTCGTCTTTCCCAACAAGATCCTGCCCTACCTGCTGGTGGCGCCACAACTCGCCATCACCCTGGTTTTCTTTTACTGGCCGGCCGGTCAGGCGCTTTACCAGTCGATGCTCAGGCAAGACCCGTTCGGGCTGAGGAGCCGGTTTGTCTGGTTTGCCAATTTCCGGAAGGTGCTGGCCGATCCGGCCTACCTCAACTCGATCAAGGTCACAGTAGTGTTCTCTCTTGCGACCGCGATCGTTGCCATGGTTGTGGCCCTGGTGCTCGCGGTCATGGCCGAGAAGGCCGTGCGCGGCAAAGGCCTCTACCGCACACTGTTGATATGGCCTTACGCCGTGGCGCCGGCGATTGCCGGCATGCTTTGGCTTTTCCTGTTCAATCCCTCGATCGGCTCGTTGGCCTATTTGCTGAGAAGCCTCGGCATCGTATGGGACCCGCTGCTCAACGGCACCCACGCCATGATCCTGCTGGTGTCGGCTGCTGCCTGGAAGCAGATCAGCTACAACTTCCTGTTCTTCGTCGCCGGCCTGCAGGCGGTGCCGAAAACGCTGATCGAAGCGGCGGCCATGGACGGCGCCGGCGAAACCAAGCGCTTCTGGACCATCGTCTTCCCGCTGCTTGCGCCGACAACCTTTTTCCTGCTGGTCGTCAACACCGTCTATGCCCTGTTCGACACGTTCGGCATCGTTCATGCCGTCACCGGCGGCGGGCCGGGCAAGACGACCGAGACGCTGGTCTACAAGGTCTACAATGACGGCTTCGTCAATCTGATCCTGGGCGATTCGGCGGCGCAGTCGGTCATCCTGATGGCCATCGTCATTGCGCTCACAGCGATCCAGTTCCGCTATGTGGAACGCAAAGTCCATTACGGCTGAGGGCAGCGATGATCGGCCAGTCCCCGCTCCGCACCTTCATCGCCCATGCCGTGCTCATCCTCGGCATATTGATCGTGGCTTTTCCGATCTACTACACCTTCGTTGCCTCGACGCACACGCTGCAAACGATCCTCAGGCCGCCCCTGCCGCTCTTGCCCGGCGGCCAGCTATGGAACAATTACAGCGAGGCGCTGTTCGGCGGCATCGGTCGTATCGGCGGGGTCAGCGTCGGCAGGCTGCTCCTCAACACCACGATCATGGCGCTCGGCGTTGCGGTGGGAAAGATCTTCATCTCGATCCTGTCGGCCTACGCGATCGTGTTCTTTCGCTTTCCGCTGCGCATGACCTTCTTCTGGCTGATCTTCATCACCTTGATGCTTCCAGTCGAGGTGCGCATCCTGCCGACCTACAAGGTGATGGTCGATCTCGGCATGATCGACACCTATGCCGGCCTGATCGTCCCGCTGATCGCCTCGGCCACCGCAACGCTGCTGTTTCGCCAGTTCTTCATGACCATACCGGGCGAATTGGTCGAGGCGGCGCGTGTCGACGGTGCCGGGCCATGGCGCTTCTTTTTCGATATTCTGGTGCCGCTGTCGCGGACAAACATCGCCGCGCTGTTCGTGATCCTCTTCATCTATGGCTGGACGCAGTATCTTTGGCCGCTGCTCGTCACCAACAGCAACGACATGAACACCATCGTCATCGCGCTGAGAAAGATGGTTTCCTTCGCCGATGCCGACACCCAATGGCACCTCGTGATGGTCACGGCAATGCTGGCCATCGTGCCGCCGATCCTGGTGGTCGTGCTGATGCAACGCTGGTTCGTGCGCGGTCTGGTCGAATCCGAAAAGTGAGAAGCTGATGGCGACCGTGGATCTGAAGGATGTGAAGAAGGTCTATCCCGGCGGCATCGAAGCCGTGAAGGGCGTTTCCATCGCCATTCCCGACAAGGAGCTTTGCGTGCTGGTCGGCCCCTCTGGCTGCGGCAAGTCCACGCTGCTGAGGATGATCGCCGGGTTGGAGACCATTTCGGCCGGGATAGTCGCCATCGACGGCAAGGTGGTCAACGCCATTGGCCCGACCGAGCGCGACATCGCCATGGTGTTCCAGAATTACGCGCTCTACCCACATATGAAGGTCTATGACAACATGGCCTATGGCCTGCGCAACCGCGGCACGCCGAAGGACGAGATCGACAGCAGGGTGCGTTCGACCGCCAAGGTGCTGGAGCTTTCGGCGCTTCTCGACCGGCGCCCGCGCGAGCTTTCCGGCGGCCAGCGCCAGCGTGTCGCCATGGGCCGTGCCATCGTGCGCGACCCGAAAGTCTTCCTGTTCGACGAGCCCTTGTCCAACCTCGATGCGAAATTGCGCGGGCAGATGCGCGTCGAGATCAAGAATTTGCAGCGCTCGCTTGGCGTCACCTCGGTTTATGTCACGCACGACCAACTTGAGGCGATGACGCTGGCCGACATCCTCGTCGTCATGAACGCCGGCCTGGTCGAGCAGACCGGCGCGCCGCTTGATGTGTACGAGAAACCGGCCTCGACCTTCGTCGCTTCGTTCATAGGCGCACCGCCGATGAATCTGCTGGCGCTCACAGGGGCCTCCCCAAGCTCGGTATTGGCGGACGGTACTGTGATTGGCTTGGCGCCTCGACAGGGCAAGGCAGTGACACTAGGCTTTCGTCCGGAGGACGCCGACATCACCTTCGCGGCAGAGGCGCCGGCCGGCGCGCTCGCGCTGCCGGCAACAGTGGAAGCGGTCGAACCGGTCGGTGCCGAAAGCTTTCTCCATTGCGTGGCAGCCGGCAGCCGCATCGTGGTGCGCGTCTCAGGCCGCGCCAGCGCCAAGCCAGGCGACCAATTGCGCGTCGTGGCCAGGTCCGAAAAGCTGCATTGGTTCGATCAGGCGGGCAAACGGGTCGATTGAAGTCGGCCTTGCGCAAAACCGTTCATGCAAACACATGCGCCTTGCCCGACACGGTCAGCCGGACGATCTCGCCGATCGCCGGCGCGTCCATGCCCGGCTTGCGCAGGATCAACGGCGTATTGCCGATGGCGGCGGCGTCGGGCGGATCGGGGCTGTTCAACAGACGCACCGCGATGGTGCACATCGAGCCGGCGAACTCCGAATCCGTCACCTCGCCGAACAGCATGTCCGGCGTGCCGGACATGCCTTCACGCGATGTGCGTTTCAGCAACACCTGCTCCGGCCGCAGCATGATGCGGGCGACGTCGCGCCGCTCCGAGCTGTCGACAGCGATGCGGCCGAGCGGCGAGATGGCGAAGCCATCGGCGATCCTTGCCGGCAGGACGATGGCGTCGCCAAGGAACTCGGCGACCATCCTGTCCTTCGGCTTGAAATAGAGCTCGCGCGGCGTGCCGACCTGCGAGAATTTGCCGTCGCGCATCACCGCGACCTGGCTGGCGAATGACAGCGCCTCGGCCTGGTCGTGGGTGACCAGGATGGTGGTGATGCCGGCGGTTTCAAGGAGCTCGGCCACGGCCTTGCGCATCGAGGCGCGCAGGCCGGTGTCGAGCGCCGAGAACGGCTCGTCGAGCAGCATCAGCCGCGGCTTCATGGCCATGGCGCGGGCGAGCGCGACGCGCTGCTGCTGGCCACCGGAGAGTTCGTGCGGACGGCGCTTCAGGATACCTTTGTCCAGCCCGACGACATAGGCGAGCTCGGCGATGCGCTCACTGCGCTTTTCCTCGTGACGCCCCATGCCGAAGCCGATATTGGCGGCGATGCTCAGATGCGGGAATAGAGCGCCGTCCTGCGCCACCAGCCCGATGCCGCGGCGATGCGCCGGCACGGCCGTGTCGCCATCGGCCAGCACCTCGCCATCGAGCACGATGCGGCCCTGGTCCGGCGCCTCGAAGCCGGCGATCAGCCGCAGCAAGGTGGTCTTGCCACAACCGGACGGCCCGACGATTGCCGTACGGCTGCCGCTGGCCACGCTGAGGTCGACGCCGGCAAGTGCTGCGACGGGCCCGTAGTGCTTGTGGATGCCGCTCAGCTCGAGAAAGCTCATCGCCCGGCCATCCGCTTCGACTGGACGTAGAGCAACCAGGTCAAAGGCAGCGACATCGCCACCATGATCAGGGCATAAGGCGCCGCCGACGCATAGTCGATCTCGCCGCTATAGGACCAGAACGCCATGGCCAGCGTGCGGGTGCCGTTGGGCGCCAGCATCTGGGTTGCGGTCAATTCGTTCATGATACCCAGCGCGACCAACGCCATGCCGGCTGCGGCGCCCGGCGCCGACAGGCGGATGGTCGTCGACCACAGCGCCTTGAGCGGCGACCGGCCGAGGCTGGAGGCGGCGCGTTCGAGCTCGACCGGCGCCTGTGCGATCGACGCCCTGAGGCTAATCAGAGCGCGCGGCAGGAACATCAGCGCATAGGCGACCAGGATGGTGAACAGGGTCTGGTAGAGCGGCATGGCGATACGCACGGCGATGGTGACCAGCGCCAGGGCGATGACAACGCCGGGCAACGCGCCGACGATATAGTTGCAGCCCTCCAGGACGCGTTGCAGCCGCCCCGGCGCGCGGATCGAAATCCACGCCATCGGCATTGCCGCGACGGTGGCGAGCAGCGCGCCGGCAATTGCTAGGAACAGCGTTTGGCCAAGCGCCAGGCCGATCTCGTCGAGCCGCCAGACATCGGCGCCGCCGGCCATGAGCCAGCGGCCGATAGTGGCGAACGGCACGCCGAGCGCCAGCAGCGTGGTAATGGCAGGCAGCAGCAGGCAAGGAATGGTGGCGCGCCCAAGGCCCGTGCGCTGCTGCTGGCGCGCAGCACCCGAACCGACGCGGGCATAGCGCTCCTCGCCGCGCACCAGCACCTCCAGCCCGAGCAGCACAAGGCAGCAGGTCACCAGCACGCCGGCCAGCATGTTGGCGGCGGGACCGTTGAAGGTCGACTGGAACTGGTCGACGATCGCGGTGGTGAAGGTGTCGAAGCGGATGAAGACATAGAGCCCATATTCGGCCAGGAGATGCAGGCCGACCAGCAGGGAGCCGCCGCAAATGGCGAGCCGGAGCTGCGGCAGCACGACGCGCCTGAACACACGCCACGGGCCGAGACCAAGGGCTGCCGCTGCATCCTCGAGAGCGGGATCGAGCCGGCGCAATGCCGCCGCCACCGGCAGATAAAGGAAGGGGAAATAGGCGATGACCGACACAAGCACGCCGGCCCACAGGCCGTGCAGTCTGGGCACCATGGTGACCCAGGCGTAACTGTGGACGAAGGCCGGAATGGCGAGCGGCGCCACCGACAGCCAGGCCCATAGGCGGGCACCCGGCAGATCGCTGCGCTCGGTCAGCCAGGCCAGCATGACCGACAGCACGATCGAGATCGGCACCGCCAACACCACCAGCAGGCTGGTGTTGACCAGAAGTTCGCCGACGCGCGGCCTGAACACCAGCGCCGCCACCGTTTCCCAGCCGGTCTGCACCGCCACCCAGACGATGAAGGCAAGCGGCAGCAGCGCGAAAAGCGAGACAAAGACGGCAGCCAACGCAATCCATGAGACCGACCAACGACGTGCCCGCACGGCCGTGGCGTCGGCCGGCAAGCCTGGGCGTGCGAGATCGATCGCGGATTGCATCAGATCAGACGTTGCGCCAGCTCCGCCCGGAGGCGGAAACGATCGGCGGCGGATAATCTCGCGGGTAGCTTGTGGTCATAGGCAAATGCCATCTTGAAAACAGAGCGCTCCTGTGGAAAGCGAATTCCCACAGGAGCGCAGTCGGTTGCCCTTTTAGGACGAACGCCGGCTAAAGCAAGCCGGCCGCCGTCATCAGGTCGGTCACCTTTTTCGAGTTCAGCGTCGTCGGGTCGACTTTCGGCGCCTGCAGATCGGCCAGCGGCACCAGCTTCGGATTGGACTCGGCGCCCTTGCCGACTGCGTATTCGAACGAATCGCCTGTTTTCAGCACGTCCTGGCCGCCATTGCCGGTGACCCATTTCAGGAAAGCCTGCGCTTCCTTCGGGTGCTTGCTCGAGGCCAGCACGCCGCCGCCGGAAATCGAGACGAAAGCACCGGGATCCTGATGCTTGAAATAGTGCAACTCGACGTTCTTGCTGTTCTCGCCGGTCTTGGCCTGATCGCCGTAGTAGTAATAGTGATAGATCACGCCGCCTTCGACCTCGCCGGCATTGACCGCCTTCATCACCGTGCTGTTGCCCTTATAGGCGGTAAAATTCTCCTTCATCGCCTTCAGCCATTCGGCCGTCGCCGCCTCACCCTTGAGCTGCAGAAGCGCGCTGACGATCGCCTGGAAATCGGCGCCGGAGGGCGAAGCGGCCCAGCGGCCCTTCCAGCTCGGATCGGCGAGATCGAGCAGCGATTTGGGCAGCTGGTCGGCGCTCAGCTTGGTCTTGTTGTAGGCAAAGACGGTGCTGCGCGCGGCGACGCCGACCCATTTGCCGCTCGCCGGCTGGTACTCCTGCGGAACCTGGGCCAGCGTCTCGGTGTCGACCGGTGCGAACAGGCCGGCCGCCTCGACTAATGCCATGGCCGGCGAATTCTCCGTCAGGAATACATCGGCGGGCGAAGCGGTGCCTTCTGCAACGATCTGATTGGAGAAATCGCTGTCGCCGCCATTGCGGACGGTAACCTTGATGCCGGTTTCCTTGGTGAATCCCTCCGCCCAGGCCTTGGTCAGGTTTTCGTGCTGGGCGTTGTAGACGACGATGCCCTCGTCCTCTGCTATTGCCGGGCCGGCGATCAGGCTGATTGCAAGTGCTGTCGCACCGGCAAGGGCGGAAAGAGCATATTTCATGGCGTCGTCCTCGATTTCGATGGTCTTTGGCTTGGCACGCTGCACCTACCAATACCTGACTGGTGCAGTCAACATTGCTGGCCCACTCAATCGCTCAAAAGGAGCAAACTTTCGTGATGCTCAGCTAATTTGCCTTGGACATTATTTCGCCGGCCCCGTAACAAATCAGCGCCGAGACGCGAATATCGGGGAGTGAACTCTTGTGAGCGGCAAGGACGAAGCCGAGCTTTCACGGCTGCTGCGGGCCGCGATCGCCGGAGACGAAAGGGCCTATGCCGACTTTCTGCACCGGATCGCCGCGCTCGTTCGTGGCTTTGCCCGGCGCAAGATCGTGCAGGGCGGGGTGGATCCCGAGGATGTCGTGCAGGAAGCCTTGCTGGCCATTCATGTGAAACGACACACCTGGCGCCATGATGCGCCGGTGCTGCCTTGGGTCTATGCAATAGCCCGCTTCAAGCTGATCGATGCGTTCCGGCGGCGCGGTCGGCGGATCGAGATCGAGATCGACGAAATCGCCGAGACCTTTGCCGAGCCGGAATCGGAGACGGTGAGCGAGCGCGACGTCAACCGGGCGCTCGACAGCCTGCCGCCGGCACAGCGTTCCGTCGTCTCGGCCGTATCGGTCGAAGGCCGGTCAATCGGTGAGACCGCGGCCAAATTCGGCATCAGCGAGACGGCTGTGCGGGTGTCACTGCACCGCGGGCTTGCCGCCATTGCCAAACGGTTCAGGGCGGGGCGGGAATAACATGAGGACCGAAGATTTCATCAAGGCGCTCGACGCCGATGCCCGCAGCAAGGCGCTGCCGCTAGGCACCGCCTGGTGGCTTGCCGCCGGCGCGGCCATCGTGATCGCGGCCGCGGTTTTCTGGCTGACGATCGGCCCGCGCCCCGACATTGCGATCGCCATGCACACGATGCGGTTCCTGTCCAAATTCGTCTTCACGATTGCTCTTGCCGCCAGCGCCTTTGTCCTGGTCCGTGGGCTGTCGACGCCCGGTTCATCGACCAGCCGGGCGGTGAGCTGGATGGTCGCCGCGCCGCTGCTGGTGATTGTGGCTGTGATTCTCGAACTCTTCGCCGTGCCTGCGTCGGACTGGGGCACGCGGCTGGTCGGCACGAACATGGTCATCTGCCTGACCTTCATTCCGTTGATCGGGATCGGCCCGCTTGCCGTCTTTCTCGCGGTGCTGCGCCATGGCGCGCCGACAAGGCCGGTGCTTGCCGGTGCGGCCGCGGGCCTGCTTGCCGGCGGGCTGGCGGCGACCTTCTATGCGGCGCATTGCTTCGACGATTCGCCGCTTTTCGTCGGCACCTGGTATACGATCGCGGTCGCCATCCTTGCCGTGCTCGGGGCGCTCGGCGGACGACTTTTTGTGCGCTGGTAGCGAGGCGATCAGCGTGTCGGAACGGGATGCTCGCCGCGATAGTCGTAGAAGCCGCGCCCGGTCTTGCGGCCGAGCCAGCCGGCCTCGACATATTTGACCAGCAGCGGGCAGGGGCGGTATTTCGAATCCGACAGCCCGTCATGCAGCACCTGCATGATCGACAGGCAGGTATCGAGCCCGATGAAATCGGCAAGCTGCAGCGGCCCCATCGGATGGTTGGCGCCGAGCTTCATGGCGGTATCGATGGCGTCGACCGAGCCGACACCTTCATAGAGCGTGTAGATCGCCTCGTTGATCATCGGCAGCAGGATGCGGTTGACGATGAAGGCCGGGAAATCCTCCGAGACGGTGATCGTCTTGTCGAGCTGCTTCACATAGGTTTTTGCCGCCTCGAAGGTCTGGTCCTCGGTGGCGATGCCGCGCACCAGTTCGACCAGCTTCATCACCGGAACCGGATTCATGAAATGTATGCCGATGAAGCGTTCCGGCCGGTCGGTCTGCGAAGCCAGCCGTGTGATCGAGATCGATGACGTGTTCGTCGCCAGGATGGCCTCGGGGTTGAGCTGCGGGCAGAGCTGGGCATAGATCTTGCGCTTGACCGTCTCGTCCTCGGTCGCTGCTTCGATCACCAGATCGGCGCCCGCAAGGTCGGCCATGGCCGGTGCCGCCGAAATGCGCGCCATCGCCTCATTGCGCAGCTTTTCCTCGAGTTTGCCGGAGCCGACCTGACGGGCCATGTTGCCGCTGATCGTAGCGATGCCCTTTTCGATGCGGTCGGGCGAAATATCGTAAACCAGCACCTTATAGCCCGCCAGCGCCGACACATGGGCGATGCCGCCACCCATCTGGCCCGCTCCGATGATGCCGATCGTCTCGATCTTGCTCATTACCCGATCCCGTCGAGGCCTTTGCGGCCCGTTTTTTGTGCAGTGCAAACTAAAAGGGCGGGGCGACTTCGTCTACCCCACCCCTCAGAATTTAATACGCTTTGGCAGAAGGCGTCAAAGCGCCTTTTGCAGTTCCGGCAGAATGACGAAGAGATCGCCGACGAGACCGTAGTCGGCGACCTGGAAGATCGGCGCTTCCTCGTCCTTGTTGATGGCAACGATCACCTTCGAATCCTTCATGCCGGCAAGGTGCTGGATGGCACCGGAGATGCCGACGGCAATATAAAGGTCGGGCGCTACCACCTTGCCGGTCTGGCCGACCTGCCAGTCGTTCGGCGCATAGCCGGCATCGACGGCGGCGCGAGATGCGCCAACCGCCGCACCGAGCTTGTCGGCGACCGGCAGGATGACCTCCTGGAACTTCTCGGAGGAGCCCAGCGCACGGCCGCCCGAGATGATGATCTTGGCCGAGGTCAGCTCTGGACGGTCGGTCTCGGAGAGCTTGTTCTCGACAAAGCTCGACAGGCCGGGATTGGCCGCCGCCTGGACCGTCTCGACCGGCGCGGAACCGCCCTCGGGCGCTGCCTGGAAGGAAGCGGTACGCACCGTGATGACCTTCTTGGCGTCACTGGACTGCACCGTCTGGATGGCGTTGCCGGCATAGATCGGCCGCTTGAAGGTGTCGGGCGACACGACTTCGATGATTTCAGATATCTGGGCGACATCGAGCAGCGCCGCCACGCGGGGCGCGACGTTCTTGCCCGACGAGGTCGCCGGCGCGATGATCGTCTCGTATGGCTCAGCAAGCGAAACGACGAGTGCCGCCAGCGGTTCGGCGAGACGCTCGGTCAGTTCGTCGGCGTCGGCGAGCAGCACCTTGGTGACGCCCTGGAGCTTGGCGGCGGCGTCCGCTGCCGGCTTGGCACCTTTGCCGGCAACCAGCACATGCACGTCCGAACCGATCTGCAGCGCCGCCGAAAGCGCCTTGGCGGTCTGGTCGGAAAGCGCAGCGTTGTCGTGTTCGGCAATCAGAAGAATTGTCATTTTTTATCCCTTCCTGGCCTTACAGCACGCCGGCTTCGTTTTTCAGCTTGTCTACCAGTTCGGCGACGCTCTTGACCTTGACGCCCGCCTTGCGGCCGCCCGGCTCCTCGGTCTTGATCACTTTAAGCCGCGGCTTGACGTCGGCGCCGTAATCGGCAGGGCTCTTCTCGTCGAGCGGCTTCTTCTTGGCCTTCATGATGTTGGGCAGAGACGCGTAGCGTGGCTGGTTCAGCCGCAAATCGGCCGTGACGATCGCCGGCATCTTCAGTTCCAGCGTCTGCAGGCCGCCATCGACCTCGCGCGTCACCCTGGCCTTGTCACCGTCGAGCACGATCTTGGAGGCGAAGGTGCCCTGCGCCCAGCCGAGAAGCGCGGCCAGCATCTGGCCGGTCTGGTTGGAATCGTCGTCGATCGCCTGCTTGCCGAGAATGACAAGGCCGGGCTGTTCTGCCTCGACGACGCCCTTCAGCACCTTGGCGACGCCCAGCGGCTCAGTCTGCTCGTCGGTCTTGACCAGGATGGCGCGGTCGGCGCCCATGGCGAGAGCAGTGCGCAGCGTTTCCTGCGCCTGCTGCGGCCCGATCGACACGACGATGATCTCTTCGGCCTTGCCAGCTTCCTTCAGCCGGATCGCCTCTTCGACCGCGATCTCGTCGAACGGGTTCATCGCCATCTTGACGTTGGCGAGTTCCACCGCCGAACCGTCCGCCTTCACCCGGACCTTGACGTTCGCATCCACAACCCGCTTCACGGGCACAAGGATCTTCATTTGCCTGTCACCTCTTTCACGATAGTCTCTTCACGCTCGTCGGGCGCGCTATAGCAGCGTGCACCTCTTCAGAGTTGTCGAAAGCCGACATTCCGGACGGAATTCTGGTCTTCGCCACGCCAGTAGGGTGGCGCTTCCGTAGTTGCGGCGACCCCGCGCGTCAATATCCGGGGCGCACTCGGATGCTCGGCGAAGCACTCAAATCGGTTCAGTCCGGACCGGAAACTGTCCCCCGGCCCCAGCGCGGCGCCGGCTGCGCAGGTTGTGGGTCGCTTGGCGCCGGCTCCACGGCTACGGGCACCGGACCGGCGACCACGGCCGGCTCCTCGTCTGCGCCGGCGAGTAGCGGTACGCCGCGGCTGCGCAAGACAAGCACCAGCACGGCTCCAGCGATGATGCCGCCGATATGGCAGGCCCAGGAAACCTGATCCTCGCCCCCCTGCGCGAACATGAAGATCTGGAACAGGATCCACAGGATCAGCGGGATGAAGGCCGGGATGCGCAACGGGATGCGCGCGAAGGCCAGCACCCATACCTTCACCCGCGGATAAAGGATCAGATAGGCGGCGACCACACCGGCGATGGCGCCCGACGCGCCAATCAGCGGCACCGGCGAATCCCAGGCAACCAGACCCTGGAAGAAAGCGCCGGCGATGGCGCAAAGCAGGTAGAAGACGAGGTAGCGGACATGGCCGAGTGCATCCTCGACATTATCGCCGAACACCCACAGGAACAGCATGTTGCCGCCGAGGTGGAAGATATCCGCGTGCAGGAAGGAATAGGTCAGATAGCTCAGGCTCTCCGGAATGACGACAAATTGCGGAGCGAGCTCGACGCTGTCATGCACAACCGACGGGATGAAACCGAGGCCCAGCACCGCGGCGTTGGCGAAATCCTCGCCGCCCAGTGTGGTGACAAAGTAGATCAGCACGTTGAGCGCGATCAGGCTGATCGTCACATATTGCAGCTTGATGTGCCGCAGCCGGTTGGTGTCGTAAAGCGGGATAAACATCAGGCCTCTCCCGCTTCCAAAACCTGAAGATCGTGGATGACCCGGCAGATTCAGCGGTTCTTGCCGGGAACCCATAGCACGTCGGCATTTCCGTTGTCATTGACCGCGCGTGCGGCGACGAACAGAAAGTCCGAGACACGGTTGATGTATCTTATCGCCTCGCGGTTGACGTGCTCGTCCGGGTCTTGCGACAGCGCCACCATGATGCGCTCGGCGCGGCGGGCCACCGTGCGGGCGAGGTGAAGGGCAGCCGCTGCCGGCGTACCGCCGTTGAGCACGAAGGATTTGAGCGGCTCAAGGTCCTTGTTGAGGAGATCGATATCCTGTTCGATGCGGTCGGTCTGCGAGGCGATGATGCGCAACGGCTCGTAGTCGAGCGGCTTGCCATTATCGGGGACTGCCAGATCGGCGCCGAGGTCGAAAAGGTCGTTCTGGATGCGGCCGAGCATCGCATCGATCGCCGGATTTACTGCCGCGGTATGAATGCGGGCCATGCCGATGCAGGCATTGGCCTCGTCGACCGTGCCGTAGGCGTCGATGCGAAGGTCGGATTTCAGCCGCCGCTCGCCAGAGCCGAGGCCTGTGGTGCCATCGTCGCCAGTGCGGGTGTAGATCTTGTTGAGCTTGACCACGGGTTACCTCCCGGCTGGTGGCTGCTGCGTCACTTACGGGTGAAATACACCGCCAGCATGATCAGCACCAAGGCCACGAACTGCAAGAGCACGCGCGTCTGCATCAGTTTGTTGGAGGTCATGCTGGAGCCGCCGCGCATCATGTTGATGAGGCCGCGGATCAGTACGATCACCACGGCGACCATAACGAGAACGGCGAGGATGTTGAAGACGGTTGCCATGGTGTGTTCCAGTTGGATTGCGTTCAGGCGCGTTTGGCGAGCAGACGGTAGAGTACCGATGACGGCAGGATGCGCTTAAGGATCGCGCCGATCCTGGCCGGCACAGTTACCACATAATGCGGGCGCGGGCGCCGCGACAGAAGCGCATGGTGCAAGGCGGCATAAACCACCTCCGGCCCGGGCTTCAGCCGCGATGTGCTGCCGCCGGCCCGCAGCCGTTTGAGTTGCGCCGCATAGGCGAGGCGATGAACGGACTTCTCGTGATCGATATTTGCCAGGAACCACGCAAGGCTGTTGCTGGCGATCTTCGATTTCACCGGCCCCGGCTCGATCAGCGAAACATGGATGCCGCTGCCGAGGAGTTCTTGGTAGAGGGACAGCATCAGCCCTTCGATAGCGTGCTTCGATGCCGAGTAGGCGCCGCGAAAAGGCACCGGCGCCAGGCCGAGGATCGACGAGCAATGAACGAGACGACCATGGCCTTGGCGGCGCATCACCGGTACGACACGGCGAGTGAGGTCATGCCAGCCAAAGACATTGGCCTCGAACTGCTGCCGTAAAGCCTCGACCGGCAGGTCCTCGACGGCGCCGGGCTGTCCGTAGGCGCCATTGTTGAAGAGCGCATCGAGCCGGCCGTCGGTCCGTTCCAGCACCGACGCCACCAGCGCCTCGATCGATCCGGACTCGGTGTAGTCCAGATAAAAGGCCTCGATGCCGTCGGCCTCGAGCGCAGCGATATCTTCGGGCTTTCGGGCCGTTGCGAACACCCGCCAGCCTTCCTTCTTAAGAGCATGGGCGCAATAGGCGCCTATACCGGAAGAGGCACCTGTGACAATGATGGTGCGCAACTCTTCTCCGGGAGGAATGGTGGTTTGGCCTAGGGTTGTCATTTACCGCAAACCCTTCCCATATTCGCGGCGTCGGGACAATCGAAGGGAACGCGGTTCTTGTTGCGGAAGATCGTAGCCCTCAAACGCGTCCTCTACGACGCGCTCGGCCATTTCAACACCGACGACGGCTGGGCAATGGCCAGCCATCTGGCGATCACCGCGCTGATGGCGCTTTTTCCTTTCCTGATCTTCGCCACGACGCTGGCGAGTTTTTTCGGCGCGCAGGCTTTCGCCGACACCGCCGTGCACCTTGTGTTCGACACATGGCCCGAGCAGATCGCCAAACCGATCGCGCGCGAGGTGCTCAACGTGCTTACCGTCCGGCGCAGTGACCTGTTGACCTACGGTATCGTGCTTGCCGGATATTTCGCCTCGAACGGCATCGAGGCGCTGCGCACCTCGCTCAACCGGGCCTATCGTGTCTCGGAAACGCGCGGCATCATCTATCGGCGGGTGCAGAGCATCATCTTCGTGCTGATCGCGACGGCCGGGTTTTTGGCCATCAGCGTGCTGCTGGTCTTCGCGCCATTGCTGGCACGGCTGGCCGAGTCGCATTTCGAATGGATAAAACCCTATATGGGCACGATCACGCTGTGGCGTTACGTCATCGCCTCTGTAGTCATCGTCGGCGGCCTGTTCGCCGTGCATTTCTGGTTGCCGGCCGGCAAGCGCCGCCTCGTTTCGATCGTGCCTGGCATCATCTTCACGCTGGTCGGCTGGCTCATCGGGTCGACCATCTTCGCCGCCTATCTCGATCATTTCTCGTCCTATGTGACGACCTATGCCGGCCTCGCCTCGATCATGATCGCCGTCGTGTTCCTCTATATCGTCTCAGCGATCTTCATCCTCGGTGGCGAGCTCAACGCCGCGATCAGCCGCTATTTAGAGGCGCGTGCCCGCGTCGGCGGCTGAGCCGTCGCCAGCCCGACGCCGAGCGTCGCGATCGCCATGCCGGCGATCTGGAGCGGGCTCAAGTGCTCACCGAACAATGCCCAGGCGATGACCGCGGTGACAGCCGGCACGAGGTAAAACAGCGAGGCGACCTTTGACATTTCGCCGTCGCGGATCATCACCATCAACAGGAAGATGGCGCCGATCGACAGCACCAGCACGAGCCAGGTCATGGCGAAGATCAGTTCGCCGTTGACGATGACCGTTCGGGTCTCGAAGGCGAGCGAGGCCAGAGCCATCACCGATGCGCCGCCGACATATTGCCAGAACGTGGCAGCCACCAGATCGCCGCCGGAAGCAAAGCGCTTCTGCCAGATGGTGCCGGCGCTCATGCCGAGTACCGAGACCAGCGAGGCGCCCAGTGTCTCGGCCGTCACGCCGCCGCCGAGCGCGCCGAGCTTCGGCCAGAGCACAATCACCACGCCGATCAACCCGAGGCCGAGACCGGCCCAGTGGCGCGGCAGGATGGCCTCGCCGAGAAGCCGGCCGGCGAGCACTGCCGTGATCAGCGGCTGCAGGCCGACGATCAGGGCTGAAAGTCCGGCGGGCATGCCCCGGTGGATTGCCCAGAACACGCCGCCGAGATAGATGCCATGCATCAGGATGCCGGCACCGGTTGCGTGCAGCGCCTCATCGCGGGTGGCGCGGCTCGAACCAAGTGCGGCCATCAAAGCGACAAGCAGGATTGCTGCCAGGACAAAGCGCGCGGCCAGGAACGTAAAGGGCTCCGCCCACGGCATGGCATAGCGCGCGCCGATGAAGCCGGTCGCCCACAGGACGACGAAAGAGGCGGGGATAAACCGCTTGAGGCTGTGCATTTCCGGAGGCCGCGATGAATTCGGGTGAGGGATCGACTGCGGCGACTGCTTAATGCCGTTCGGGCCGGCAAGCAAAACCAAACGGTTGATCCATAGAGTCATTTGAATTGAAGGAGCGCCGTTGATGGCCGCGAGCTCACCGGTCTAGTCTAGAGACCGACCAGCCGCTTGAGATCGGCGGGCGATGCGCCCGCCTTACGCTGGGCGGCAAGGCCGGTATCGCCAAGGCTCTTCGACAGTTTTCGTCCGTCCGGGCCGAGGATCAGGCGATGGTGAAAATAGGCCGGCTGCGGCAGGCCAAGCAGTTGCTGAAGCAGCCGCTGCACGCTGGTCGCGGAATAAAGGTCCTGGCCGCGCACGACATGGCTGACGCCCTGCAGCGCGTCGTCCATGGTGACGGCGAGGTGATAACTGGTCGGGATTTCGCGGCGCGCCACGACCACGTCGCCCCAATCCTGCGGATGGGCTTCGACACGACACGTCGCGGAGAGCGTCTCGTCCGTGTATTCGGCCCATGACAGGTCCTTGCCGGCGCGCGCTATTGCAGCATCGACGTCCAGCCGCCAGGCAAATGGCACATTTTCGGCGGCGCGCCGCTTGCGTTCGCTCGCCGTCAACGCCTTGTCGGCGGCGGGATAGAGCGGCACGCCGTCCGGGTCGCGCGGCCAGTCGCGGCCACGCTTCTCGCTGTCGGCGATAAAGGCGCGGATCTCACTTCTGCTCATGAAGGCCGGGTAGACAAGTTCTTCCTTGATCAGCCGCTCGAGCATCGCCCGATATTCGGCAAAATGCTCGGACTGGCGGCGCACCGGTTCCTCCCAGCCAAGCCCCAGCCATTTCAGGTCGCGAAAAATGCCTGCCTCGAATTCCGGCGTGCAGCGCGTCGTGTCGATATCCTCGATGCGCAGCAGCAGGCGTCCGCCCGCCGCCTTTGCCAATTTCTGATTGAGCAGCGCCGAATAGGCATGGCCGAGATGCAGTTCGCCGTTCGGGCTCGGCGCGAAGCGGAATGTCAGCAGTGTCATTGTCCGGCGGCAATCGGGTTGTGTGGCGCTATCGCCAATTGCTACTTTGCGCCGGTGGCGTCGTGCGTCCAGAGGGACACGTGACGAAGCGTGCGGCACTTTTGATTTTGGAACAAGCAGACATGCAACGCATCGCCAATCTCGACGACATTGCGCAAGGGCTGGATAGGCTATGCTTGCTCGACCCACGCCTGGAAAAAGTGCGCGGCATGGCCGGCGAGGTGCCGCTCAGGCTGTCGGAGCCGGGGTTCAGGAGCCTTGCTTCCATCGTCGTTTCGCAACAAGTGTCCCGCGCGAGCGCCGACGCCATCTTCGGCCGGCTGACGAGACTGCTCGATCCGCTGACGCCGCAGGCGATACTTGCCGCCGACGAGGCGATCTTCCGCGAGGCCGGGCTGTCGCGGCCCAAGCAGCGCGGCCTGGTTGCCGTCGCCCGGGCGGTGGCCGAGGGACTCGACCTCGATCACCTGTGCCGGCTCGATGCAAGCGAGGCGATCGCGGCCATGACCAAGGTGCCGGGCATCGGCTCGTGGACGGCTGAAGTCTACCTTTTGTTTGCCGCCGGACACCCAGATATCTTTCCGGCGCGCGACGTTGCATTGCAGAGCGCGGTCGGCCATGCACTCGGCATCGACCCGCGTCCGCCGGAGAAAATGCTGATCCGGCTTGCCGAATCATGGAGCCCGTGGCGCGGTGTCGCATCGCGGCTTTTCTGGGCTTATTATCGCGAATTGAAGGGCAGGGATGCCGCGCCTCCGGCCTGAATCCGCAAAAAAGCATTGAAATCATGCGTTTTTGAGACCCGGCATGATCGACAATCCGCTTCACATCCCTGTCATGTCGGGCTTACAGTATCCGCGTCGACCGGTTCTAGGGTGAAGGAGGTCAACGACGTGACGGTTGCCGTATCTCCGGATGGGCTTCCAGCGCTGGTGCTGAATGCGGATTACCGTCCGCTCAGCTATTACCCCCTGTCGCTCTGGTCCTGGCAGGATGCCATCAAGGCGGTGTTCCTCGAGAGGGTGAACATCGTCGCCGAATACGAACACGCCGTCTCTTCACCGACCTTTTCGATGAAGCTGCCGAGCGTCGTCAGCCTGAAGGCTTACGTGAAGCCGTCGAGGCATCCGGCGTTTACCCGTTTCAACGTCTTCCTGCGTGACCGTTTCCAATGCCAATATTGCGGCACGCCGGACGATCTGACGTTCGACCATGTCATTCCTCGCCATCGCGGCGGCGCCACGACCTGGGAGAATGTCGTCGCTGCCTGCTCGCCCTGCAATCTGAGGAAGGGCGGCATGATGCCGGCCCACGCCAAGATGTGGCCGCTGCAGAAGCCCTACCAGCCGACGGTGCATGATTTGCATAATAACGGCCGGCTGTTCCCGCCCAACCATCTACACGAAAGCTGGATGGATTATCTGTACTGGGATGTCGAACTCGAACCATAGAGTTCGGCAGAAATCCGCCATGCCGGTCGCCTGACGCAGCTTTCTGCGCTTCCGGTGCTCACGTACTTTAGTACGCTCCGCTCCGGTTCTCGAAAGCCACGTCATGCACTCCGGCCTGACGAATTTCTGGACGAACTCTGCGTTGTGCCGCTCAGTCGCGGGCGAAGGCGCTGCGGAAGGCTACGACCGTCAGGACAAAGCTGGCGATGGCGTTCCAGCCGGCCAGCGACAGGCCGAGAATGCGGAGCGCCGCCTTGTCGCAGGAGGGCGGGACGAATTTGTCGAGCGCATCGAGCACGCCCTTGCCGCCGGTGTCCACCGGCCCGGCGGCTGCGGTGCAATCGGTCGGGCCTGGCCACCACGCCCATTCGACGCCGGAGTGATAAACGCCGAGATAGACGCCGTAGAGCATCAGCAGGCCGCCAATAGCCAGCAGGCCACGGCTTACCCAGGCTGGCGCGTGAAGAGCCGACGCAAGCACCGCCAGCAGCATCAAGGGCACGCCGACGTAGTAAGGCGTGCGCTGCTCGAGGCAGAGCTTGCAGGGGATGTAGCCGCCGAGATACTGGAAGGCCAGCGCCGAGCCGACCGTGGCGGCCATGGCGACAGCGAGAAACAGGGCGGTGCGCAGCCGCTGGCGTCCGGTATCGGCATTCACGGTCGCTGTCATCGGACTCAGTCCATTCGGTTCGATGCCGTTCAGACGGCGTATTTGACGACAATATAGAGCAAAATCAGGGCAGCGGCGGCGGCGCCTGCAATCTGGCCAAGGCGCTTTTCGATGAAGTGGCGGATCGGCTCGCCATAGCGGCGCAACAGCCACGCGAGAAACAGGAAGCGAGCACCGCGCGCCACGATTGCCAGCACGATGAACAGCAGCAAAGGAACACCGATGACGCCCGACAGGATCGTCACAACCTTGATCGGCGGCAGATGGGCGAGGCCGGAGGTGACCAGCATCAGGATGATGAAGCCGACACCCGATGAGACGCGCATCGCTTCGAACTCGTCATATTTGCCATAAAATTCGAGGATCGGCCGCGCCACCGCATCATAGGCATAATGGCCGATGAACCAGCCGGCGATGCCGCCCAGCACCGAGGCGACGGTGGCGACCAGCGCGTAACGATAGGCGCGATCCGGCCGCGACAGCGCCATCGGCAGATAGAGGACGTCGGCCGGCACCAGGAACACCGAGCTCTCGACGAAGGCGATGAAGGCCAGCCACCATTCGGCGGATTTGCTCGCCGCCAGCGACAAGGTCCAGTCGTAAAGTCCGCGAAGCATCGGCACTCCTAATGCACGCCCAAACCAGAAGCGGTCTTGGGATCACGACATGTACAAACAAGACTTGGAAGCGCCCCGCATCAACCTCGTCGGACAAGGTGCGCTTCAATGACATGCGCCGCCTGTCTAGAAAGATTTTCCGCGCTGCACAATGGCAGCTGCTTCACGAAATCGAAAGGCTCGCGTCGAGCGAGACCGCTTCTCAGGATTTGGCCAGTTGACGAACAGGCCTCCAGCCGTATAGTCCGCGCCCATCCAGGCCGCCCGGCCTGAGCCCCTATGGCGGAATTGGTAGACGCGCTCGACTCAAAATCAGGATGCGTCTACCGTCAGCCCGCAGGGTAATAGGATTGGAGGTCAATAGGTTAGGAGTTAAGGGCCGCTTAATTCTCGAACTGCCACCCGCTACCTAGGTGCAGCATGAGAGCGTTGAGAGGTAAATGAGTTAGCGCCTTGCGGGTGTGGTGAAACTGGTAGACGCGCTGGATTCAAAATCCAGTTCCGAAAGGAGTGTCGGTTCGAGCCCGACCACCCGCACCAACTATCGGCCAACGAACTTTGAGAACGGCGATCATTTCACTGTCGCACCATAGTTCGAATCGTGTCTGCCGCCCCACCTGTACCAAGATACTCCGCAATGTCCGGTGATGGATGGGACAGATCAATAAATAAAACCAATATGTTATGAGAGATCGTGTGCAAAAACTGCACAGGAAGGTTCCGCTACTCTTCTGTTTTCATTCCTGCGATGGAGTAGCCGACGGGCCTCTTGGGACGCCTGTTGAATAGCTGCGCTGTCCTATCCTGCGAGGACCGTTGCTGATGTATCCGCGATCTGCCGTCTGTCAGATGGCGGACGCCACACATGTCGGGCGACCAAGATCAAGCTTGATCCCGCTGACCACGCGACGCCGCCGATGTGCTCGACACCAATGCCCGACTGCATCGGCGTATTGCGCGTGAGCCGTAAGAAATAAAAATGACCAGTGCGCTTGCGCCCGCTGCAATATCAAAAAAGATGCTCCGGCTTCAGGGAGGCCACACGCACCGCCCATTCGTCGGCTGTGAAAGCGCGTCGTTGCAATGCAAGTGAAAAAAACTACCGGCCACTCAAAGCGAACATTACTGGACTGTTTGCCGGCCGAGGCGGAGTCTGATGAGGCTCAACTTCAGCCGGGACCGAAATGGCCTTACCGACCGATCCAGATCACCACGCCCGGGAAACGCTCCGGCTGATCGGCCCCGATCCGCAGAACTGGGTGCCGGACCGGGAAGGCATCGACCACAATGTCTTCATCGTTGGCGGTGGGCAGACGGGGGCGACCTTTGCCTTCGCGTTGAGGCGTGCCGGCATCGGCAAGGTTACTGTCGTCGACGCGGCACCGGATGAAAGCAAGGCCGGCATCTGGTTCACTCATGCACGGATGAACCGGCTGCGAACGCCAAAGGGCTTGCCGGGGCCGGAACTCGGCTTGCCGGGCTTGAGCTTTCAGTCCTGGTACGAAGCCCGCCACGGTGCGGAAGCCTATGCCGGATTCGACCGCATCGCACGGACGGATTGGGCGAACTACCTGAAATGGTATCGCGCGTTCCTCGGTATCGGCATCCGTTACGGCACGCGTCTCATTCGCATCGAGCCGGCCGGCGGGCATTTTCGCCTCCACCTCGAAGCCGACGGCACGCCATCGGTCGAAACGGCGCGCAAGATCATTCTGGCCAATGGCTTTGGCGGCAGCGGCGGTCCAGTGATACCGGCGGTACTTGCCGCCTTGCCGCGGGGCCTTGTCGCACACAGTTCGGCGGCAATCGATTTTGCCTCGCTCAAGGGCAAGGCAATGGCTGTCGTCGGGTCGGCGGCTTCGGCATTCGATGCGGCCGGAGCTGCCCTTGAGGCCGGCGCGAAATCGGTGCGTCTCTTTGCCCGCCGCAACAGCATTGCCAGTGTGCCGATCAACCGCGTGCGCGGCTATCCCGGCGCCTATGACAATTATCCTCGGCTGCCCGATGCGGTGCGCTGGCGCCAGGCATTGCGCTTCCGCGAGGCCGGTTCAACGCCGCCGCTCGATGCGGTGGAGCGGGCGGTGCGGCACCAGAATTTTCATCTCCATCTCGGTGCCCCCTGGACAAATGCGGATGTCGAAGACGGCAAGGTCGTCACCGATATCGCAGGCGAGACGTTTGCGTTCGACTTCGTCGTCGCCGGCACCGGCTATTTCGCCGACCCGACGCGCAAGCCTGAGTTCGCCGATTTCGCCGCCACCATCCGGCTATGGCGCGACCAGTACGCGCCGCCGGAAGCAGAGCTGGATGAATTTTTCGGCGCCCATCCCTATCTCGGCCTCGGCCATGAATTCCTCGAGAAGGCGCCGGGCGAAGCACCGTTCCTGAAGAATATCCATGTCTTCAATCCCGGCGGCTTCGTCAGTTTCGGCCTGCCGATCGGCGATGTTCCGTCGATCAGGCGCGATGTACCGGCCGTGGTGGCGCGCATTAGCCGCGATCTCTTCCTCGCCGATCTCGACAGCCATGAGAGCCGCATAACCGGGAGCCATCCGGCCGAGTTCGGCGAAGACACCTATGCCGCTTCCGTCTGGCGGCCGGCGCAGACCATCGCGGCGGAATAGACGCGTTTCCATGGACAAACGCCGATGACCTTCAGCCCTGACCTTTCCGACCCGTTCGTCGCCACGGCGGTCGAACTGCGCGATATCTTCGATCGGGATGCCGTGGCGCGCGACAAGGCCGGCGGGCGGCCGCTCGAGCAAATCCGCCTTTTGAAGGAAAGCGGCCTGCCGTCGGCGCAGATTCCCAAGCACTATGGCGGCAAGGGCGCGTCGTGGCTGTCGGTGCTTCGCGTCATGCGCGAATTCGCCCGCACCGACGGCTCGCTCGCCCATCTCTACGGCTATCATCATCTGCCGCTCAACGGCGTGCTGTTTCGTGGCACGGACGCGCAGAAGGACCGGCTGCTGACGTGCTCGGCCCGCGAGAACTGGGTCTGGGGCAATTCCGGCAACGCCATGTCGAAGACGTCGACGGCCAGGCGCAACGGCAGGGGCTGGATTCTGAGTGGCTTTCGGCCGTTCTCTTCCGGGTCGCACATTGCCGACTACATCCAGGTCGCCTGGGAAGACGGTCAGGACCGGCTGGTGGCAGCGATCCCGGCCGATCGTGAGGGCATCGTCGTCGAGGATGACTGGGATGGTGTCGGCCAGCGGCAGACCGGCAGCGGCAAGGTGACATTCAAGGACGTGCATGTCGGCGACGACGAACTGATCGGCTCGCCAGCGGTGCCGCTGACGCCGTTCCAGACGCTGACGTCACTGTTCCAGCAGGCGGTCCTGCTCAACCTGTTCGTCGGCAGCGCGCAAGGAGCGCTGAGCGAAGGCCGCGACTATACGGTCTCGCAATCGCGCCCCTGGGTCTATTCCGGCTATGAGAAACATACCGACGATCCGTTCGTGCAACGCAAATATGGCGACCTCTATATCCGCACGCTCGCCGCGGCCGAACTGGCCGATATAGCAGCATGCAGCCTCGATGCCGCCTATGGCCAGGGCGAGGCGTTGACCCTGGAGCAGCGCGGGCAGACGGCGATCGATCTCGCCACCGCCAATGTCTACGCCGGACAAATCGGCCTCGATGCGTCGAGCGAGGTTTTCGAGGTGATGGGCGCCCGCTCAGCCACCAAGGCCAACGGCTACGACAGGTTCTGGCGCAACGTGCGCACGCACACGCTGCACAATCCGGCCGAATACAAGAAGCGCACGATCGGCACCTGGTTGCTCACCGGGGAATTGCCGGTCGGCGGATTGTATCGCTGAGGAGGCACGGAACATGGCCAGGCGCAAGGACAAGCTCAAGCTTGGAGCCTTTCTTCTCTTCACCGGCCACCATGTCGCAGCCTGGCGCCACCCGGAGGCAGGAGAAGGGGCCAGCCTCAACGACTATGTCGAGCTGGCCCGGCTGGCGGAAGCAGCCAAGTTCGACACGATCTTCTTCGCCGACGGCGTCGCGGCGCGGCTGAAGGATATGGAGGCCGCCAGCCGCAAGGCGCATAGCGGCGTCTATCCGTTCGAGCCGATCACGCTGCTGTCGGCACTGTCGGCTGTGACCAGGAACATCGGCCTCATCGCCACGGCGTCGACCAGTTTTTCCGATCCCTACAATCTGGCCCGCCAGTTCGCGTCGCTCGACCATCTGAGCGGCGGGCGGGCCGGCTGGAATCTGGTCACTTCGTCCGATCCGGAGGCAGCGTTCAATTTCGGTCACGAGACGCATATCCAGCATGGCGAGCGCTACGACCGCGCCGAGGAATTCGCCGATGTCGTGCTCGGTCTGTGGGACAGCTGGGAAGATGACGCCTTCCCGCGCGACAGAGCAATCGGGCGCTATTTCGACAAGGACAAGCTTCACGTGCTGAACCACAAGGGCCAGCACTTCAAGGTGCGTGGTCCGCTGAACACGCCGCGAACGCCGCAAGGTCATCCGGTCGTGGTCCAGGCCGGGGCGTGTCGGATCCGGGCAAAGAGCTGGCGGCGCGCACGGCGGAAGCGATCTTCGCCGCGCAGATCACGCTCGACGAAGCAACCGCCTTCTACGCAGACGTCAAGGGCAGGCTCGGCAAATACGGCCGCTCGGAGGATGATCTGAAGGTCCTGCCTGGCATCTTCCCGGTCGTCGGCCGCACCGAAGCCGAGGCGCGGGAGAAGTTCGAACAGCTGCAGGATCTCATCCAGCCGGAAGTCGGCCTCGGTCTGGTCTCGGCGCTGGCCGGCGGCTTCGACCTCAGCGCCTATCCGCTCGACGGGCCGGTGCCTGAATTGCCGGAGACCAATGCCGGCAAGAGCCGGCAAGCGCTGGTGATCGATCTGGCGCGGCGCGAGAACCTGACGATCCGGCAGCTCTATCTGCGCATCGCAGGCGCCCGCGGCCACTGGCAGGTGGTCGGCACGCCGCAACAGATCGCTGACACCATGGAAGAGCGGTTCGAGAATTACGGCGCCGACGGCTTCAACATCATGGCGCCGATCATGCCTGGCGGCCTGAAGGATTTCATCGAACTGGTGGTGCCGGAACTGCGCCGCCGTGGCCTGTTCCGCGATGAGTATGAGGGCAGCACCTTGCGCGACAATCTCGGCCTGAAGCGGCCGGCAAACCGCTTTTCGCGGCATGCCGCGGCGGCTGCGGAGTAGGCCGGCAATGGCGCGCGACACGCTCTTTCTCATCCAGCCGGGTTTCGCCGACCCAAAGCAGCCGGGCCAGACGTTCGTCTGCCCCTATTGCAACCAGGTTGAGGGATTGCTCGCAGCCTTTCCCGATCTCGCCGCCAGACTCGACGTTGAGCGCGTGCCGTTTTCGAGGCCGAGAGGCAAGGTGATCGACGCGCTCGGCGAACGGCACCAGTCGCTGCCTGTGCTGATCATCGGCAGCGATCCGCTCGTCGACTTGCCGACGGCCAAGGGCAAGATCTTCGCCGATGACACCAGGCGCATTCTTGCACTGCTTGCCGAGCGCCACGGCTTCCCGCATCTGCATGAGTGAGACGATGACCTTCGATCCCGACATCTCCAATCCATGGATCGCCAGGGCGGTCGAGCTGCGCGACATCTTTGCCCGCGATGCGGTCGAGCGCGACCAGCTTGGCGGCAGGCCCGTCGAACAGATCCGTCTGCTCAAGCAAAGCGGCCTGCTCACCATCCTTATTCCCAAGGAGTTCGGCGGCGCCGGCGAACCCTATTCGACAGCGCTGAAGATCGGCCGCGAGTTCGCCAAGGTCGACGGCTCGATCGGCCATATTTACGGTTACCATTTCAGCGCACTGATCGCCGCCAGGCTCAATTCGGACGAACCGCGCTCAGCCGATCTGCTACGGCGTTCGGCTGCCGGCGACTGGTTCTGGGGCAACACCGGCAACAGTTTTTCCAAAACGCTGTTCGGCCGCAAAGATGGCGAGTGGACGATCGTCAACGGCTTCAAACCCTTCGCCTCCGGCTCTCATGTCGCCGACTATCTTTCGACCTCGTGGGAAGACGAGGTCAGCGGCGAGAGGAAATTCGCGGCGATCCCCGCGAACCGCGAAGGCATCACCGCTCTCGACGACTGGGACGGCATCGGCCAGACGCAGACCGGCAGCGGCAAGGTCGCCTACAAGGACGTCAGGATCCACGACAGCGAGTTGGTGCGCGGTTGGGTCGACGCGTCGTTGCCAATCCGCACCATCGGCCCGCTGCAGCAGCAGAGCGTGTTGCTCAATGTCTTTGTCGGCACGGCCCAGGGCGCGCTGCTGGCGGCGCGAGATTATACGCTCAACAGTTCGCGGCCGTGGATGTATTCCGGCGTCGAGCGCCATATCGACGATCCATGGATCAAGCGGCAGTATGGCGAGCTCTGGGTCAAGACGCGGGCGGCGACGGCGCTGGCCGATCGCGCGGCGACGGCGATCGATCATGCGATCGCGCGCGGCAAGGCGCTGACCGAGCAAGAACGGGGTGAGGCGGCGGTTGCCGTCGCCGCGGCCAATGTGCTGGCAGGCGATGTCGCGCTCGAAGTCACGACCGAGATATTCGAGGTGATGGGTGCCCGCTCCGCAGTGCGCAAATACGGCTTCGACCGCTTCTGGCGCAACGCACGCATTCACACCTTGCACAACCCTGCCGAATATAAGACCCGCACCGTCGGCACCTGGTATCTGACCGGCGCTTATCCCGAGCCCGGCGTCTTTCGATGAGCGGCCGGCAGCTCCATCTCAACGTCAACATCCTGCATGCCGGCTTCTCGCCGGCGGCATGGCGGATGGACGGCGTCGACCCCTATGCCGCCTTCACCGTCGACCACTATGTGCAGGTGGCGAAGATCGCAGAGCGCGCAACGCTCGACGCCGTATTCCTTGCCGACCAGGCAGCAATCTCGGACCGCATTGACTATCGGCCGATCACATCTCTGGAGCCGACGATTGTGCTGGCAACGGTAGCCGCCGCGACCGAGCGCATCGGCCTGATCGCCACGGTAACAGCTTCAACGAACCCTACAACATCGCCCGTCGTTTCGCGACGCTCGACCATGTCAGCGGCGGGCGTATCGGCTGGAACATCGTGACCACGGCCGACCCGGCCTCGGCCCGCAATTTCGGCCTGACGGGTGCGATCGATCATGGCCGGCGTTACGAGCGGGCGGCGGAATTCGCTGACATCGTCAAGGCATTGTGGGACAGCTGGGAGGACGATGCCTTTATCGGCGACGTCGCCAGCGGGCGCTTCGTCGATGCCGCCAAGGTTCATGCCATCGAGCACAAGGGCGCGCATTTTTCGGTGTATGGGCCGCACAATGTGCCGCGCTCTCCGCAAGGGCATCCGGTAGTCGTCCAGGCCGGCGGGTCCGATGACGGCAAGGACCTCGCCGCCCGCCACGCCGAAGCCGTGTTTTCCGCATCGCAATCTTTCGAGGAAGCGCACGGCTATGCGCGCGAACTTAAGGCGCGTGCCGTCGCCTATGGCCGCACCGGCGGCGTGCCGCTCAACCTCGCCGGCCTAGCCACCATCATCGGCAGCACAGAGGCGGAAGCGGAGCGGCGGCAAGAAGAGCTGTGGGATCGCATTCCGCTCGACTACAGCCTTGGGCGGCTGTCCGGCGTGCTCGGCATCGATCGCGAGCGGCTGAAGCTCGACGAGAAGCTGCCAGAAGGGATTCAACTGCCCCCCAATGGCGGCCACACCTTCTTCAAGGCCACGCTCGCGCTCGCGCGCAGCAATGATTTCACCGTGCGGGAATTGATCCGGGCGCTGAACGGCAGCACCGGCCACCGCACCATCGTCGGCACGCCGGAGCAGATCGCCGATGATATCGAAAGATGGTTTGTCGCCGGCGCCGCCGACGGCCTCAACCTGATGCCGGACGTGCTGCCGACCGGACTGGAGGTCTTTGTCGATACGGTGGTGCCGATCCTGCGCCGGCGAGGGCTGTTCCGAACGGAATATGAAGGGGGCACGCTGCGCGACCATCTCGGCCTTGCCCGGCCCGAAAGCCGCTTTGCACCGCAGCCGAGCAAGGCGCCAGGGCTGCTAGGGGCAGCCCTTTGAATGATCATCAAAATACAACGGAGCGGAAGGTCCTGCCACTGACCTCCATGCCCGGCCAAAATACAGGCCCGACAATGAGCGCTGATACCGAATTTCTTTGGTACATCCCGAACCACGTCGATCCCGGTCACCGCGGCGAGCCGGCCGTCGAGGACCACAACAGCCTGGAGACGCTGACCAGCCACGCGAAGGCGCTTGAGGAGCATGGCTGGAAGGGCGCGCTGATCGGTACCGGCTGGGGTCGGCCCGACACTTTTACTGTCGCGGCCTCCCTCGCCGCGCGGACCACCTCCTTCGAGCCGCTCATCGCGATCCGCCCGGGTTACTGGCGGCCGGCGCACTTCGCATCCGCCGTAGCCACGCTCGACCAGCTGACCGCCGGTCGCGTGCGTATCAACATAGTGTCAGGCAAGGACAACCTCGCTGCGTATGGCGACAGCGAAGGTGACCAGATACATCGCTATGCCCGTACCAGAGAGTTCATGCGCCTGGTTCGCAGACTTTGGACTGAAGAGAACGTGACCTTTGCGGGCGAGCACTTCCAGGTCACTGGCTCTACCGTGATGCCCCGCATCCATGTCCGTGGCGATCGTCGCCATCCCAAGCTCTACTTCGGCGGCGCGTCGGAGGCGGCAGAGCGGGTGTCGGCCAGCGAGGCGGATGTCCAGCTCTTCTGGGGCGAGCCGCTCGACGGCGTCAGGGAGCGGATCGAACGGCTCAAAGCCTTGAGCAGGGAACTCGACCGAGACCTCCCGCCTCTGGAGTTCGGGTTGCGGGTCACCACGCTGGTCCGCGACACCGCTGGGCAGGCCTGGGCGGACGCAGAAGCGAAGGTCGACGAGATGGCCAAGGGCCAGGGAGCCGGCTGGAACGATCACGGTCGGGCGGTAGCGGTGGGCCAGCAGCGTCTGCTCGATCTGCACGCGCGCGGCGAGGTGCTGGACGACAATCTCTATACTGCGCCGGGCAAATATGGCGGCGGCGGCGCTGGCACCACCTGGCTGGTCGGCTCGGCCGCCGACGTCGCCCGCTCGCTCGGCAGATACCGGGATCTGGGCATTAAGCATTTCGTGCTCTCGGACACGCCGTATTTTTCCGAGATCAAGCGGCAGGGCGATCAGTTGCTTCCGCTATTGCGCAATGGGGCCGAAGCCGCGCTTCTTGAACCGGCAAAAGCCGGCGAGTGAAGCAGCGCGCGAGGAAGGGTTTGGATGAAGAGAACGATTTTGGGTCCGCAAGGCCCGCATGTGAGTTCGATCTGCCTGGGATCAATGACCTGGGGTCGTCAGAACACCGAATAAGCCAGATTACCAAGCAGGGAAGACGATGTCACAGCCGGCCCTCAGCATCCGCCCTTCCGACGCCGACCTGCGTGGTGAAGCGGCGCTGCGGCGGCGTTACCGGGCGCCGCAACATACGCACACCGGAAACTGGAACGAAGCCCTCGAGGCGATCCTTTCGCATCGCTCGGTCCGCAATTATCTCGCCAAGCCTTTGCCCGAAGGGACGCTGGAACTGATCGTCGCCGCCGCCCAGTCGGCGCCGACTTCTTCCAATCTCCAGGCGTGGAGCGTCATCGCAGTCGAGGATCCGGCGCGCAAGGCGCGGCTTGCCGGACTGGCGGCGATCAATCGCCATATCGAGCAGGCGCCGCTGCTGCTGGTCTGGCTGGCCGACCTGTCGCGGCTGCGCGCCATTGCCGAGGCAAACGGCCGGGAGGGCGAGGGGCTCGACTATCAGGAGAGTTTTCTGCTGGCCGTGATCGACGCCGCACTTGCCGCGCAGAATGCCGTGGTGGCGATCGATGCGCTCGGGCTCGGCTCCTGCTACATCGGCGCCATGCGCAATCATCCGCAGGAGGTGGCACGCGAACTCGGTCTGCCGCCGGAAACCGTGGCGGTGTTCGGCCTGACCGTCGGCTATCCCGATCTCCTGGCTGCGACTGACATCAAACCCAGACTGCCGCAGGCTGTGGTGCTGCACCGCGAGCGCTATCGATCAGAGCCCGATCCGGACGATCTTGCAGCCTACAACCAGAGGCTTCGTTCATTCCAGCAGGAGCAGGCGATGCCTGTGGTGGACTGGACAGAGTTGGTTTCGAACCGCATCGGCAGCAAAGCGGCGCTGAAAGGCCGTAATCACCTGGGCGAAGTGCTCAAAGCGCTGGGCTTCAAGCTCAAATAGGCGCGCGCCCTCGCGAGACCGCGGCGCGGCTATTCGGCCGCGATAATGGCGATGCGCGCCGGAAGCGCCGCCGGCGGTGGGAAGTCGAGAGCGCCGAGCTGGCGCGCCTCGGCCTTCAGCCAGGCATGAAAGCGCTCGACCGTCGCCAGCTTCGCCTTGTGCGGCGTCGTCGCGAAATAATAGGAAAACTCGACCGGCTGCGGCGAGCCGAATGGGCTGACCAGACGCCCCGCGGCAAGGTCGGGTTCGGCCAGCCGAAATTTGCCAAGACCGATGCCCTTGCCGGCAGCAGCGGCGTCGAGAACCAGCGAGGACTGGCTAAGCCGTATGCCGCCCTCGACAAGCCGGCCGGACAGGTCGTTGGATCTCAGCCAGCCCTTCCAGTCAGGGCAGCTTGGATCGCGTTCCGGACCGTCCTCATGCAGGATCGGTGCGTCACGCAGCCCCTCCGGCCCGCGATAGAGACCGTGCATGCGAGCAAATTCCGGGCTGCAGACGGGCAGCACCGCTTCTGAAAACAGCCGTTCCGTGACGAGGCCGCTATAGGCGCCCGACCCGTAGCGGATGACACAGTCGACGTCTTCGCTGGCAAAGTCGGCAAGCCTGGTTGATGCGTCGACCAGCACTTCTAGGCCGGGTACCGCGTCGCGCAGTGCGTCGAGGCGCGGGATCAGCCATTTGCTGGCGAAGGAGGGCGCGACCGACACTTTGATCGGCGCATCCTCCTCGTCGCCGGAAATCCGCGCGACCGACTCGACAACGACGTCGAAAGCCTCGGTGAGGCCGGGCATCAGCGCCTGGCCGGCCGACGTCAGCAGAAGCTCGCCGCGGTTGCGATGGAACAGCGGTTGACCGAGGTGATCCTCGAGCAGGCGGATCTGCTGGCCGATGGCGGCAGGCGTCACATGGAGTTCTTCGGCCGCCCGCGTAAAGCTCAGGTGGCGGGCGGTTGCGACAAAAGCGCGAAGCGACGTCAGCGGCGGAAGCCTCGCCAGCGTCGGCCGCAGCCTCCTTGATTTTGCGCGAATGAGATCGACCATGGAGCGCATTCAACACGTTCAGGCCCGGCGCGACGAGGCCGGGCTTTGCGCCAAAGTGCCCGGTGGAAAATTTCGTTTGCCGCAGCGTCGCGGCAGCGGGAACGGAAATCTAAAAAATCGTAATGTCTACAATTCTTGTAGAGATAAGATCGGAGCGCTGATTTGGGCGTCGAGCAGCTTTGCCAGATCCTGGAATGAAACGGTCGTGCGAAGCGGTGCTTTCGGCAGACGATAGAAAATCATTCTTCCGGTTTTGCGGCGTGGCAGGGATCATCGCGTCGAGGCGCCGGAGTGTGTTCGGCCGCCGGATGCCATCGAAGCCGTTTTCCGGAGCTCAAGGCCATGTCTGTCAATCGTCGTCATTTCAACCAGCTGCTGTTGCTTGGCGGTGCGAGCTTCGCATTGCCCGGGGTTTCCTTCGCTGCCGAAGGAACGCCGGTCCAGGGTGGCACGCTCAACTGGGCCTACTATCCCGACCCCACGTCGCTGATTGCCATCAACACCTCGTCGGGCACCGGCCAGGCGATCGGTCCCAAGGTGAATGAAGGTTTGCTTGATTTCGCCTATGACCTCAGCCCGAAACCGCTACTGGCGACGGAGTGGTCGATCAGCGATGACGGCCTGCGCTATACCTTCAAGCTGCGCGAGGGCGTCAAATGGCATGACGGCAAGGACTTCACGTCGGAAGACGTTGCCTTCACCATCTTCCGGCTGAAGGAGGCGCATCCGCGCGGCCGCATCACCTACCAAAACGTGACGGCGGTCGAGACGCCCGATCCGCACACCGCCATCATCGTGCTGTCGAAGCCGGCGCCCTATCTGATCACGGCGCTGAGCAGTTCGGAATCGCCGATCGTGCCGAAGCATGTCTACGAAACGTTCAAGCCGGCGGAGCAGCCCAAGCTGGAGCAGACGATCGGCACCGGTCCCTTCGTGCTCAAGGAATGGGTGCCCGGCAGCCATCTGATCTTCGACCGCAACCCGGACTATTGGGACGCGCCCAGGCCTTATCTCGACCGTGTCGTGCTGCATGTCATCCTCGACCCGGCCGCACGCTCGGCGGCGCTTGAAACCGGCGAGATCGATATCGGCGCCAATCCCGTGCCGCTGGCCGACATCGAACGGCTGAAGGCAAACCCCGCTCTGGTCGTCGACACCAACACCTACGCCTATTCCGGCCCACAGCAGCAATTGTTCTTCAATTACGAGAACGAAATCCTGACCAAGCGGGACGTGCGCCTGGCCATCGCCCATGCGATCGACCTGCAGAAACTGGTCGACATCGCGCTCTACGGTTACGCCCAGGTGTCGCCGAGCCCGATCAGCACCGCACTGCCCAAATGGTACGACCCGAGCATCAAGGCGCGCGAGCCCGACCCCAAACTGGCGGAGAAACTGCTCGACGATGCCGGCTACAAGCGCGGCGCCGACGGCAAGCGCTTCAAGCTCCGGCTCGCCTACAACGCATTCCTGCCGGCGTCCTATGCCGACTTCATCAAGCAGTCGCTGGCAGCCGTCGGCATCGATGCAGAGATCCTGAAGCTCGATCTGTCGACCTTCCTGAAGACCGTCTACACCGACCGTGCCTGGGATCTGGTCGTCGAATCGCTGTCGAACACCTTCGATCCGACGCTTGGCGTCCAGCGCGCCTACTGGTCGAAGAACTTCAAGATCGGCCTCGTCTTCTCCAACGCCAGCCACTATGCAAATCCCGAGGTCGACCGGATCCTCGAAGCCGCGGCGGTCGAGCCCGACGAGACCAGGCGGCGCGAGCTCTGGTACAAATTCCAGCACATCATCCATGACGACGTGGTGTCGGTCGATCTCGTCGCGGCCGGCGCTCAGATCGTCGCCAACAAGAAGGTCCGGGATTTCGCGCCCGGCGCCCAAGGCATCAACAACAGCTTCGCGCAGATCTGGCTCGCGCCAAACGCATAGGCGTTCGGATCGCCTTGGCTGGGATCGGCGCGTGAACGGCCGATCCCGACTTTTCTCCATGAAGACAAATCGCGCAAACGCGGAGTACCGACCATGACCATCAACCGACGCCTGTTCAATCAGTTCTTGCTGCTGGCCGGCGCGAGTACCGCGCTTCCCGCCGGGGCCTTCGCGCAAGACGCAAAGCCGGTGGCCGGCGGCACGCTCAACTTCGTCTACTATCCGGAGCCCAACCAGATCGTTTCCATCAACACCAGCGCCGGCGGACCGGCCACCATCGGCCCGAAGATTTTCGACGGCCTGCTCGCCTACGACTACGACCTCAATGCAAAGCCGCAACTGGCCACCGAATGGTCGATCAGCGATAACGGGCTCGAATATGTCTTCAAGCTGCGCGAGGGGGTGAAGTTCAGCGATGGCCACGACCTGACATCGCAGGACGTGGCCTTTTCGATCTCGCGGCTGCGCGAAGCCCATCCGCGCGGGCGCATCACCTTCCAGAACGTCACCGACATCGACACGTCGGACCCGCATGTCGTGAAGATCAAATTGTCGAAACCGTCCGCCGCGCTGATCTCGGGGCTGGCCGCGACGGAATCACCTGTCGTGCCCAAGCACATCTACGAGAAGCTGAAGCCGGCCGACGATCCGTCCTTCGAGCAGATCATCGGCAGTGGACCGTTCGTGCTCAAGGAATGGGTGAAGGGCAGCCACATCATCGTTGAAAAGAATCCGACCTATTGGGATGCGCCCAAACCCTATCTCGATCGGATCATTTTCCGCTTCATCACCGATCCGGGCGCGCGCGCCGCGGCGCTCGAAACGGGCGAGGTCGACATCGGACCGAACCCGGTGGCCTTCGCCGACCTGGAGCGTTTCAAGTCGCTGCCGCAATTCGTCGTCGACAGCACGGTCTTCGCCTATAGCGGCCCGCTGCACCAACTGATCATCAACCTCGAAAACCCGATCCTGAAGGAGAAGAAGGTCCGTCAGGCAATCGCGCACGCGATCGACCTCGACGCAATCAATGCAATCGTGTTTTACGGTTATGGCCAGGTGTCGCCGACGCCGATCAGCGTCGTCAATAAGAAGTATTTCGATCCCGACGTAAAGGCCGCGACCGTCGATACGGCATTGTCGGAAAAACTGCTCGACGAGGCCGGCTTCAAGCGTGGGGCTGACGGCGTACGCTTCAAGCTCAGGCTCACCAACAATCCCTACAACCCGTGGGGCTATGCCGACTTCCTCAAGCAGGCGTTGGCCAAGATAGGCATCGATGCCGAGATCGAAAAGTTCGACTTCGGAACCTATGTCAAAACCATCTACACCGACCGCGCCTGGGATCTGTCGACGGAGTCCTGCGGCAACATCTTCGATCCGAGCGCCGGCGCGCAGCGGCTCTACTGGTCGAAGAACATCAAGAAAGGGCTGCCGTTCTCCAACGGCGCGCACTATGAGAACCCGGAGGTTGACCGGTTGCTGGAAGCCGCATCGGTCGAGCTCGACGAGGCCAAGCGCAAGCAGCTGTTCTTCAAGTTCCAGGAGATCATCGCCGACGAGTTGCCGATCATCAATCTGATCGCGCCACCGACCATCATCATCGCCCGCAAGACCGTCAAGAACTATGCGCCTGGCGCCGAAGGCCTGTCAGCGAATTTCGCCGACGCCTATCTCGACCCGAACGCCTGAATCTGCCGGGCAATCATGAGAGAAGGGCCGCATAGAGTTGCGGCCCTTTTCGTTTCTTCCATTTTCGCAAAGCTGGTAAGTTCAGGCCAAAGCACGCAGCCTTGGGCTGGCGCCGACCAGAAGGCCGGCAAGGGCTATGGCCTGCGCCAGTTGTTCGCCGATTGAGCTCGATTCCCAGGCGACGCCGCGCAGCGGATGGCCGATGGCGAACAGATTGCCATGGGTCTCGCCATCACGGGAAATCACCTGGCCGTCATGTGTGGCGTCGATGCCGAAGGCGGTCGCATGCGGCCTGACGATGCCGTTCTCGAGCAGGTTCTGGACGAATGGATCGGAGATCCGCCGCCAATCATGCTCCTGATGGCCGCGGCAGTTGACGACGCCGTCGAAACGCAGCCGTTCGACCGCGCCGGTATCACGCCAGCGGATTTCAGCGACGATGCCATTTGCCTGCGGATGGAGTGCCAGCACTCGTCCCGCTCCACCCGTCCAACGGCGTTCGCTTCGCGCCCGTGCCACGCGCTCAAAGCTCGGTGGCGCCGCGCGGTGCGCGGTGACATCCCAGAAGGCGCGCAGATGGCGTGCGAACTTCAAGCGCTCCCTGTCGGTGGCGCCTTGCCACAAGGCCAGGATCCACGGCCGGATCGTCAGCGGCAGCCCTTGCCAGTCCAGGCCGGTGGTTTCGATTGCCCGGCGTTCGGCCTTGACCAGTGCGAGAAGCGCCCTGGTGGTTTTCGGCAGCGGCCGCCCGGCGAGGAAGTCGCGCCAAGCCTCGGTGTTGCGCCGAGGTTCGACGATCTGTCCGCGCCGCGACACGACGCGATAACCGCCCTTGAAGCCGCGCGCCTCCATGCTGGCGACGACGTCGACCATGCTGAGGCTGGAGCCGATCAGCAGCAGTTCCTTGCTGCCGGCGAGCCGATCGAGCGCCGCCGAATCCCAGGGATTGGCGACATAACGGGGATTGCTGACGACGGCTGCTTCCGTGGTGGACGGCTGGCTCTGAAAAACCCCTGTCGCCAGCACGGCCTTGTCCGCCAGCAATTGCTGGCCGTCGCTGGTGCCGACGCAGACTCCGGACGGACCGGTCAGCATGTCGACGGCGGATGCCTTGATGTGGCGCAGCGAAGAACGCGGATCTGCTTCTCTGATCGCTCTCGTCAGTTCCGACTGGACATAGCTGCCGAACAGCCAGCGCGGCGGGCTTGAGTCCGGGACATCCTCGGGCGGTGTCCAGCCGTGCTCCGGCCCATTCGCCATAAGCCAGCGAACGAGGTGATCGGGATCGTCCGGATGCAGCGAGAAGATGCGCGCCGCGCCGTTGACGAGGTGTTGTGGATCGACGGTGCTATAGGCAACGCCGCGACCAAGCTGGGCCCGGCGCTCGATGATGGTGATTGCCAGCGGCTCAGTTGAACGGTCGAACAGCTTGATCGCGGTAACCGCGCCGGCAAAGCCGCCGCCAATGATGATGATTGAACGCGGGGCCGAACGCGGGGAGGAAGGGGTATGAAGCATCAAGAACCTTTGCGATGCCGGTGGTCATGGCTCTAGCCCATCGCCCCGGCAACGACCATCGTGCTTTCCCGTAACCCGATGTCAAAAAACAATAATTGCCGGCTGGCGAAAGGCATTCTTTCACTCAGCGGGTTTGGCAGGCGTTAGATAGGAACGCCCTTCGCGACCAGCCCGAGAACCGCCGATGACTAAAGATCGAAAGATAAGGCTTGGAGCCTTTGTTCGCGGGCCGGGCCATCATGTCGCTGCCTGGCGCCATCCCGATGTGCCTGCCAATCCGGGCCTGAGCTTTCGGCACTATGCGGACGCCGCGCGCACTGCCGAGCGTGGCCTGTTCGACATGGTGTTTCTGGCCGACAGCCTGAGCGCGCGCAATGGCGAGCAGCCGATCGAGACCTTCGAGCGCACCGGCCATGTCGTGCATTTCGAGCCGCTGACGCTGTTGGCGGCGCTCTCGACCATCACGCAGAGGATCGGGCTCGTTGCGACCGCCTCGACCACCTATTGGGAGCCGTTCCACTTGGCGCGGCTGTTCGCTTCGATCGATCATCTCAGCGGCGGCAGGACAGGCTGGAACATCGTCACCTCGGCCGACGCGCCGGCGGCGGCGAATTTCAGCCTCGACCAGCATCCCGTTCATGCCGACCGTTACGCCCGCGCCGAGGAATTCGTCGCTGTCGCGCAGAAGCTTTGGGACAGCTGGGACGACGATGCCTTCGTCGCCGACAAGGCTTCGGGGATCGCCATCGACCGGCGCGGCATCCACGCCCCGGACCATGCCGGCCGGCATTTCCGCGTCAAAGGGCCGCTCAACGTCGCCCGCCCGCCGCAGGGCCATCCCGTCATCGTTCAGGCCGGCTCTTCCGATGCCGGCCAGCAGCTGGCGGCGCGGACGGCGGAGGTGGTTTTCACCGCCCATCCGACCATCGAATCGGCCCGAGGTTTTTACAGCGAGCTGAAAGGCCGGTTGGGCTCCTTCGGTCGCTCTGCCGATTCTTTGAAGATCATGCCCGGCGTCTTCCCGGTCGTCGCGCCGACGCGCGCGGAAGCCGAGGACAAGTTCGATGCGATCCAGCGGCTGGTCGATCCGGTGGTCGGCGTCGCCCTGGTTTCCGGACTGCTCGGCGGCATCGATCTTTCCAGCCACCCACTCGATGGGCCGTTGCCCGAACTCGGCAGTTCCGATTCTGTGAAGAGCCGCCTGAAAGTCGTTTCCGAATTAGCTGCGAACCGGAACCTGACCATCCGGCAATTGTATCTCGCCGTTGCCGGCGCGCGCGGCCATTTCCAGATCGTCGGCACGCCAAAGGATGTGGCCGACATGATGGAGGAGTGGTTCGCCGGTGGCGCGGCGGACGGCTTCAACGTCATGCCGCCGATCCTGCCGACGGGCCTCACCGATTTTGTCGACCTCGTCATTCCGGAGCTGCAGCGGCGGCGTCTGTTCCGGACTGCTTACGAAGGCGGGACGTTGCGCGAGAACCTCGGCCTTGCGCGTCCGATCCGTGGCGCCGCTGAACAGCAAGAGAGGAAAGCATCATGAGCGACAGGACGATCGATTCGAAAATGTTTCGCCAATGGCTGGCGGATGGCGAAGAACTGGCGGTGCTAGACATTCGCGACAGCGCGACTGTCGGATACGCATCGCCGCTGTTCGCCACCAACCTGCCCGCGGCTCAGGTCGAGGCCGAGATCGACCGCTTCATCCCGCGCAAATCGGTGCGCACCGTGCTGGCGGACGACGGCAGCGGCGTTGCCGAGCAACTTGTCGAACGACTGGTGGGGTATGGCCGTACCCAGCTGTTTTCGCTGAACGGTGGAATTCCGGAATGGACGCAAAGCGGCGTTGAAGACCTGCCGACCTTCGATACGCCGGGCGTCGATTTTTCGCTGGCGATCCGCGACGAGAAGGGGACCCCGGTCGTCAGCGTTGAAGAGCTCGCGGTGCTCACAGGCCCAGGCGCCGAGGTGGTGGTGCTCGACAGCCGCACGGTGGCGGAGTTCGAAAAGGACCATGTGCCGGGCGCCATCAGCGTGCCGGGCGCCGAGCTGGTGCTGCGCTTCGCCGACCTGGTGCCGTCACCGGAGACGCAGGTTGTCGTCTCCTGCGCCGGCCTGCCGCGCGCCATCATCGGGGCGCAGACACTGATCGATGCCGGCGTGCCCAACCGGGTCGCCTATCTGCACGACGGCACCAAGGCATGGCGCGAGGCCGGTCTTGCACTCGAAACCGGCAAGACCGCAATCTATGGTCCGGCAAGCGAGGATGCCAAGCGTTTCGCCGGGGAGCACATCGCAAAGCTTGCCGAAGGCGACAGCTTTCCCCGCATCAATGCGGCCACGGCCGCGAACTGGGCGAAGGACGAAAAGCGGACGACCTACCTGCTTGACGTGCGCACGCCCGACGAGTTCGCCGAAGCGCATATTCCGGGGTCGATCGCGTCTGAGGGCGGGCAGTTGCTCGGTGTCGCCTATCGCACCATCGCCGTGCGCGGCGCCCGCGTCGTGCTGATCGACGATCTGCTCGGTGTCCGCGCGGCGACGACGGCGCATTGGCTGCAGCGGCGCGGCTTCGAGATCGCGATCCTCTTGTATGACTTCCAGTCGGCCAGCCTGGTGGAAGCGGCGTAGGGCAGGCGCACTGTCAGGCGATTTTTTTCGGGGCCACTATTCGGCGGCTTCCGATTGGCGGCGACGGCCCGCCAGCACGTTCTTCTGCATCGCCGTCAGCGAAGACCGCACGGCTTTGGCGCCGTGCTCCAGCATCTTGGCCTCATACTCCGACAGCGCCTGGAGAAGCGGCTTGTCGCCGCGTTTGGCGGCCACCAACTCCGGCACCAGCAGCCCGGCGTCGTAGATCGCGGTGTTGCCGCCAAGCGCGCGAAAATAGGTCATGGCGAGGATGGCATCGCCAAGCAACGTCACCGGTTTCGTCGGCCAGGGATCGACAGGCTCGGAGCTGTGGACATGAAGCAGCGCCACCGTAGATGGGTCGGTGTAGCGGATGAGGTTGAGGATTTCCGGGTGCCAGTGGGCGATCTTCGAGATCAGCAGGTCAATCAGTTCTGAACCGGAGAGCTTTGCCAGCGCGTCGTCCGTGGCAAGTTCGTTCTTTTCATAGGCGGTGTTCCACCAGACATAGCTGGTGGTGTTGTTGAAATGGAAACCGGAAAAATCCTTGTGGGTGGCGTCGTCCAGCCCGATCAGTCCATGCTTTCGGAATGCGTCGACATTGACCCTGTGGCTGGTGACCATAAGCCCATGACCTTCGGTTGGCCTGACGCCGGCATTGTAGTCGAGTAGCAGCGGCGAGATCTGGTGAAGGGCTGCGGCATGAAGCGTCATCTTGCCGGCCAGGCGCCTGACGCCGGTGTCGAAGCTTCGCGCATGCGGCACCAGTTGCTGGCGCACGCGCGAGCGGGCGCCGTCGGCTCCGACCAGCACGTCGGCATGGATTGCCGAACCGTCCTCGAAATGCGCGACGACCGAACCATCCGGCTGCTCGTCGTAGCGTGAAAAGACCTTGCCATAGCGCATGATGCCGTCGAGGCCGGACAACAGCACCTGGCGCAGCGTGATACGGCTTACCGATTTTTCGATATGCGTGTCGTCGGCCTCGCCCGGCGCGTTGCCGCCGCCCCAGGCATCCTCGCCCAGGATGTTGAAATTCTCGTCGAGCAGGATGTTGCGATCCGGCGCCTGGCCGAGCGTGGCGACAAAAGCGTCGTAGAGTTCCGGCGGCAAATTGGCGATCAGGGAATCGATGCCGCGCTGGCGGATGCGCAGACGAAAACCCTGGACATAGTCGGTGCGGGCGCGGTCCTTCTCGAAGACCGCGACACTGATGCCGTTCTTCTTCAGGCCTTGCGCCAGTGTCAGGCCGCCGGGGCCTCCGCCGATGATGGCGACTTCGACATGTTCTGTTGTCATAGCGCTCAACCGACCGCCGCGAGCTTGGGCTTGCCCGCGGCAATAGCCGGTGTCTCGGCCAACTGCCAGGCGATATGGCGGCTGAGCGTCGCCTTGGCGGCGATCGTGCGGATCATGTGGTTCTGCGGTGCGTGGGAACGGGCGGTCAGCGCATCACGGTGGTGGCGCTCAAGCTGGAAATCTCTGTTAAGGCCTGGATTGCCGGCAAGCTCCAGCGCCAGCGAGGTGACGGCAACGGCATTGTCGATGACGACATGCCTGACCGTCATTCCGTCGGTGTGTCTTCGGCAGGAACCGCAACATTATCCAGAATGATGTCGTCGCTGGCCGTCGCCTGCATGCCGGCGGCGTTCCATGTCTTTTCGACGCGCAATCCGGGCGCGTCGGTCGGCACCAGGAATGAAGCGAGACGCGGCTGCGGCTCGTCGGTCAGCGCCAGCAAGTTCACCCATTTCAGAATAGGAATGCCAGTGACGTAGTTCTTGTGGCCGGATATCCGCCAGACATTGCCGACGCGCCGGGCAATGGTTTCGGGCGGCTTGCCGTGGGCGGGCGAGCCAATCCGCGGCTCGGCTTGCGCGGCGTTGATCAGAGCAGGGCCAAGACGGCCGGCCTCGACAATCCGCTGAACCAGATGGCTCGGCCATTTTCCGGATTTCCGCATCGCATACTGGCTATTATAATGCGTGGCCAGCACCAGCGCCGTCGACGGCTCGCCACGGCCAATCTCGGCGATCACCGCCTGTGCTTCCGTCAGCCCGCCACCGAAGCCGCCATGTTCGCGCGCCGTGACCAGGCCAAGCAGCCCCGCCTGGCGAAGCCGGTCGAAATTGGCGAATGGGAATTCCCCGGTCGCGTCGTGATGCGCGGCGGTCAGCGCGAACTCGTCGGCAAGGCCGGCCACTTTCTCGAGGAGTTGCGGAAACTCGGCAATTGTCGACATCATGACGTTGGCTTTCTCTCAGGCGGCGGCGCGAATGTTCACCAGATCGAGCGGCCGGCGATCGACCCAGTGCTCGACGTCGAAATCGCCGGCGAGGAAGCCCCAGTCGCGCAGGAAATTCTTGTAGTGGGAAACCGCTGCGACGAGCTCAGGCTGCAGTCCGAGGCCGAGATGCTTATGGACATCCGGACCATTGGCGGCCAGCACCTGTTCCTCGGTGGCCCCGGCTTCGCGGGCAACAAAGCGCTGCGTCTCTTCCGGATGCGCCTCGGCCCAGGCACTGGCGCGCAGGATGGTCTCGATCAGTCGCGCGACCAGATCGGGGCGTTGTTCCGCCAGCAGTTCATCGACGGTCAGCACGCGCGGCGAACCGGAATTGATGCGGATGTTCGGGTCGGGGTGGAAGCCGAATTCCACGACCTGGATGGCGCCGATCAGATTGGCGACATTGATGCCGGCCGTGCCTTTGACATAGATGGCGTCGACCTCGCCCCGGATCAGGGCTGCGGCTTCCTCGCCATAGGCCTGCTTGCGCTTGAGGCCGAACAGCGACGGTCCTTCCTGGCTGTCGAGCACGCTGTCGGCCAGCGCTATGTCGACGATCTCGACGTCGCCATAGCCAAGGCCCTCGAGCGAGAGCGCCGAGACCAGTCCCTTCAACGCCGTCGCTCGCATGAAGTCGACGATTCCCTCGGGGCGCCGGGCGATGCCGAAGCGGCGGCCTTTCAGGTCCTGGGTGTCCTGATGCCGGAACCGGGCAGGGCGATGATTGCCTGGAATTCGTCGGTCCAGGTGATGCCGACGAGACGCGTCTTGCGCGCTTCGGACCGCGCGCGGATCGGCGGCACGTTGCCGCCGTGGCGGAACGACCAGTCGAGCGTGTGGTTGAAATGGCTCTGGCGGATGTCGCGATTGGGCGAATCGATGATCGACTTCAATTCGATCCCCTCCTTGCGAAAGGTCTCGTCGAGAAGCCCGAGCTGTGCGGCGAGCCCGACAGGCGTCGGCACCGGGCAGCGTGTGTACCAGATTTCGGAGATCGCAGTCGCGGTCATGATTGCTCCTTAGGCGTTGCGCAGGCCAGCCTGCTTCATCAGCGGCAGGATGTTCTCGCCGAAGAATTCGAGGTCAGGCTTGAAATCGAAGAAGGACAGTTGCAGGCCGTCAATGCCGGCGTCCTTGAGCTTGACGAACTGGTCGACGATCTGTTCGGGCGTGCCGATGAGATAGATGTTGCCGCCGACCTTGGCGTAGGGATCGTCGCGGCCCTCGCGTCCTTTCCAGGCCTGGGCATCGCTGTTGAAAGTCTGGAAGCCTTTCGGCGTGCGGCTGTCGGCATGGGCGACGATCTCATCGGCGACCGCCCAGGCTTCCTTCTCGGTCGGCCTGCTGATGACCAGCGGGTTGAGCAGCGTGCGCACCTTGCGGCCGACGCCGAGGGCTGCGTCCTTCACCTTCTTCGTATGCGCCGGCAGCGCTTCCAGCGCGCTGGCGATGTCGGAGCCGGCCGGGCTGGTGACGAAGACGATGTCGGAATAGCGGCCGGCAAAGGAAATGCCGGCATCGGAGCCAGTGGCGTTGACCAGGATCGGCCGGCCGTAATTCGGCTTCGGTGTGACGAAGCCGCCATTGAGCTTCCAGCTCGATTCTCCGGAGAATGAGAAATTCTCGTCGTCCTGCCACAGTCGCTGCAGCACTTCGACGAACTCGGCGGCGAGTTCATAGCGGCGGTCGTGCTCGATACGGTTCCAGCCGAACATTTCATGTTCGACGGCGCGATGGCCGGTGACCACGTTGATGCCCCAGCGGCCGCCGGAGATGTGGTCGAGCGTGGCGCCGAATTTCGCCAGATGCAGCGGATGCCAGGGACCGTAGAGAACATGCATGGTCGAAATCAGCATGATCTTCTTGGTAATCGCGGCCATCGCCGCCACGGACACGAAACTGTCCAGCGCCTGGCCGTTGAAGACACCGCCATAACCGCCCTTGGGCAGCCACTGGCTGAGCGCGAAGACGAGGTCGAAGCCAAGCTCCTCGGCCTTCAACGTCAGATCGCGATTGTAGTCGAAGCGCCAGTCGGTCGAGCGCGGCAGCGTCGAGTTGGTCCAGCCACCTGCCTGGATCGGCAGGAACAGCCCGATTAGCACCGGCTGCTGAAGCGCTTTCGACAGCGGGCTGTCCGGATAGTCGGTCGGCGCCTTGAAGAAGGGCGTGCCGACGATGGAACCAGGCTTGTGGGCGAGCGTCATGGCGAACTTTCTCGGGTGGAGGAAGGGAACCCGCGCGAAGGACCGCGCACGGGTCAGGGCTCAGGCGACGATATGGGCGGTTGCGAGGGAGCCGGCATTGCCCTCGGCGCCCACCGTGTGACCGGCTATGCGCCTGTTGTAGAGGGTGATTTCCGGTTGGCTGACGATGCCGATATCGGGCAGGTCCTCGACCACAATCTGCTGGATCGCGGCCCATTGCTCGAAGCGCTTTTCGTGGTCGACCTCGACGGCGGCCGCTTCAAGAAGTTCGTCGACCTTGGCATTGCTGTATTTCGAACCGTTGGAGAACGGCACGCCGGGTTTGAAATTCTTAGACCAGTAGAGGCGCTGTACGCCTACCGTCGGGTCGAACAGATTGCTCATGCCGTTGAAGGTGAAGTCGAAGTCGCGGTCGGTGTAGATGCGCTTGGTGTAGGTGGCGAAATCCTGGCTGCGCACGGTGACCTCGATCCCGACCGCGGCCAATGCCTGCTTGATGTAGTCGGCGCCGCGCTTGTAGGTTTCGCCGCTCGGGACATAGTCGTGGACAAGCTTGAGCCGGGTACCGTTGGCGTCGCGCGGCAAGCCTGCTTCATCGAGCAGTTTATCGGCGGCGGCCGTGTCGACCGGATAGGTCTTCAGGTCGGCGATGAACCACTTCTTCAGATTGGGGTTGATCGGGCCTGGAATGGTTTCGCCATAGCCATAGTTGATCGTCTCGCGGATGACGTTGCGGTCGATGACATGGGCGAAGGCACGGCGGACGCGAACATCCTGGAAATAGGATTTCTCCAGGTTGAACTCGACCCGGCTGATGCCATTTGAATATTGGTAGCCCTGTTCCTCGAAGCCGATATGCGGCAGCGTCTCAAAACGCTGCAAATCGCTGTACGGAATCGGCGTTGCCGGCGCCAGATCGATCTCGCCTGTCTCCAGCGCCAGCGCGCGCGCCGAAGCGTCCGCGATGAAGCGCACGATCAACCGGTCGAGATAGGGGCGCGGTGCGTCCCAGTAGTCAGGATTGCGTTCGTAAACGATGTGGCTGCCGCGCACCCATTCCTTGAAGACGAACGGGCCGGTGCCGACCGGAGCGACGTTGACCGGATTTTCGGCTGCCTTTGTGCCGTCATAGAGGTGCTTCGGCACGATCGGCGTTTCGGCCGCGGCCAAGGCCGTGATCAGGTAAGGCGCCGGCCTCGACAGGACCAGCGTCACGGTCAGCGGATCCGGCGTCTGGATGTCTACAAGGTTGAGGAAGGTGTTGCGGCCGCGCGGATGAACCTCTCTGATCGTGGTGATCGAATAGGCGACGTCGGCGGCGGTGAACGGCTGGCCATCATGCCACTTCACGCCTTCGCGCAGCTTGAAGGTGTATTGCAGCCCATCGTCACTGACTGACCATTGTCTGGCCAGGGATGGGCGCGGCGTGAGATCGAAATCATAGGTCAGCAGGCCTTCGGTGGTCTTTGCCGAGACGTAGACCGAATTGAATGCCGTGTGGGCGATGGTCGTCAGCACAGGCGGCTCAGCCGAGAGCACCAGCGTCGCCGTTCCACCCTGTTTCGGCTCGGCGGCGTAGGCGCTGCGCGATGCAGGCAACAGGGTCGCTCCGAGCGCGGCTGCCGAGATGCCGAGGAACCTGCGGCGGTTCGGACTGAGGAAATGAGACATCGCGTCCTGGTCCTTTTTTGCTGCCGGACCCGATCGACCGATCGTCGGCCACCAGGTTAAAAATCCGTTGTTCCAAGAGCGGGTCCGTTTGCGAAAAGATTTGGCCGACCTGCTCCCGCGCTTAAGATTTCATGCTTCAAACAGCTAAGTTTGTAGTATGAAATAAAATTCTATTCTGCAATGAAGCCAATTGCAGGATAAAATTTCTTAAATCAGGTTTGACAATGTCTATAAATCTTGTCAACTAAAAAGCGCGGAACTTTCCGGGAAACAGCAAACCCGCATCGTCAGCCACAGCCGGGATAGCGAAAACGATGTCGACCCTGACGCGCATTGGCAGAACCTTCCGGCGCACCGCCATCCAGGCGGTGCCGACCGTTCTGGGCATCGTCATCCTGAATTTCTTCCTGCTGCAGCTCGCGCCCGGCGACGCCGCCGATGTCATGGCCGGCGAGGCTGGCTCGGCCACTGTCGAAACGATGGCGGCGCTTCGCCAGCGCTTCGGGCTCGACAATCCGCTTCTCGTCCAGCTGTTCAACTATCTCTACAATCTGGCGCATTTCAGCCTCGGCTTTTCGCCGCGCTACGGCATGCCGGTCGCCGACCTGATCGGCCAGCGGCTGCCCGGCACGCTGGTGCTGATGGCGGTGGCTCTGGCCGTCGCCATTGTGCTCGGCCTCGCCCTTGGATCGGTGATGGCGGTGTTTGCCGGGCGCCTGCCGGATCGTGTGCTCTCCGTTATTTCGCTGCTGTTCTATTCAATCCCGGGTTTCTGGATCGGCTTGATGCTGATCGTGCTGTTTTCGGTCAAGCTCGGCTGGCTGCCGAGCGGCGGCTCGGGAACCATCGGCAGCAACCTGACCGGCCTTGCCGGGCTCTGGGACAGGGCGCGCTACATGATCCTGCCGGCACTGTCGCTGGCGCTGTTCTACGTGGCGATCTATGCGCGGCTGACACGAGCGGCGATGCTGGAGGTCCAGTCGCAGGACTACGTGCGCACCGCCGCAGCCAAGGGCCTGCCGCCGGCCATCATCACCATTCGCCATGTCCTGCGCAACGCGCTGATCCCCATTACCACCATGGCCGGCATGCATGTTGGCGGCATGCTCGGCGGCGCCGTGGTTGTCGAGACCGTCTATTCCTGGCGCGGCCTCGGGCGTCTCGCCTTCGAAGCGGTCATGGGCCGCGATTTCACCGTGCTGCTCGGCATCCTTCTGTTGTCGTCGCTGCTGGTCATCATCGCCAACGCGACCGTCGATCTTCTGCACGCCTGGCTCGATCCCCGTATCGGAGTACGCTGATGGCTTCCACCGATTTCGCCGCGGGCGATGCCCGTTCCCGCCGTCTCCATGCCGATGCTCGCGGGCCTGCGGCACCGCCTGAGCCCGAGGCAAAGAGCTGGAGCAATCTCCACGCGCCCGACGCACGCTCCGCTTCGGCAGCGTCGGTGCCGATAGCCGCTGGCGGGCGTGCGCTGAAGGTCTTCCTGCGCAATCCCAATGCCATGTTCGGCGTGGTGTTCCTGTCGTTGGTCGTGCTGGCCGCACTGCTCGCACCAGTCCTCTATCCGGCCGATCCGCTATCGATGGTGGCCCGGCCCTTCCTGTGGCCGGGCCAGAACCCAGCCTTCCCGCTGGGCACGGACTCCATGGGCCGCGATGTGCTTTCCGGCATTCTGCATGGCGCGCGGATTTCGCTGTTCGTCGGCCTGGTGGCGACCGCGCTCGGCCTCAGCTTCGGCATCCTGGTCGGCGCCGCCGCCGGCTACTTCGGCGGCTGGATCGACGACCTGCTGGTGCGCCTGATCGAGATCTTTCAGACCATACCGAGCTTCGTGCTTCTGGTCGTCATGGTGGCGATCGCGCAGCCGACCGCGCCTGTCGTGACAGTGGCGATCGCCGTCATCACCTGGCCGACGGTGGCGCGGTTGACCCGCGCCGAGTTCCGGGCCATCCGCGAGAAGGATTTCGTCATGGCCGCCCGCAGCCTCGGCTACGGCCATGTCCGCATTATCTTCCGCGAGATCCTGCCCAATGCGCTGCCGCCGTTGATCGTGACCTCGTCGGTGATGGTGGCGACCGCGATTCTGATGGAATCGGCGCTGTCCTTCATGGGCCTCGGCGATCCCAACGTCGTCAGCTGGGGCTCGATGATCGGAGCGGGCAGGGAATTGATCCGCACCGCTTGGTATCTGACAGCGCTTCCGGGACTGGCGATCGTCTTTACCGTGCTGGCGCTGAACCTGATCGGTGACGGCCTCAACGATGCGCTCAACCCGCGTTTCTCACAGGAGCGATAGAGATGGCGGCTCCTTTGCTCAGGATCGACAATCTGACGGTTCGCTTCCCGACCACCGAGCCGGTCAGCCGGCTGAGCTTCGAGGTCGGTGAGGGCGAGACGCTGGCGATCGTTGGTGAATCAGGCTCCGGCAAGTCGCTGACCGCGCTCGCCCTGATGCAGCTTCTGCCGCGCTCGGCGAAAATCCCCAATGGCAGGATCGAATTCGCCGGCAAGGACCTGCTCGGTCTCGACCAGAGGGCTATGCGGAACCTGCGCGGACGCGAGATCGCCATGATCTTCCAGGAGCCGATGACGTCGCTCAATCCGGTGCTGACCATCGGCCGGCAGATCACCGAGGTGCTGACGCTGCACGAAGGCATACGCGGCAAGGCAGCGCGGAGCCGTGCCATCGAGCTTCTCAATCTGGTGCGCATTCCCGATCCGCAGCGGCGCATCGACGACTATCCGCACCAGCTTTCCGGCGGCATGCGCCAGCGCGTCATGATTGCCATCGCCGTTGCCTGCCGACCGTGCCTGCTGATTGCCGACGAACCGACGACGGCGCTCGACGTGACCATCCAGGCGCAGGTGCTCGACCTGCTCGATACGCTGCGCCGCGAACTATCGATGGCTGTAGTGCTCATCACCCACGATCTTGGTGTCGTCGCACAATGGGCCGACAAGGTCGTCGTCATGTATGCCGGCCGCAAGGTTGAACAGGCGCTGCCCGGCGTGCTGTTCAGAACACCCCTTCACCCCTATACGCGCGGCCTGTTGGCGGCGTCGCCGCGGCTGAAGACCAATCTCCACTACCGCGACGCCAGGCTGACGGAGATTCCCGGCAGTATCGTCTCGGCCGCCGGCGAAAAGGGCTGCCCGTTCCGGCCGCGCTGCGCGGTGGCGCGCGACAGTTGTGCCCATTTCGTACCCGCCCTCGTCGAGGTGAGCGAGGATCGTCTAGTCGCCTGCCCCTACAGCTTCATTCCGGAGGTTGCGCATGGCGCTGCTCTCGGTCTCTGACCTTTCCACTCATTTCCACGCCCAGGGCGGCACGCTGCGCGCCGTCGATGGCGTATCCCTCGAAGTCGGACGCGGCGAGACGGTTGGTCTCGTCGGCGAAAGCGGTTGCGGAAAATCGACGCTAGGCAAGACCATCATGCGGCTGGTCGACCCGACTAGCGGCAGGATCGAGTTCAACGGCACCGACATCACCGTTCTCGACGCGCGCCGGCTGAAGGCGGCGCGCCGTAATATCCAGATGATCTTCCAGGATCCGTTCGCATCGCTTAATCCGCGCCACACGATCGGCGACATCCTGACAGCACCACTGAAGGTCCATGGCATCGGCAACACGGCCGAGCGGCGCACCATCGTCGAGGACATCATCGAGCGTGTCGGTCTGCCGAGGGATTCGCTTGGCCGCTACCCGCATGAATTTTCCGGCGGGCAACGCCAGCGCATCGGCATCGCCCGGGCGCTGATCCTCAATCCGGAACTGGTCGTCTGCGACGAGCCGGTCTCGGCGCTCGACCTTTCGATCCAGGCGCAGATCCTCAACCTGTTGGTCGACATGAAACGTCAGCTCGGGCTGTCCTATCTCTTCATTTCGCACGATCTATCAGTCGTCCGCTATTTCGCCGACCGGGTGCTGGTCATGTATCTCGGCCGCATCGTCGAAAGCGCCGACAATTCGACGCTGTGGACCTCGCCGAAGCATCCCTACACGCGCGCGCTGATGGATGCCGTGCCGGACCCGGCGCGCCGACGTCAGGCCGCGCCGATCCATGGCGATCTGCCAAGCCCGCAGAACATCCCCAGCGGCTGCCGTTTCCATACCCGCTGCCCGCTGGCGACCGATCTGTGCCGTTCGCAGGAACCGGCGTTCCGGGCGATCGCGCCGGGACACCATGTCGCCTGCCACTACGCCGAACCAACCATCAACTGAAATTCAACGGAGCAGAAAAATGTCCGACTACCGCTATCTTGGCCGCAGCGCCCTGAAGGTTTCGCCGCTCAGCCTCGGCACGATGATGTTCGGCGGGCCGACCGAGGAGACGGTCGCGCATCGCATCATCGACAAGGCGCGCGAGCAAGGCATCAACTTCATTGACACCGCCGACGTCTACCACAACGGCAAGTCCGAGGAAGTCGTCGGTCGCGGCATCAAGGCGACGCGCGATCATTGGGTCGTGGCGACCAAATTCGTCAACTCGCATGACAAGGGGCCTAATCTCGGCGGCCATTCGCGCAAATGGGTGATCCAGACGGTCGAGAACAGCCTGCGGCGCCTGGGAACAGACTATATCGACCTGTTCTACTTCCACCGCGCCGTCTTCGATGCGCCGCTGGAAGAGCCGGTGCGGGCGATCGCCGACCTGATCCGCCAGGGCAAGCTGCGCTATTTCGGCGTCTCCAACTTTCGTGGCGGCGCATCTGGCCGATGAACTCGGCATCGACCGGCCGGTGGCCAGCCAGCCGCTCTATAACATCGTCAACCGCACCGCCGAGGCCGAACAGCTGCCGGCGGCCGCCTATTACGGTCTTGGCATCGTCTCCTACAGCCCGCTGGCGCGCGGCGTGCTGACCGGCAAATACGAGCCGAACCAGGCGCCTGCCGCCGACACGCGGGCCGGCCGTGGCGACAAGCGCATCGCCGAGACCGAGTGGCGCCCGGAATCGATCGAGATCGCCAGGCAGATCGCGGCGCACGCAAAGTCACGCGGCGTCTCGGCCGCCGATTTCGCGCTGGCCTGGGTGTTGAACAACCGGCTGATCACGGCGGCGATCGCCGGCCCGCGCACCGAGGAACAGTGGGACAGCTATGCGAAGGCGCTGGACTTCAGGCTGAGCGCCGAGGACGAGGCCTTTGTCGACTGCCTCGTCACCGCCGGCCATGCCTCAACGCATGGGTTCAATGATCCGAGCCATCCGGTCGAAGGCCGCGTGCCGCGTTCGGAGCCGGCCGCGCCGATCCCGCTGACACGGCCTCTGCGCGCCGCCTGACGGTCGCCGACGAAATGGCGGGGCCGGCGGCCCCGCCCGCGTTTCCAATTGCTTTGGACAGATGAGAGAGCCCATGAATTTCCACGTCGAACGGCTGCGCCAGAACATCGTCGTGCTTTCGGGCAACACCCACAGGCCGTCGAAGTCGCGGACGCTGGCGCATCATCTCGGCGAGGCGCTGCGCGAAAGATTGTCTGTCACAGTAAATTTCCTCGATCTTGTCGATGCCGGCCGTGGTCTGGGTGCTGCGTTTACTCGAAAGGAATTGACGCCGGAGGCGCTGAATGTGGTAAACGCGGTCGAACAGGCCGACGCGCTGATCGTCACGACGCCGGTCTACAACGGCTCCTATGCTGGCCTGTTCAAGCATCTGTTCGACCTCATCGATCCACTGGCGCTCGTCGACCGGCCGGTCCTGATCGGCGCGACGGGTGGTGGCCAGCGCCACGCGCTGGTAGTCGAACATCAGCTTCGCCCGCTGTTTGGCTTTTACTCCGCCCTGACGGTGCCGAGCGCCGTCTATGGCAGTGACAGCGACTTTGCCGACGGCAAGCTCGTAGATTCGCTGGTTCTGGCGCGGGCCGGGCAGGCCGTGGATCAATTCGTTGCCCTGCTTTCACCGCGCCAGCCGAAGAGCCAACCGGTCCGGGCGGCTTCGGCCTGACGGATAAAGTGCCAAGGCAAGTGCCTGATGGGGCGATATATTGCCAAGGCGCGGCCCGTAAGCACTCCGCATTTTGCGCCTGAATAATCCCGCGGGCGACAGCGTGCCGTCTAAATCCGAATTCTTTTTTAAGCGCGAGCTGATTTTAAGAATTCCATTGCTATCTAAGTCTATAATATCAGTGGACTTTAATCCAACGCTCTTTGAATAGGGCGGGCAGTCGAGGGGTTTGCCCTCTGTTCAAAAGGATTAAGGCTCCATGCGAAAACTTATTTCCGCCGCCCTTGTCGGGCTTGCCATAGCGGCCGCATCCGCTGCAGCGCATGCCGACGACAAGAAAGTCGTCATCGCCTACCAGACCGGTGCCAATCCCTACAATCTCGGCATTGCCAATGGCGATCTTGCCAAGAAAACCGGCTGGAACATCGAATACCGCCGCTTCAATTCCGGTGCTGACATCTTTGCTGCCATCGCATCCGGCGACGTCCAGATCGGCGATGTCGGATCGAGTCCGTTCGCCGCAGCCGTCAGCAGGGGCATCGACGTGAAGGCCTTCTACATCTCCTCGGTCTCCCGTGACGGAGAAGCCCTGGTGGTGCGGCCCGATATCAAGTCGCCGGCCGACCTGCGGGGCAAGAAGCTTGCGGCCGCGCCGGTATCGACGGATCATTACCAGCTTCTCGCCGTCCTCAAGCAGGAAGGCATTTCGGAGAAGGAAACCCAGGTCATCGCCATTCCGCAGCCCGAAATCGTCGCTGCCTGGAAGCGCGGCGACATTGACGGGGCCTTCGTCTGGGACCCGGCACTCTCTGAACTCAAAAAGGACGGCAAGGTTCTGCTCACAGCCGGCCAGGTCGCCGACCGTGGCGCGCCGACCTTCAGCGCGCTGGTCGTGACCGGCGATTTCGCCAAGGCCAATCCCGACTTCCTCGGCCAGTATGTCCGGCTGATCGACGGCTACAACACCGCCTACTTGAGCAACCCGGCCGCATGGGGACCGGACTCAGAGAGCGCCAAGCTGATCGCCGGCCTGCAGGGTGGCACGGCGGCCGAGAATTCGGAGCAGTTGAAGACGACTGTGGTTCCGCCGCTCGACGAGCAGGTGTCCGACAAATGGCTGGGCGGTGGCGACAAGAGCGCCGTTGCGAAAATCCTCAAGGACACTGCGGGCTTCCTGAAGGACCAGCACAAGATCACCGCCATCAAGGACAGCTACGCCGCGTTCGCCGATCCGGAATACGCAGACGCTGCCAAGGCCTCGAACTAGAAATCACCTGACGACATTCAGGTTCTGGCTGGCGGAATTCTCGCCAGCCAGACTGCTTGGAGGCCCACCATGCTTCGGATCCGCGATGCCAGCGTGACCTTTCCGGCCTCGGATGGCCAGGACGTACACGCGCTTGATCACGTCTCGCTCGATATCGCTCCAGATTCCATCGTTGTCGCGGTTGGCGCTTCCGGATGCGGCAAGTCGACATTGCTCAACGCGATCGCCGGCTTCCTGCCGCTCACCGAAGGCACGATCACACTGGACGGAAAAGAAATTGTCGCGCCCGGCGGCGATCGTGGCGTCGTCTTCCAGAAAGATACCTTGCTGCCCTGGGCCAATGTGCTGGACAATGTCGCTCTCGGCCTGAAATACCGGGGCGTGCGGCGCGGCGAACGCCATGAGCGATCGAGGCGTCTGCTGGAACTGGTCGGGCTCGCCGATTTCGCCGAAAAGCCGCCCTATGAACTGTCCGGCGGCATGCGCCAGCGAGTCGGCATCGCGCGGGCGCTGGCCACCGATCCGAAGATCCTGCTGATGGACGAGCCGTTCGGCGCCCTCGACAGCCTGACGCGCGAGACGATGCAGCAGCTTCTGGCCTCGGTCTGGGCCAAGACCGGCAAGCAGATCCTGTTCATTACCCATTCGATCGAGGAAGCCCTCACGCTCGGCACCACCATCGTTGTGATGTCGCCTCGACCAGGCCGCATCGTTGCCCGGTTCGACGCCGACTTCGTTCGCGACTTCGCTGAGAGCGGCGACATCGGGCCGATCCAGTCCCACCCGCGTTTCATCGAACTGCGGCAGGAAATCCGCTCGCTGATCCACCAGCCGGAAGGCGCCCGCACAGGAACCTTGCAATGACGCTCGCCGCCAATTCCGGAACCTCTTTTTCGTCTTCGATAGCTCAACGCGCGCCGTCTCCCAAGACGCGCCGGTCCGCTTCGACAAGCACGCTCGGCATCAGCCTGGTCACCTTGGCGTCGCTCATCGCCTTGTGGTTTTTGGCCACGCGCTTCGGCTGGGCGTCGCCGCTGTTCCTGCCGTCGCCCGCCGAGGTACTGACCCAGTTCAGCGCCGTCTGGGCCGATGGCTATGCCAACGGTACGCTCCTCGAGCACACACTCGCCAGCCTCGGCCGCATCGCCGCGGCGCTCGGTGTCGGCATTTTCCTGGGCATTCCGCTCGGCCTGCTGATGGGACTCAATCGCTGGGTCAAGGGCATCTTCAGCGTTCCGATCGATCTCTACTGGGGTCTGCCGCCTTTGGCCTATCTGCCGCTGCTGATCATCTGGCTGGGCATCGGCGAAACGTCCAAGATCGTGCTCCTGTCGCTGTCGACCTTCGCCCCGATCTGTTTTGCCGCACAGGCCGGCGTCCGGTCGGTGCCGGCCGAACGCATCAATGCCGCGCTGTCGCTCGGTGCGAGCCGGCTGCAACTTTTCACCAGCATCATCCTGCCGTCCGCGTTGCCGGAAATCATGACCGGCCTGAAGATTGCCATCGGCGCCGGATTGTCCACGCTGGTCGCCGCCGAGCTGATCGCCGCACAGTCGGGTCTCGGCTACATGATCATGTCGGCGGCCAATTTCCTCGCCACCGACGTCGTCTTCGTTGGCCTCATCGTCATCGCTGTCCTTGCCTTCGCCTTCACCAGCGGCATGCGCTGGCTGGAGCACCGCCTCATCCCCTGGAAGGGCAAGCTCTGACACGCTTGCCGGCCCACACATTCCCCGTCGCGATAGGAACAATCCAATGACCAGCAAGCCGCTCGATCTCTACTGGTACCTGCCGACGCATGGCGATGGACCGTATCTCGGCACGGACGAGCGGCACCGCCCGGCAACCTTCGGCTATCTCAGGGAGATCGCCCAGGCTGCGGACCGGCTTGGCTTCAAGGGCGTGCTCCTGCCGACAGGAACGCGTTGTGAAGACGCCTGGATCGTGGCGGCCGGGCTGATCCCGCTCACCGAACGGCTGAAGTTCCTCGTGGCACTTCGGCCGGGCAGCGGTACACCGGCGCTGTTTGCGCGTCATGCAGCCACTCTGGACCGCATTTCCGGCGGTCGTGTCCTGCTCAATGTCGTCACTGGAGCCGACCCGGCCGATCTCGCCGGCGACGGCAACAAGCTCAGTCATGACGAGCGCTATGCACAGACCGACGAGTTCCTGACGATCTGGCGGCGGATCCTTTCGGGCGAGCCGGCGGATTTCGAGGGCAAGTACCTTTCCGCCCACGGCACCGACATTTCCTTCCCGCCGGTTCAGCGGCCGCATCCGCCACTCTGGTTCGGAGGCTCTTCGGATGCCGGCATCGCGATCGCCGCCAAGCACGTGGATACCTATCTGAGCTGGGGTGAACCGGTGGACCAGCTTGCCGAAAAGATCGCCCGCGTCAGGGAAGCCGCAGCGGCGCAAGGCCGCATGATGCGCTTCGGGCTTCGCGTTCACCTGATCGTACGCGAAACGGAGGATGAGGCGTGGGCGGCGGCCGACCGGCTGATCAGCCACGTCACCGACGACCTGATCGCCGAAGCCCAGAAGGGATTTGTCCACATTTCGGAATCTGTCGGCCAAAAGCGCATGTCGGCGCTGCATCAAGGTCGACGCGACCGGCTGGTCGTCGGCCCGAATCTATGGGCGGGACCGGGGCTGGTGCGCGGAGGTGCAGGAACGGCGCTGGTCGGCAATCCCGACAATGTTGCCGCGCGCATTCGCGAGTATCAGGAGATCGGCATCGAAACGATCATCGCGTCCGGCTATCCGCATCTGGAAGAGGCGTTCAACGTCGCTGAATTGCTTTTCCCCAAACTCGGCCTGAGTGGCGAAGCCGCACCCCAGGAGCGCAGCTGGGACGTCGAGTTCGGACGCCCCAAAATCGCCGCGTCCGCTTCGTGACGTCCTGCCGACGGCGTCGGCCAGAGCGATGTCATGTCGCTTCGCGACGGCGATCGAAGCGAGGCTGCGGCTAGGTCCAATGACATGGCTTTCGGGAATCGACCGAGAGCAACGAGCGTCCTAGCTAACGCGGGTCGCGTCTGAGGGGCCGGGCGCTGCCGGTATGTGGCACGCCCGCCCGTTCGAGGATGCGCTTCCACCCCAGGTAATAAGTGTGCTTTGACATCGGCAGGTTTGGATCGAAGATCGAAGGGCAAACGAATGGAGAGACCTCGACATTGATTTCAGGTGCAGAATAGGTGCAGCCAGAAATCAAACCGTGGCGTATGTCCGGTTAGGTATCGATGATTGGACGAGCCGAAAAAGCTAGTGTCTACAGCCGTTTATCGTACAATTGGCTACCGCCGGATAAAGTTAGGATAGGGCATATCCGGCCTCTCAAAATCGAGTTCCGCAAGGAGTGCTGGTTCGATCCCGGCTAGGGGCACCACTTTTTAAATTCCCACCCACTTCCTGTTAAATCCAATGGCGTGGGTGGGATCGTCCAACCCACTGAATGGTTGCACCTCGCCTATTGCCGCAAGCAACCTCGGGAGGTGAGATATGCGGTAACATTATGGCACGATGCGAAACCGCTTCGTCTTGGATCGTGCTGCGGGCCGGACCGTGCCTAGCGTAGGGCCGCCACGACGTCGGCGAAGTCGGCCCGCTTGCCATTGCCGGCGCGACGCAATTGCACCTCGACCGGCTTGCCGTCGGATTGGTCGCAGTAGACGATGGGTCCGGGCCGCACCCATTTGTCGCCCCACTCGGTCAGCGCGATAATGACCGTTTTGAATTCCAGCCCCTTCCGGGTCAGGACGTAGTCGGCCTGCTCGCCGGCGGCACCCGGGCGACGGTCCATCAGGCCGGCCTCGACGAAATCCTCGAGGCGCTTGGCCAGGATGTTGGTGGCGATCCCCAGGCTCTTCTGGAATTGCGAAAAGCGCGTGCAGCCGCCGAATATCGCGTCGCGCAGGATCAACAGGCTCCAGCGCTCGCCGACCAGTTCCAGGGCGCGTGAGGCCGAGCAGTTTTGTTTTTCATAGAGACGACCAAGCATGGTGTGAACATACCCTATTGACTTGCATCATGCAAGTAGGCATTGTGCTTGCATGATGCAAGCGACAGAGGTCGAGAGAGCGTCGCTCCACTTCATCGCCCGAGATTTCGGGTGTCCATCAACCAATCAGATCCAGACAGGAGATATGTTATGAAAAAGGAAGAAGATTACACGACGTCATTCGTCGTTAAGCAAAGCCCCGAAGAGGTTTTTGCGGCGGTTATCAATCCGCGCGCCTGGTGGTCCGAAGATATCGATGGCGATACCAACAAGCTCGGTGCGAAATTCTACTATCATTTCAAGGATATCCACCGCGGCACGTTCAAGGTCACGGAGCTTGTGCCCGGCAAGAAGGTCGTCTGGCACGTCGTTCTGAACTACTTCAACTTCGTCAGGGATGCGACCGAGTGGACCGGCACGGACGTGGTCTTCGAAATCGCGCCGACCGAAAAGGGGACCGAGCTGCGTTTCACCCATGTCGGGCTGAAGCCGAGCGAAGAATGCTACGATGTCTGCCATGACTCGTGGCGCTTCTATGTCGCAAGTCTCCGCGAGCTGATTTCGACGGGCAAGGGGCAACCCAACAAGGGCGAAGAGAACGCCAACCCAACGGTCGTGCCGCAAAGCGAGGATACCCGCACCGTCGAGCGCAAGGCGGCAGGCGATGGCGCCGGGATGATCGTCATGACGACGGCAGCGGCGAAGCCCGGCATCGAAAGCAAGGTGCGGAATGCCCTGCGGGACGTGGCGGGGGCGGCCCGCAAGCAAAGCGGATGCATCGACTATAGCGTCTTTCGCTCGGAGGCCGAGCCCAACGTTACCATCTGCGTCGAGCGCTGGGCATCGAAGCAGGAGCGCGACGCTTTTCTACGCTCGGCGGACGCGAAGAATTTCGTTTCGGCCATAACCGGCGCCTTCCTGGAGCGGCCTTCGCCGATCTCCTACACGACATTGGAAGTCGGGTCCTAGTTGCAAGGTTCGCCTGGTCACGGCGCCGGCTGCCCTGGAGCAATGCAACGGGGAGACGGCGTCCAAGCGTGGGAACAGAAAATCATAGCCTACTTGCATGATGCAAGAACGAATGGCTTGCATTCATGCAAGAGGAGGAGAGATCGCCGTGCCGAAATCAATGGAAGTCACAAACAAAGCCGTTCTCGTGACCGGAGCCAACCGCGGCCTCGGCAAGGCGCTGGTCGAGGAAATATTGAGACGGGGTGCGAACCGGGTCTATGCCGGCGCGCGCAAACCGCTCGCCCACGCGGATCGGCGCGTCACGCCGCTGATCCTGGACGTGACCGATGCGGTGCAGATTGGGGCGGCTGTCGAGCGGATCGGGTCTCTCGATATCCTCATCAACAACGCCGGCATCGGGCTCTACGACGATCTTGGCGATCGTGCTGCGCTTGAGCGACACCTCGCCGTCAACCTGCTCGGCGTGCATGGCGTAACCCACGCATTCCTGCCGCTGCTCACGCATTCGCGCGGCGCCGTGGTCAACATCCTGTCGGAAGCGGCTCTCGTTCCCTTCCCGATTATTCCGTCTTACTCACTGTCGAAGGCCGCCGCGTTTTCCATGACACTACGTGCTCTCGCCGGCGCTCGTGGCGTGAGCGTTCATGCAGTCCTGTCCGGTCCCATAGACACCGACATGAGCAGAGACGCCGATATACCGAAGAGCTCCGCGGAGAGCGTCGCGAAAGGTATCCTGGACGGCATGGCGCGAGGGGAGGAGGAAATCTTCCCTGATCCAAAATCGGCATCCATGGCCGAGAGCTGGCGCGGCAGCGCGTTCAAAGCGCTCGAACGCCAAATGGCGGCTTTTGTCCAAGCCATGCCCGCCGAGCCATAGGCGACCGCCGCCATCGATACGCTGCCAGCATTCGCAATTCAGCACCCCACAGTGGAGCGGAACATCATGCTGTTGAACGCAACTTCCCCGGTTTTCACCAGCGGATCACGATGACTTTGTCGGTCCCGTTGGCGAGTTCGACAGCTTCGGTGCCATCCGGTTTGCGGCTTTGGATTCTGGCGCTCTCGACAGCTTCAACGCCAACAACGTTGACTGCAAAGGCTTCATCGATTTCGGCGGCACAGACCAAGGTGTCCGGCGGCAGGTCCTTTACTTGATCCAACAACTCGCGAAGCTTCATGGTCGAATCTCCTTGGCGATAGCAGGAATGAGCAGCACGCTTTCGCCGCACATTCGGAACCATGTCCCTTGAGAAAGGTTCCCGATGAGGTGGAGATGCCGCAGAATGGGACGAGCGCGGCGATCCGCCCGTCGCGATGATGTGAACGCGCCGTGCGAAGCATCTGTCTCAAATCCCTGTCCCTAATGCTGCCGGCGCAATTCCTTGTTGATCATGCCGCCCATCGCTAGACCGACCGCCATCACCGCAAAAGTCGCCGCGATAGATCGCTTCGGCAGCACCGTCTCCCAACCTGGCGTCAACCGCTTCGGCACGAAGCCATAATCTGTTGCCGCGGCAATGGCCGCTGCCGCCAACGCATCGCGAAATATCAGAAGCGACGGACGCGGCGGGCTCGAGGCGAGCCATAATTCGAAAAGGAATGCCCAGAAGATGGAGGAAGCGTGATGCGTGCCATAGCCGACGAGCGTGTGCGCCACGTCGCCGCGCCGCACCGACGCGGCTTGCTCGCCATGGAGCCAGTGGCTGGTCGCATTCGCGGGCTGCAGGGCGCCTTTGCCTTCCCGCCTGGCAAGCAGGGCCAATGCAACTGTCGTGGCGAAGCTGACGATCGTACCCGAAACGGCTGCGGACAATCCTGTCCGGATCAGACTTCTCACTTGGTCCTCCGTCGTTTCGCGGTCGGCTCCTTGGAACGCCTTTGTGAATTCGCGGCAGTGTCGTGATTGCCAAAACGGCAAAACGAGTCCGAAGGTCCGAGCACGGACTTTTGGTTGGACGTTATCCCAGGAGCGTCCTCCGGGATAACGCCTTTGAGGTCCGGCTGCATTTCCTGGTAGGCTCGGATCGTAGCCCGGCCGCTATTACATCGGCCCCGGCACCATCTTGGTCGGCTGCTCAGGCATCGGAAACGGATAGTTGTCGCATTTCACGTCCGGGTTCGTCGGGCTGAACATTCCGAGCGGGTTGTCCTTGAACAGCCAGGCGTGAAGGTCGTAGTGGTGGAACTCCTTCGGGATGAGCGGGTAATGCCCCTCCATCGGCCCCTGGAATGTCTGGCCGAAGAGCTTCGGCGGCTCCTTTGTGTCCGGCGTCAAGGGCACGAGCCATTCCGCGCCGACCAGGCGCAATTCGCCGCCGACCGGCTCATAGATCAGCACATTGGGGCGCGTCGGATCCGCGGTCGGGCCGACAGTCGTGACGTTGACGAAATGGATGCCCATCGCGCCCTTCGGGTAGTCCATCGCCCCCTCTACCTTTTCGCCGCTGTAGAAGACGCATCCTACCGTCGATAGATAAAGCTCGCGAATGGCAACCTTGTAGTCTTCATACCTGGACAGCGATTTACGCAGGGCATCGATCTCGGCTTTGTCGGGTTCGGCCGCCCGAGGAGTGGCGGCGTTCAGACACGCGCCAACGAGACCTGCCAAGGTGAGGATACCGACACGCCTGAGGTGAGTTGTTTTCATCATGCATTCCTCCCAGATTTTTTTCTTCTGGCCGTGCAGGACCGAGGCGGCAGTGATGCTGGACGCGCGGCCGTAATTGATCGCCTCATCCCGGTTGGGACTGCGTCGATGCTAATCCTTTCCGCTGATCGGGAGAATTAACCCTGACGACCTAGGCCCGAGCGGGCCGACGGTGCGGAGACGGACGGCCGGGCCGGGTCCCACTTTGGACCCCATGCACTAGCGCCGGCGCAGCAGGCTCCTCATCCGGTTGCGCAGCAGGCGCGCCATGTTGCGGGTTTCGCGGTAGAGGTGAAGCTGCGACGCCGCCTGGCGGGCGGGGCGGTCGGCGTCCGGCGTCAGCCCGATCACCAGCGTGCCCATCGGCTTGCGTTCGCTCCACAGCCGGCTCATCACCGGATGGTCGGGCACTGCGCAGGAATCGGTCATCATGATGTTGGGGTCGTCGAGATGCTGCCTGGTCACCTCGATCATCAGCAGCGTGCCCGGCGAATAGGCGGCGAGCGTCTCGTCATAGGCGGTCTTCCAGGTGTAGGCGACGCCGGCCTCGACGAAGACGATCAGGCAGGCGACGGTGCGGCCGTCGAGCGTCAGCGAATGGATGCGGCAGAGATCCTGCTCGGCCAGCCGGTGCACCGCTTCGCGGGCGAAGGCGGCGCGGTAGCGGTCGATGGCCATGGCGGTGCGCTCGCGGCCTTTCCAGCCGGCAGCCTCCAGCGTCAGGAAATTTTCGATGGCGTGGCGGATCTCGTCAGGCCCGCGCGCCACGACATGCTGCAGCCGGCCGAGGTCGGCGAGGCGGCGCTTCAGGCGGCGGAACTCGCGATAATGGTGGGCGCGCAGCGAAGCTTTCAGATATTCCTCGCCGTCGAGCTCGCTTTCGAGCACCGGGCGCTCGGCCTTGCCGGTGGTGACCAGCGTCAGGCCGCGCGTTTCGGCGACGCTGGCGAGCAGGCTCGCCACCGGGCCATCCAGCCTTATGTCGGGCAGCACGAAGACCTTTGGCAGCTTGAGATGCGGCCTGGACAGCATCGCGAAGAAATCCTCGATGACGCCGATCGGATCGTCGCGGTCGACCAGGGGCGTGCCGATCGGGCCGAACGGGCTCGACCAGGTGCGCATGACGGGAACCCCGAGCGGCACCACCGGTCGCTCGACCGAGAACGGCACCAGCAGGCGCAGCCGGTTGCGATACTGGTCACCGTCGCGGATGACGGCCAGCCGCACCTCGCGGTCCTCGAGCCTGGGCATGGCCGGCGCCAGGAAGCGCGGATTGAAGAAGACGTTGGACTCGATCGTGCGGGTACAGAGATAGTCGAGCTCCTCGACCAGGTCGAAGCCGGCGGAGGCCGGATAGATGGCAAGCTTGCGCTCGGGCCGGTTGTTGGCGAGGATCTCGACATGGGCGGGATCGGCTTCGCGGGCAAGCCCGGCAAGGCCGGACACCATGGCGCCGGCCGGGCCGCCGCTGGTTTCCTCGAGCAAGGGGACGGCAGCCATCAGGCGGCTCCTTTGGCGGGCACGAAAATGACCATGGCGATGCCGAGCTTGCGCCAGACCGTAAAGGACAGCGCGCCGGCCTCGAAGATCATGGCGAAGACGGTGGCCATCGCCGCGCCCCACAGACCGAAGAGCGGGATCAGCACGACGCTAAGCGCGATGTTGAAGGCCAGCGTCATGGCATAGACAGCGGCACAGATATTCTGGTTGCCGCTCATGGTGAGCAGGCTTTCGCAAGGGCCGACGGCGGCCCGCGCGACGACGCCGAGCACCAGCAGGAAGAGCAGCGGATAGCCGGCGGAAAATTCCGGGCCGAACAGGGTCAGCATCGGCTCGCCCAGGGCCAGCACGAGCAGCGCCATCGCCAGCGACGGCCAGAAGGTCCACGACACGGTTTCGCGGGCGAAGGCGGCGAGCTTGTGCGGCTCGCCATGGGTGAACTGCGCATAGCGCTGGGCGACGCCGGCCTTGACGGCGAAATAGACGAAATGCACCAGCGCCAGCGTCTTGACGGTGGCGAAATAGACGGCGACGTCGTTGGGATCGAGGTAGGCGCCGACCATCAGCACGTCGGCATTGGTGAGCAGGAAGAAGAAGCTCTCGACCAGGAAGATCGGCAGCGACACGATGAACCATTGGCCGAAATGCAATTTCATCGGCCCGGCCGGGATCCTTCTGTCCATGCGCGACGTCACGCCGATGAGCTGACCGAGCGTGGTGGCGTAGGTGGCGGCGATCGCGGCGAAGATCGCCGTTCTGGCGTCCGGCGCGTAGCCCGCCAGCAGCATCAGCGCCATGAACGCCAGGATCAGCAGCGGCCGCACCAGGAATGTCGGCGACAGCGCAAACAGCGCCCAGGAATTGGCCCGCGCCAGCCCTTGCAGCAGGTCGGACATGGCGATCATCGGCAGGCAGATGATGCCGAGAATGAACGGCACGACATAATAGTTCTCGATAAAGGGCGACAGTAGCCAGACGGCGAGCGCGCCGAGGCCGGCGATCACGGTGGAGGCAACCAGCACGAACAGCCGGCTGGCCCGCACGATGCCGCGCAATTCGGCCATCATGCCGCGCTCGCGATATTCGGGAATGAAGCGGATGATCGAGGTGTGGAAGCCGAGGCAGGCGAGATTGCCGACGATGACCATCGTCACCCATACGAGCACGAAAATGCCGTATTCGAACGAGCCCATCCAGCGCGCCATCAAAACCTGGCTGACGAAGGCGATGACGGCGCTGACGATGCGGACCGAAAAGGCGATCAGCGACATGCGGCCGGCCTCGCCGCGCGCGCCGGCGCTGAACAGGACGGCATCGATCAGGCCAAGCAGCGGCCTGATGCGCAGCGCAAGGCGCTGCGGCAGGAACCGCCCGGCTGTCGTCGCCGCGGAAAAGCGCACCCCGATCAAACTCCGTTTTCCGCCAATTTACAGGGGTTGGGTGTAGCGGAGACACATTAAGAAACGGTTGGGTGAGCTTTCCTTCGCCCCGTCTCTATACGGGGAGAAGGTGCCGGCAGGCGGATGAGGGGCGGCGCGCTGCTCATATTCATCATTCGCGCAACCCTTACCCCGCTCGGTAGTGTCTCAGTTTGAAATACGCGGAAGCGCCTATCCCGTTTGCCCCATATGCGAAAACGCCTATATGCTTAGCGGAAAGCATGGCAGCAACAATGGTCTACACTGTCATCTGGTATGGAAGACAGGGCATCGTCGACAAGGTGATCTTCGACGACGAGAAGACCGCGAAAGATCATGCAACCTCCATGTTCCAAACCCGAAAGGGTGACGATGGAATCGTGTCCGTTGAAGTTCGTAAGGACAACGGCGCTGTCGTTTTTAGCCATGCGGAGAACTAGGAGTGCCCACCGGACCTAAGGCCAGAAGCGCCCCGCCGACGTGATCGGCAACGCCGTCCGCGTCCTGCGCATTGCGACAGGCGAGAAAGCTGACGATGTGATTGACGACGGCAAGGACCCCACTGCCAAGGCCCTTGGCGCAGAGCGGAAAGAAGCGGCCGAGAATATGACGCCAGAGCGTCGCGCTGAGATCGCCAAAAAGGCTGCGGAAAAGCGTTGGGCAATCAGAAATAGCGCTTGCGTGTTAATAATTTAAACCATACTGTATGGTAAGATTCGTTAACACGGAGCTATCCACATGCCCCAAATGATTCCGACGCGCGTTCTCCGGGAAGAATGGGAGGTTCTACCGCGCCTTGAGTACCTGCAGCTTGAAAGGGCCAAGCTTCTCGTTGCTCGGAACATAGCCGTCGGCGCGGCGGCTGATGCGACCCTATTTTTCCCAGCCAATGCAGCCGGGACGTTCTCTTATCACTATGGCACCTTCTCGCTTCGGAATGAGTTTGTCGGAGCCGATTGGGTTCTTGACCGGACAAATGGTGTCGAAACAATCCGGAATGAGGCAAGGCGCATCAAGATCGTCTTTGCGAACGTCGACATCGCCTGCAGCGATCACCATGACCCGAAGCCGCGTTCCAGCAAGGGAGCTGGCGCGGAGCGCCTTTGCGCGGGCAATGACCTGTTTGGTGGCCTGCCTAGCTATGCTCCGGTCCATCAAGCCGACGAGAAAGGCTGGACTGTATACTACTTGATGGTTGCTCCGGACGGGGCGGCCGAATTGAGTTGTCCCGTTGTGAAGGGCGGTCGATTTACGCATTTTGTGGAGCGGCTTTTCCTCTCGGATGGCAGTGATCTGGATGCAGAGCCGAAGCTGTCGTTTGATAGCGATGATGTCGCCGATGATTTCGACCCGAAGGTTGCTCGCAAGAAGTAATCGTCATGGCATTCAATCCGAAAAGGCTCGTCCTCGCTCGGAAACGACGGCGGATGACAGGTAAAGGACTCGCTGAAGCTGCGGGGTTGTCCCCGATTACCGTTTCGCGCATCGAAAACGGAGAAAACGAACCCGACGAGATGAGCATCGGCAAGCTTGCCACCGCGCTGGACTACCCGGCAACCTTTTTCCACCTGGATGACCCTGACGAGCTTGATACGACAGCCGTTAGCTTTCGCAGTCTTTCAAAAATGAGCGCGAAGGAACGGGATGCGGCGATCAACGCAGGACGCCTGGGTTTGGAACTTAGTGATTGGCTTGAAGAGCAATTCAGCCTGCCCGACACCAACCTTCTCGACTTAAGCTATGAAACAGACCCGGAAGTGGCCGCCCGCGCTCTGCGCGGGTATTGGAATCTCGGCGAGAAACCAATCGGCAATATGCTTGGCCTGCTAGAGGTCCACGGCGTGAGGGTTTTCTCTCTGTCGGAAGCAACTAGCTCTGTCGATGCCTTTTCGTTCTGGCGCGACGAGAGGCCTTATATCTTTTTGAACAATTACAAGACGCCAGAGCATAGCATTTTCGATTCTGCCCATGAGCTATGTCATCTGGTGATGCACAGGCACGCTGGTGCGCAACGGTCACGTCTTGCCGAACGCGAGGCAAACCAATTCGCTTCGGCATTCTTGATGCCGGAACACGACGTGCGTTCACGTGTGCCCCGATTCATTACCGTAGATATTATCCTCCGTGCGAAAGCCCGCTGGCGCGTATCTGCGATGGCGATGGCGTATAGGCTTCATTCATTGAGCCTGCTCACGGAGTGGCAATACAAATCAGCCTGCATTGAACTAGGCCGCCGTGGCTATCGAACCGGTGAGCCGAACGGCATCGAGCGCGAAACGTCGGCGGTTTGGCGAAAGATTCTCGCTCATCTTTGGAGCGAGCGCATGACGAAACATGAGATCGCAGCATTGCTGCATCTGCCGCCAGACGAACTAGAGGGATTGATTTGGGGTTTGGCAGGACCGGTCGTTCGACCAGACCGCGACGATATTCTCGCGCCGCTGCGCATCATATGATGTGAGCGCCCGGCGCGAGGCTGTGCGCGACGAAACTCCCGGCCATCGACCTGATCGATGGCGACGGACTATGCGACCTGCTGAAGGACCAGAAGATCGGCGTGCAGGTGAAGATGGTTGAGGAAATGACTGTGGACGAAGCCGCCTTCGCGGGATTTTGGCGGGTCAAGCCTGCGGGACAGCGCCCCCTCTCTGGCCTGGCCTTCGAAGCCCTACAAGCCAAGCAATTGGCTTTTTGTCCGCTGCGCGGACCGCTTCTCACTCCGCTCGGGTGGGTAGGGAGATTGGCCAACCGCGGACGTCCCCGCTGCCCCTCATCCGCCCGTCGGGCACCTTCTCCCCGTAGAACGGGGAGAAGGAAGAGCCCCGCTTACATCCCCTTCATCGCATCACATGAAACATTCGGGTTCATGTCCGCGAACGCGCCGGTCGGGTTGCCCTTCCAGGCCCAGACATGCAGCTCGTAGAACGGGCCGAGGCCATAGCGGTTGGGCGCGCTGTTGAAGTTGAACAGATGCCCATCGAGCGAGGCCGGGCCTTTCGAGGTGATGTATTCGACCGCGATCAGTTTTAGCGTGCCGTCGGCCATCGGCTCGTACATCACCGCTTCCGGCTTGGCGACATCGACCGCGTCATCCTTGAGGTAGCCGGGATTGACGTAGTGGATGCCCATGGCGCCGCCGGTGATGCCGCTGGCGCAAGGGATGGGCGCATAGCCCTCGGCGGTCGCCGCTGCCACATTCTCGAAGCGGCTGTTGGCCGCGCGTACCATGTCGGCCAGCGGATTGCCGTCCTTTGCCTGGGCCGCGGTGGCGGCGATCGACAGGATGGCCAGGGCGGCAAGGCGCCCGGTGCAAAGATTGATGTTCATGTTCTCTCCGGTTGTTTGAGGACGCGCACCGATCGGGTCTGCTCAACGCTGCGGCGTCCGTTGGAATTTTGCGAAACAGGTCGCTCGTCCTGTTTTTATGTCGGCCGCAATGATGCGGCCGGTTGCACGGCTTGTTTCAGCCCGTCCAAACGGCGCGGCGGCCTAATGGTCCCACCAATAATATTCCCAGTATTCGCGCCGCTGCTCACGGTCCGGCAGTCCCATGTCCTGCCTCAGATAATCGTCTTGCGGGGGCAGCCGGCGCCGCCTGCCCAGCAGACGCGAAGGCAGCGCCGCGGCGATCCGCCATAGACGGCCAAGCAGGGAACCGCCGGGGTTTCCCACGACAGGCGCCGGTTCGCCGACCGGCATGCTATCAGGCATGTCGCAATTGCCGCGAATGGCAGTTTGATACTCATCCTTTTGTCCGCCACTTGGGGTTTGCCTGCCATCAACGGTAAAAGTAGGGGTCAAGAACCCGCACCTCCGTGATCTTGTCGACAGGCAGCGAATTCTTCTGGGCGGTGCTGCGGATCGCCTCGGGCGAGGGCGCGTCGTAGATGCAGAAGCTGCGCTTCTTGTCCGGCGACACGTAGGACTGCAGCCAGGTAACGCCCTTTTCGGCATTGCGCATGACGACACCGCCCAGCGCGTCGGCGCCGGCTTCGTTCATCGGCACGTTGAGGCCGTCCGGGAATGTGCGTTCAATCAGATAGCGAGGCATCGAAGCCTTCCTTTCTCCAGTGGGTCACGCCCGGTTTGAGCGCGGCTCGACATTGATCACGCCCGGCAAGAGCGCACATCGGAACCTTTCCCCATTTTTGGCGGGACGATTCCCTATGTTGGCAGCGTTATGGACGGGGGATATGTTGGCGGGTCCATCGCGGGTCCGCCTTTTCGGCGAACTCGATCTGCGTGAGCGAATGATGCTTCTGGAACGGCAGACACAGCTGGATCGACTCGACGGGCTGCTGGCCGATGCCGGGCGCGGGCGTGGCTGCGTCGCGGTGCTTGCTGGCGAGGCCGGAGCCGGCAAGACCGCGCTTGTCGAGGCCTTCATCGACCGGACTGCGCAAGCCACGCGCATATTCCGCAGCGCCTGCGAGGATCTGTCGGTACCCGATCCGCTCGGGCCGCTTTACGATCTGGCGCGGGACGCGCAATGGGCGCTGCCGCAGGCGATCGATTATCGGCAAGGACAGAGGCTGCCGCTGTTTTCGGATGCGCTCGACATCTTCGAGACAAAGGCGCAGCCGACCCTGCTGGTGATCGAGGACCTGCACTGGGCCGATGATGCGACGCTCGATTTCGTCCGCTTTCTCGGTCGGCGCATCGCCAACAGGCATCTCTTGCTGCTGCTGACGGCGCGCACCGATCGCAGCGAGGGACAGATGCGGGTGCGCCGCGCGCTCGGCGAGATACCGGCAGGCAGCGTCGCGCGCCTCGACGTGCCGCTGCTCAGCGAGTCGGCGGTGCTGTCGCTGGCCGAGGCGGCGGGGCGTGATGGCGATGCCATCTACCGGGCGACGGCGGGCAACGCCTTTTTCGTCACCGAGCTGTTGTGCAGCGGATGCGAGGAAAAAACGGCGCTGCCGGCAAGCGTGCGCGACGCGGTTCTGGCGCGCGCCGAGCGCCTGTCGGCCGGCGCCCGCGCGATGCTCGACGCGGTGTCGGTGTTTCCACGGCGGGCCGATGCCTGGGCGTTGCAGGGCCTGTGCGGCGTCGCCAGCGCCGGCCAGCTTGCCGAATGCGTCGCCAACGGCTTGCTGGAGGATCTGGGAGACGGCTATGCGTTCCGGCACGAGATCGCCCGCCGCGCCATCGAAGCGATGCTGACGACGAGCCACCGGCGGCAGTTCAACCAGCGCGCCCTGGCCGCCCTGCTCGAAAACAGTGAGGTCTCCACCGGCCGCCTCGTGCATCACGCGGTGGAGGCGCACAATCTGCAGGCAGTGCGCGAACTGGCCCCGGTTGCGGCGCGCGAGGCCTCCCGCGTCGGCGCCCATCGCGATGCGGCCGGCTTCTACGAAGCCGTGTTGCGGCAGGCCGTCAGCCTGCCGGTGGAGGAGCGCACGGCGCTCCATGAGAAATATGCCTTCGAGTGCCACCTCATCGGCAAGATCGACGAGGCCATCGCCGCGCAGGACCAGGCGCGCCGGCTGCATCAGGCCCAGGGGAATACGGCGAAGGAAGGGGATTGCCTCAGATGGCTGTCGCGCTTTGCCTACCTGCTTGGCGACCGCATGGCTGCCGATGCCCTTGGCGAGCAGGCGGTTCAGCTGCTGGAGACCGCGCCGGCCGGGCCGGAGCTCGCCATGGCCTATTCCAACCTCTCGCAACTGGCGATGCTGGCCGAAAGGCTCGACGACACGCTGCGGCTCGGCAACAAGGCGATTGCGCTCGCCGAACAACTGAACCGGCCCGACATCGTCTGCCACGCGCTCAACAATGTCGGCAGCGCCGAGCAGTGGCTGGATCTGGCAAACGGACGGCTGCACCTTGCCCGAAGCCTGGAGATCGCGCTGGAGCAGAATTTTCAGGAACATGCGGCGCGCGCCTTCACCAACAGCGCCTGCAGCGAGATGAACCAGCTCGGCTTCGCTGAGGCGCGGTCGTTCCTCGATCGCGGCATCAACTATTGCGTCGAAAACGATCTCGTCACCTGGCGCGACTATATGCGCGGCGTGCTGGCCCAGTTGCTGCTGCGCCAGGGGCAATGGGAAGAGGCTGCCGGCGAGGCGCTCGAGGTGATCGCCAACGACCAGGCGACGATGCTGGTCCGCTATCCCGCCGTGGTCGCCCTGGCAAAGCTGCGGATACGGCGCGGCGACCCGTCCGCCGAGCCGCTTTTTGCCGAAATGACGAAGTTCCTGGACAAGGGATTGGAATTGCAGCGGCTGGCGCCCTATGCGGCGCTGATGGCCGAACGGGCGTGGCTCGGCCAGGCTGACAAGGATGAGGCGCTCGGCCTGATCGCACTGGCTGAGAGCTTGTCGACGACGCGGGCGGTTTTCGGCGAGCTGGCGACGTGGCGGCAGAAGCTGGCGCCGGACATGGATCCAGGCGATACCGTCGGCATGGCTGCGCCTTACCGGCTGTTGCTCGCCGGCGACTGGCGGGCGGCGGCAGAACTATGGGCCGAGATGAACGCGCCCTACGAACGCGGGCTGGCGTTGGCAGAGGGCGACGAGACCGCGCAGCGCCTGGCGCTGGAGATTTTCGAAAGCCTCGGCGCCAGACCGGTCGCCGTTCACCTGCGCGATATCATGCGCCGCAACGGTGTCAACGGCATCGCAAGGGGGCCGCGCCGAACCACGCGCGCCAATCGCGCCGGCCTGACCCAGCGCCAGATGGAGGTGCTGCAACTGATCGAGCGCGGCTTTTCCAACAAGCGGATTGCCGAGCACCTGACCATCTCGCCGAAGACGGTCGATCACCACGTCTCGGCGGTTCTGGGCAAGCTGGACGCGGTTTCGCGCGGCGAAGCCACCGCCGCGGCGCGCGATTCGGGGTTGATTTGAGAAGCGAATAAATCAAAGGCCGGCGATCCTTCGCGCCCCCCTCTGGCCTGCCGGCCATCTCCCCCTCAGGTGGGGAGATTGGCTAATCGCAAACGCTGGCTCCGCCCTTCGGGCACCTTCTCCCCGTGAACGGGGCGAAGGAAAGCAGTGCCTTACGCAAACGCCCCATGGCAATGCTTGTATTTCTTGCCCGACCCACAGGGGCAAGCCTCGTTGCGGCCGACCTTGCCCCAGGTCGCCGGGTTCTTCGGGTCGCGATCTTCGGGGGCGACGATGGCGTTGGTCTCCTGGCGGACCAGAACGGCCGTCTCGCCGCCTTCGAAATCGTCCTCGCCGGTGAAGCCGTCGATATGGCTGCCGAACATGTCGGGCGCCTCGGGCGGCGGCGCATCGGCCGCCTGGCGAACCAGTTCGACGCGCATCAATTGCGCGGTGACAGCCTGGCGCAGATTGCCCAGCATCGCCTGGAACAGCTCGAACGCCTCGCCCTTGTACTCCTGCAGCGGATCGCGCTGCGCATAGCCGCGGAAGCCGACGACCGAGCGCAGATGGTCGAGATTGACGATGTGCTCGCGCCACAGATGGTCGAGCGTCTGCAGCACCACCGAGCGCTCGACATAGGTCATCACGTCGGGGCCGAAGCGCTCGGCGCGTTCCTTGGCGGCGGCCTCGGCGGCCTGGCTGATGCGCTCGCGGATGTCGTCCTCGGCGATGCCTTCTTCCTTGACCCAGTTCTCGACCGGCAGATCGAGATTGAGGAATTCGGCGATCTCGGCCTTGAGGCCGGCAACGTTCCACTGCTCGGCATAGGCGTTTTCGGGAATGTTCTTGGCGACGATCTCCTCGATGACGCCTTCGCGCATCTCTGTGATGGTCTCGGACAGGCCCTCGCCGTCCATCAGCTCGATGCGCTGCTCGAACACCACCTTGCGCTGGTCGTTGGAGACGTCGTCATATTTCAAGAGGTTCTTGCGGATGTCGAAGTTGCGCGCCTCGACCTTCTTCTGCGCCTTTTCCAGCGCCTTGTTGATCCAGGGGTGGATGATCGCCTCGTCTTCCTTGAGGCCGAGCTTCTGCAGCATGCCGTCCATGCGCTCGGAGCCGAAGATGCGCATCAGGTCGTCCTGCAGCGACAGGAAGAATTTCGAGCGGCCGGGATCGCCCTGGCGGCCCGAGCGGCCGCGCAACTGGTTGTCGATGCGGCGCGATTCATGGCGTTCGGTGGCGAGCACGTAGAGGCCGCCGGCGGCGAGCGCCTTTTCCTTCAGCCGGGCGATGTCGTCGCGGATTTCCTTTTCCCTGGCCTCGCGCTCGGGGCCGGCCGGCATGTCGCCAAGCTCCTCGGCGATGCGCATGTCGGCATTGCCGCCGAGCTGGATATCGGTGCCGCGGCCGGCCATGTTGGTGGCGATGGTGATGGCGCCGGGCTTGCCGGCCTGGGCGACGATCGCCGCCTCGCGCTCATGGTGGCGGGCGTTCAGCACCTCGAAATCCTTGAAACCTTCCTTGCGCAGGCGCTCGGCCAGTTGCTCGGACTTCTCGATGGAAGTCGTGCCGACCAGCGTCGGCTGGCCCTTGGCGCGGGCTTCCTTGATCTCCTTGACGATCGCCTTGTATTTCTCCTCGACCGTCCGGTAGACCTCGTCGTCTTCGTCAATGCGGATGACCGGCAGGTTGGTCGGAATCTCGGTGACGTCGAGATTGTAGATGTTGGCGAACTCCTCGGCCTCGGTCAGCGCCGTGCCGGTCATGCCGGCGAGCTTCTTGTAGAGGCGGAAATAGTTCTGGAAGGTGACCGAGGCGAGCGTCTGGTTCTCCGGCTGGATCGCCACATGCTCCTTGGCTTCGAGCGCCTGGTGCAGGCCCTCCGAATAGCGGCGGCCGGGCATCATGCGGCCGGTGAACTCGTCGATGATGACGATCTCGCCGTTGCGTACGATGTAGTCCTTGTCCCGCTGGAACAGCCGGTGCGCCTTCAGCGCGTTGTTGACGTGGTGGACGATGGCGACGTTCTCGACGTCGTAGAGCGACTCGCCCTTGAGCAGGCCGGCATCGCGCAGCATGTTCTCCAGCTTCTCGGTGCCTTCCTCGGTGAAGATCGACGTCTTCTGCTTCTCGTCGATCTCGTAGTCCTGCGGCTGCAGCTGGATGATGAAGGTGTCGATGGTGTTGTACATTTCCGAACGGTCCTCGAGCGGACCGGAAATGATCAGCGGCGTGCGCGCTTCGTCGACCAGGATGGAATCGACCTCGTCGACGATGGCGTAGCTGTGACCGCGCTGCACCATCTGGGCGCGCTCGTATTTCATGTTGTCGCGCAGATAGTCGAAGCCGAGCTCGTTGTTGGTGGCGTAGGTGACGTCGGCGGCGTAGGCGACGCGGCGCTCCTCGTCGGACAGGCCGTGGACGATGACGCCGACCTTGAGGCCGAGGAATTTGTAGACGCGGCCCATCCATTCGGAGTCGCGCGTGGCCAGATAGTCGTTGACGGTGACGACATGCACGCCGTTGCCGGCGAGCGCGTTGAGGTAGACCGGCAACGTCGCCACCAGCGTCTTGCCTTCGCCGGTGCGCATCTCGGCGATGCCGCCATTGTGCAGCACCATGCCGCCGATCAGCTGCACGTCGAACGGCCGCATGCCGAGCACGCGGCGGGCGGCCTCACGCACGGTGGCGAAGGCCGGCACCAGGAGGTCGTCGAGACTGGCGCCGTTGGCGATGTCCTGGCGGAATTTGTCCGTGCGGGCCTGAAGCTCGGCGTCGGAAAGCGCCCGCATCTCGTTTTCCATGGCATTGATCGCCTCGACGCGCGGCCGGGTCGATTTGACCCGACGATCGTTGGAGGAGCCGAAAACCTTACGGGCGAGACCGCCGAGACTGACCATCCAATGGCCCTTTCGATAGCATTCCAAGTCATTGCGACGGGCGCCGGCTGGCCCCATCAACTCAACGTGAACGCGGACAAACGCAAAAAGCGCCCGGAAAACGGTTCTGGACGCAAAGTCGTTGGACAGATAAGAGGGGGCTCATTCGATGTCAACGCCGCGCTCGCCCTGTCGACCGCGCCAAATTCCGCCACAATCTTGCTGGTCTGGAAGCCATTCCGCTCTAGCTACCCCGCTTTGGAGATAATCGTAATGTCAGTATTGTTCCGCCGCGCGTCGCTCGCCAGCCTTGGTCTGGCATTCGGGCTATCGGCCCTCTCGCTGTCGCCGCTGATGGCACAGGAAGCCGCCCCTGCCCAGCCGGCAGCACCCGCTCCGGCGGCCAAGCCGGTCGATCCGAACGCCGTGGTCGCCACCATCAACGGCCAGACGCTGACCGAGGCAGACCTTGGGCTTGCCGAGGGCGAGCTGTCGCAGCAGTTCGCGCAGCTTCCGCCCGAGCAGCGCCGCGCCGCGGCGCTTTCGGCGGCGATCGAAATCCGCGTGATGGCGGCTCAGGCGGTGACCACCGGCCTCGACAAGGATCCCGACTTCCAGCGCCGCATGGCCTTCCTGCAGCAGCGCGCGCTGCATGGCGAAATGGTCGAGAAGGGCGTCGTCGACAAGGTTACCGATGCCGAGGTCCGCGCCCGCTACGACCAGGAAATCGCCAACACGCCGCCCACCAATGAGGTGCACGCCCGTCACATCCTCGTGAAGACGAAGGAGGAGGCAGACGCCATCATCAAGCAGCTCGACGGCGGCGCCGACTTCCAGAAGCTTGCCAACGAGCACACCAGCGATCCGAGCGGCAAGACCAGCGGCGGCGATCTCGGCTGGTTCGGACCTGGCCAGATGGTGCCGGAATTCGACAAGGCGGTGTTTGCGCTGGCGGTCGGCAAATATACCGACCAGCCGGTGCAGTCGCAGTTCGGCTGGCATGTCATCAAGGTCGAGGACAAGCGCACCAAGCAGCCGCCGGCGTTCGACCAGGTCAAGGACCAGGCGCGCCAGGCGGTCATCCGCGACAAGTATTTCGCGCTGGTCAAGTCGCTGCGCGCCAACGCCAAGGTCGACATCCCCGATGCGAACCTGAAGAAGACGGTCGACGCGCTGGAAAGCGCCAAATAGGCCAGATTGGGCTACGACAGGGCGCGCTGCCGCCCTGTCGCTTCTATTTGGTAGGGCGAGCGATGATGCGTCGACGCCGCCGCCGGACCGCCGTGGCGTCGCCGGCATCCTCAGCGACGATGCCTTTCAAGACATAGCCGACCGCCCTGCGTAAGATCGCCTCGTCCTCGTCCAGGCGGTCTGTCAGAAGGTGCGCCCAGGCAAACGAGGCGATCAAGTCGGCGACGACAGTGGCATCGACGTCGGCAGCTATCTCTCCCCTTGCCTTGGCGCGTTCGACCATCTGGCCGGTATGGACACGACGCCCTCTTGCGTATTCGGCGAGGGCGGCGGCGGCTTTTTCGTCCGACTGCGCCTCGGCAATCAGCGATCTGAACACGCTGCCCGACGATGTGTCGCGCCAATGCGCGAACAAGCTCTTCAGGAAGCCGACGAGATCCTCCGCAAGGTTCCCGGTATCGGGATTGTCGACGCGCTTTTGCCGCTGGTAAACATCGAGCAGCAAGGCGGCCTTGCTTGGCCACCAGCGATAGATCGTCGGTTTTCCGGCGCGTGCGCGGCGCGCCACCGCCTCGATCGAGAAGCCGGAATAGCCGGCTTCGACCAGTACCGCCTCGGCGGCATCGAGAATGGCATCGGCGCTTTCCGGGCTGCGCCGTGCGCCAGCCGACTTGCGCCCGGGATCGGTGATTTCGCCCATCTCTTCTTCCTTACCCGCGATTTCAGCAGCCATCATATACAACTCTTGACGAAACGGAACGATCCGTTTTATATGTAACGGAACGTTCCGTAACGATAAGGAGAGTTTGATGAACTCGACCGCCGTGACCCGCTTTTCGCGCCTGCGCTTCGCCCTGCTGGTGCTGCTCGGCGTGTATCCGCTGATCACTGCCATTTTGTACGTGGTTTTTCCGCTGACGCAGGAATGGCAAATCTGGCAGCGCACGCTGGTCATCGCGCCGCTGATGGTCTCGATCATGATCTGGGGGCTGATTCCGGGCGTGCAGCGGGTGTTTCGCGGGTTCATCAACCCAGCGGTCCGCTGATGTTCATTCCAGCGCTTGCGACGTTTCCGACGCAACGCGCCACGCGCCATCGGCGAGCACGAGTTCCAGCGTCACCCGCGCCTTGCCGGTCAGGCGCTGCGCCGATTTGTCCTTCGGCACATAGTCGTAGCGCATGGCGAAAACCACGTCGGCACGGTCCTGGCCGTGCGGCGTCACCTCAAGGCTGCCGGGCTCGAGACCGAACGACCACGATGCCCATTGCGCGAACCAGTCGGTCTTGACCTTGACGATCGCCTCGCTGTCGTAGCGCGTGCCGTAGATGATGGCCGACGAACCGTATAGCCGCTTGACGGTTTCGCGCATTCTCCTGGCATCAGGCGCCAGATAGTCCTGGCGCAGAAACTGCTCGATGGCGCTCTTGTCGCCGACGGAGCGTTCGAGCGCAGCCACCTGCGACGCGGGAGCCGGGCTGACGGCCGGTTTCGGTTGCTGGGCAGTGTCTGCGCCCGGAACGAATTCGAAACGCTCGAGCAGCGACCCCTGCTCCCAGGGACGCTGCGCCTCGCGCGTTGCGGAAACGACGTCGCGGCGCACCGCGATCATCATGTCGTTGATGCTCTGTCCGGGCTCGGCCATATGCCGCAAAAGTGCCGCCGCAAAGGGCGAGTTGCGCCCCGTCCCGTCCATTGCGACGGCGCCGGGCGCCGTCGAGAAGGCGATGAACGAGCCGCGTGTCGACTCGAACTGGGCAAGACCGGCGAGAGCCGTCGCCGAGCGCGTCGTGGTGCTGCGGCTGAGACTTCGGGCAAACGGGTTGTTGCGGCAGGCATCGAGGAAGACCAGGCTGACCTTGGTCTGCTGCTCCATGATGTCGAGAACCTCGTCGATCGGCACCGCCTCGAGCTGCAGCTTGACCGGCATGTCCAGCCGGGCGTCGACCGGCACGATGAAGTTGCGCCCGTCGACCTGCAGGCCGTGGCCGGCATAATAGAACAGCCCGGCACCGGCACCCTGCAGCGCATCGGAGAATTCGCCGATCTTGCGTTCGAGCTCGCGCTTGCCGAGATCGTTGCCTTCGATCACCTCGAAACCGATGGCGCGCAGCTTGTCGGCGATGTCGAGCGCATCGTTGACGGGATTGGCCAGCGTGCCGGCTTCGGCGTAGCTGCCGTTGCCGACCACAAGCGCCACGCGCCGCGCCGTCTGCGCATCGGCGCGCAGCAGCAGAAAGCCCAGAAACGCCAGTGCCAAGACCACAAGCCTGCCCATGGGGCAGGATCATAGCGCTATCGGTCGCAGCGACGCCAACAAATTTGCAACAGCCTGCTTGCTGCATGAGGCGGTGTCAGGCTTCCGGCACCCGTAACGGCTGTGAAACGCCTTGCGCCAGCGCGTGCTATCGGGCAAACCGGCGTTCCTTTCGCGATTTTTCCCGCCCGGGGTCTTCCATGTCCACACAGGTTTCGCCGCTCGCGCCGAAGAAATATCCCAAGATGCCGGTGATCGAGGGCGTGCGCATCGCCACCGCCGAGGCCGGCATAAAATACAAGAACCGCACCGACTTGCTGGCCATGGTGTTCGACGCCGGCACCACCGTCGCCGGCGTGTTCACCAGGTCGAAATGCCCGTCGGCGCCAGTTGATTTCTGCCGGCAGAACCTCGTGGCTGGCAAAGCACGCGTGCTGGTCGTCAATTCCGGCAATGCCAATGCCTTTACCGGCCAGAAAGGCCGCGCCTCGACGGCACTCACGGGCGAGGTGGCGGCGAAAGCGGCCGACTGCACAGCGGGCGAGGTGTTCCTGGCCTCGACTGGCGTGATCGGCGAACCGCTCGACGCCGGCAAGTTCAGCCATCTGCTGGCCGGTCTCGTCAAGGACGGCAAGCCGGAATTGTGGACCGAAGCCGCCAAGGCGATCATGACCACCGACACCTATCCCAAACTGGCGACCGCGACGGTCAAGCTCGGCGATGCCGACGTCACCATCAACGGTATCGCCAAGGGGGCCGGGATGATCGCGCCCGACATGGCGACGATGCTTTCCTTCATCGCCACCGATGCGCCGATCGCAGCACCCGTGCTGCAGGACCTCCTGTCGCGTGGCACGGCCAAGACCTTCAACGCGGTTACAGTCGACAGTGACACCTCGACCAGCGACACGCTGCTGATGTTCGCCACGGGTGCTGCCGCCAGGCGTGGCGCGCCGGCAATTTCCGACCCCAAGGATGCGCGCCTCGGCGCCTTCCGCCGTGCCCTTGGCAAGGTGCTGAAATCGCTGGCACTGCAGGTGGTGCGCGACGGCGAGGGCGCCCGCAAGCAGGTCGAGGTCACCGTCACCGGGGCCAAATCGGCCCGCTCGGCCAAGCGCATCGCGCTGTCGATCGCCAATTCGCCGCTGGTCAAGACGGCAGTCGCCGGCGAGGACGCCAATTGGGGCCGCGTCGTCATGGCCGTCGGCAAGGCCGGCGAACCGGCCGACCGCGACCTTCTGTCGATCTGGTTCGGCGACAACCGCCTGGCCTATCAGGGCGAGCGCGACGCCGCCTATTCCGAGAAGGCGACTTCGGCGTATATGAAGCGCGACGAGATCCGCATCCGCGCCGATATCGGCATCGGCCGCGGCAAGGCGACGGTGTGGACCTGCGATCTCACCAAGGAATATGTCGCCATAAACGGCGATTATCGGAGCTGATGGCGTTGGCTTCCAGACATCCGGCAAGCGTGTTGGCGATCGTGCGCCGCTATGAGGCGGCCGGCTTTCGCGCCTGGCCGGCGGCCGCCGTCCATTATGACGGCACCTGGGTGGTTCGGCTGACGGCCGGCCACCCGGCCAAGCGGCTGAACTCGGTCAATCCGCTCGATCCGGGCGACATCCAGCACATTGCCGAGCGCATCGGCCGTGCCAGCCGCCGCTTCGACGCCTATGGCAGGCCGCTGACCTTTCGCATCTCGCCGCTGTCGGGGCCGGATCTCTCAAAGTACCTCGACGGCGAAGGCTGGAGCACATTCGCGGAGTCGCTGGTCATGCGGCTGCCGCTGGCGGACGCCACGCTCGACGACGCCATGGACCAGATTCCGTTGAAGGACATCAGCCGTTTCATCGGCGCGGCGCTCAAGGTGAGCGGCTCGGATGTGTCGCTGCGGCCGGGCCTGTCGGAGATCATCGGCGCCATCCAGCCGGAGGCCGGGCTGTTTGCGCTGGAGGCCGGCAGCGAACCGCTGGCAACGTTGATCTGCGTGCATGACGGCGACCTTGCCGGCCTGTTCGAGATCGCCACCGACAGGTCGGTGCGCAACCAGGGCCATGGCCGCCATCTCATCCGGTCGGCGCTGAAATGGGCGCGGCTGCGCGGGGCGCGGGAAGCCTGGCTGCAGGTCGAGGCGGACAACGCGCCGGCGCTGGCGCTCTACCGTTCGCTCGGATTCGACGAAGTCTATCGCTATCGCTATCGCCGGCCACCCGGCGCATGAGCGGCTTGGATACGATCGGCAAACGCCTGCTCCTGGTCGCGGCCTGCGCGCTGGTCGATGCCGACGGGCGCGTGCTTTTGGCGCAGCGGCCCGAAGGCAAGCAACTCGCCGGCCTGTGGGAGTTTCCGGGCGGCAAGGTCGAGCCCGGTGAGACGCCGGAACAATGCCTGATCCGCGAATTGTACGAGGAGATCGGCATCGAAACCGACATCCCTTGCCTGGCGCCACTCACCTTCGCCAGCCATTCCTACGATGATTTTCACCTGCTGATGCCGCTGTTCGTCTGCCGTCGATTCCGCGGCATTGCCCAGCCGAAGGAAGGCCAGGTGCTGAAATGGGTGCGGCCGCGCCAGATGCGCGATTTTCCAATGCCGCCGGCCGATGCCCCGCTGATCCAGTTCCTCATCGATCTGCTGTAACGGCCGACCTGCCGTAAATCGGGCAGCGCCGCAACGCGCTGGCAGCAGCGTTAATGAAAGATTTATCTGACCGTGAAAAATTGACGCTAGGCGGTTACGCCGATTCCACCGCTGGGGAGCGATTGGCATGAGCCTTGAAAAGGACCGGGACTCGCCTTGGCCGGACCGCCTTCCTGGCGCCGCCAATGCCGGCATGGGAATATTGCGCATCGCCCTCTTGTTCGGCTCGGCCGCGGTGGCTCTGGCCTTGATCGCGACGCCCTACCTCGACAGCCGGACCCGCTCGCAGTTTGCCCGCGACGGGCTTGATACGATGAGCACCGGCTCGATCGGCCAGCGCGACAGCTATACGCTACGCAAGAGCGTGCTGCAGCCGCTGCCCAGTTCGGTCTGCGTTATACGGGCCGATGGCAGAAGCAGCGGCGACTGCTGACTCCTCAACAGATCTCTAGGATTCGGCTGTTTCCTAGAATGCAGCTGGTTCACCGCGCGTTAAGCCTGTCGCATTAACCTTTCTTAACGGGTCGGCGCTAGGTTCGGGCAAGAGGGATGGGCGCCCATGAAAATCTTGCTGCAACGATTTCTAGAAGACGAGAGGGGTGCGACGGCTATCGAATATGGTTTGATCGTCGCCGTGCTGTCGCTTGCCATTGTCGCTGGTATTGGCCAGGCTGCCGGCGCCATCCAGTGGTTGTTCAGCGACAACAGCAGCAAGCTTGCCAACGCCTTTGCACAGTGACCCGCTTAGCTTTTGCGTGGGATACGCTTAGCTTTTGCGCAAGGATGCGCTCAGGGGCCGCCGGGGTTTTCCAGGATTGTCTTCAGCGATATTTTTGCGGAGCCCGGCTTCAGCGGCTTTTGCTGAGAGGCATCGGGCGCCCAGCCTGACATCCAGACCACCGAGAAACTCGCCCTGACGCGGCCATCGGCATCCGAAAACCGCTCCGCATAGATTTCGGCGGCGCGCGCGAACAGCGCTCGCGTGCCCGGTCGCCTGCTGCGGTCGACAAGCGCGCTGGTCTCGCCCATGGCGCGCAGGTCGGCGACCAGGCCAAATAGCGAATCGTAGCGCACCGTGATCGTCTCGACGTCGGCAACCGGCAGTGCCAGGCCGGCGCGCTGCAGCAGCGCGCCGGCATCGCGGACGTCGGTGAACGGGATCACACGCGGGCTGGCGCCGCCATAGAGTTCGGTCTCGGCGGCAAGCAGGCTTTCGCGCAGTTCGGAGAGTGTGCCTGTGCCGGCGAAGGCGCCGAGGAAAAGCCCGTCCGGCTTCAGCGCCCGGCGGACCTGCACCAGCATGCCGGGAATGTCGTTCATCGCCTGCAGCGACAGCAGCGAGACTGCGAGGTCGAGGCTTTCCGGCTCGAATGGCACGGTTTCCAACGGCGCCAACAGTCCTGGCTGGCCACCCAGGAAAGCGGCGTCGGCCTCGACGCGCACGTTTTCCGTCACCTTGCCGCTTTCGGCGAGCACCTCTGCTGCTGCCGGCGTCTGGCAAAACAATGAGGCCGCCTTGCCGAACCTGCGTTCGACGGCGCCGAGCCGGTCGGCAAGATCCTCGGCCGCCCGCCGCATGAGGAAATCCGCGCCGGCGATGGGACGGGTCAGTGCCCGGCGCTTGCGCGCCAGCCAGAGCGAGGTGTCAATTACAGGCTGCAATTGGCAGGTCCTTGTGCTTCGCTCTCTGATATAGTGATGCGGAGGACCAACCACGTGGCCGATCCCATGCCAGAGATCAAGCGTATTGCGATCAAGAGCATTGCCCGCAAGGCATTGGGCTGGCCAGCGCGCCTCTTGTTCCCGCCGGTCTGTGCCGGCTGCCGCCGCCATGTCTCGCAGCCCGGCGTGTTGTGCGGCGCCTGCTGGCCGAAACTCAGGTTGCTGGAACGGCCATGGTGCCCGGTGATGGGCACGCCGTTCACCCACAATATGGGTGAGGGTTTCCTGTCGGCGGAGGCTATAGCCGACCCGCCGCCGTTCGAACGCGCGCGGGCGGCGGTTGCCTATTCCGGCGTTGCCCGCCAGATGGTGCAAGGGCTGAAATACCAGGACCGCACCGATCTGGCGCCGTGGATGGCGCGCTGGATGCTTCGCGCCGGTGCCGAACTCATCGCCGAGGCCGATGTGGTCGTGCCGGTGCCGCTGCACTGGCGGCGTTTCTTCCGACGGCAGTTCAACCAGTCGGCGGAACTGGCGCGGGCGGTGGCGCAGCTCGGGGAGCGGCCTTTCGCGCCATCAGCCATCAGGCGCGTCAAACTCACGCGCCAGCAGGTCGGGCTTGAGCGGCGGGAACGCGAGGAAAATGTTCGCGCCGCATTCAAAGTGCCTGATGACGCGGAGATCGAAATCGCCGGCCGCCGGGTGCTGCTGATCGACGATGTCTACACCACCGGCGCCACCGTCCGCGCGGTCGCCAAGGCGTTGAAGAAGGGCGGTGCCGGCGCGGTCGACGTACTGACCTTCGCGCGTGTGCTGCCGGGGGACTTTCGGGCCGACGAATCGGCGCCTATATAGCCTAGGAACGAGGCAGGATTGCTGACCGATGGTCGATGTGACGATCTACACGCGGATGATGTGCGGCTATTGCACCGCGGCCAAGCGGCTGCTCGACAGGAAGGGTGTCGCCTACACCGAGCACGACGCCTCCTTTTCGCCGGAGTTGCGCCAGGAGATGATCTCCCGCGCTCACGGCCGTTCCACCTTTCCGCAGATATTCATCGGCGACACGCATGTCGGCGGCTCCGACGATCTCCACGAATTGGAGGCGGAAGGACGGCTGGACAAATTGCTCGCCAACGGCTCGGCCAGATAAGGACATGACGATGGGTGGTTTCAAGGCGGCGGCGATCCAGATGCGTTCGGGAACCAGCCCGGAGCGCAATGCGGTCGATCTGGAACGGCTGGTGCGCGAGGCAGCAGGCCTTGGCGCGACCTATATCCAGACGCCGGAAATGACCGGCGCGCTGATCCGGGACAGCCAGGCGCGGGCCGCTTCCTTCACCTCCGAAGACAAGGACATCGTCGTCTCGACGTCGCGGCGGCTGGCCAGCGAGCTCGGCATTTTCCTGCATATCGGCTCGACCGCCATTCTGCGCGCCGACGGCAAGCTTGCCAACCGCGCCCTTCTGTTCGGGCCGGACGGCGCCACGATTGCCACCTACGACAAGATCCACATGTTCGACGTCGATCTCGACGAAGGCGAGAGCTGGCGCGAATCCGCCGCCTATGAGCCAGGCACCGAGGCCGTCGTCGCCGAAATCAATGGCGCGAAGCTCGGCTTTGCCGTCTGCTACGATCTGCGCTTTCCGCAGCTGTTCCGTGCCGAGGCGCTGGCCGGCGCCGATCTGCTTTCGGTGCCCGCCGCCTTCACCCGCCAGACCGGCGAAGCGCATTGGCACGTGCTGCTCAGGGCGCGTGCCATCGAGAACGGCGCCTATGTCGTTGCCGCCGCGCAAGGCGGCGTGCACGAGGACGGCCGCGAAACCTATGGCCATTCGCTGATCGTCGATCCCTGGGGCCGCGTCATCGCCGAGGCGGCGCATGACGAGCCGGCGGTGATCGTCGCCGAGATCGACCCGGCGCAGTCAGTCGCTGCGCGCAAAAAGATACCGAATCTCAAAAACGCACGCGATTTTGCCGTAAACGCCGGTTCGGCGCAGGCGCCGCGTCTCAGGGGTGCCGCCTCTTGATCCGCTTTTCCCTGATCTGCGAACACGAGCACGAATTCGAAGCCTGGTTCCGCAGCAACGACGATTTCGACACCCAGAAGAAGCGCGGCTTCGTCGACTGCCCGGCCTGCGGCTCGCACAAGGTCGACAAGGCGCTGATGGCGCCTGCCGTCTCCACCGGGCGCAAGCGCGAAAGCATCGCGCTGGCCATGGGCGAGGCGCAGAAGCAGGCGCTGGTGCAGCTCAAGGCCATGGCCGACAAGGTGCGCGAGAATGCCGACTATGTCGGCGACAAATTCGCCGAGGAAGCGCGCAAGATCCATTTCGGTGAAAGCGATCCGCGCGGTATCTATGGCGAGGCGACGCTAGACGAGGCCAAGAGCCTGGCCGAAGACGGCGTCGAGTTCATGCCTATTCCAAGCTTCCCCGACGACCGCAACTGAGGAAAGTCTTGCCCCATCCGGAGAAGACTGAAAAGCGGCGTAGTTCAGAGATAGTGATCCGTGTTTTCAGCTGGTTGGCTATAAAGTCGATCGACAAGAGAACGATCGATGGGTTGCCAATTTTCTATAATGGCGAGAGCGGTGGGAAAGATGCAGATAAGGTTGCCGCCGCGCTGCGATTGATTCAAGAATTTGACCCTGTTCGATATAGCCGCCTGGTCCGCGATCTCAAACGGATCTGGATTACAATCAATCCAGGTGCCGTTGCGCAATTTGTGAAATCGACTTCGACTTGCGAGCTTGATCGGCGATTTGTTCTAGGCGAGCACACGCTGACCGACCAGATCGCCAGCGCGATAGTGCATGAGGCGACGCATGCGCGTCTCCATCAGCGAGGCATTGGCTATGAGGAGGAATTGCGCCACCGGGTGGAGTGGGTTTGCATGAGACGTGAACTGGCTTTTGCGGCGAAACTGCCGGACGGGGCGAGTATTCGTCAATGGGTCGAAGCTCGACAAACGGAACCTTCGGATTTTTCCAATGTAGCGATGAATGGTCGGCAAATTGATAGCGCGCGTGATGCCTTGCTCCATCTCAATGCTCCAGGTTGGCTGGCAGACTTGATCGTCTTTTTCGCCCGGCGGCGATATCAGAGGCGTATCAGGCGACAAGAAGCTGAAGCGCATTTCGACAAGCGAAAATGATGCTCCGTTTCGCTTGTGGGGGATTCGCTTCCGCCCAGAGCGGCGATGCCGCCGCCCCCCGCACAAGCGTCCGCAATTTCAGGCCGAGCAGCAAGGATGGGGCTCGCGGGCAATCGTTTCGCTGCTTCTTTCATACCCACTGCCTGACGGGCTTGCTTCACTTGACGGGCTTGCTTCCGCATAGGCTGCAAACTGGCGTTCAAGCGCCTTGACTGCACTGCTGCGCCAGCCCTCCGCCAGGGATTCCGACATGGGATCGGGGAAGATTTCCTCTTCGCCGTTCTCCACGCCGTCCAGGATCGCGCGCGCGACAGACTCCGGAGAGGCTTTCGCGATGTCCAGGCCCCGGGTCATGTCCGTGTCCACCGGGCCGGGAAGGACCCTGTGGACGCTGACACCCCGTCCGGCCAAAAGGGTGCGCAACGACTGCGACAGCGAGAACGAGGCCGCCTTCGAGACCGAGTAGGCCGGACTGAACGGCACGGCGGCAATCGAGGCCAGCGACAGAATGTTGACGATGGCTCCCCGCGACCGGGCGAGCAACGGCAGCAGAGCCTGGGTAACGTCGTACGAGCCGAAGAGGTTTACGGCGAGCTGTTGTTCGAGCACACGACGGTCGCTGAGGTCATCGATGGGCGATACGCCGGCGTTGTTGATGAGGATATCGAGAGCATCGATCTTCTCGACGGCTTCCCGGATCTGCGCAGCGTTGGTCACATCCATGGTCAGGGACGTCACACGCCGGTCCGGATGAGCCATCGGTTGGCGGGTTGCGGCATAGACGCGCTTTACGCCTCTGCTCAGGGCTTCCTCGACCAGTGCCCGACCGATGCCCCGGTTGGCTCCAGTCACCAGGATGGTTGTACCTTCGATCTTCATTGCGTCTCTCCTAATGCTTATCGTTGTGTTCGAGCGTTGGCGCGCCGCAACTCAGGTTGGCTACAGTCGCCGTTGTCGATACGACTGGTTGGTGAGATGGACTTAGCGCCGGGCATCGAAGCCATGGGAGTGACAAGTGTGACGGGATTCCGATGGACTCGCTGATCACGGCCGCGGCGCATGCGCTGGCGACGGGCGATCCGCTCGGCGCCTTGAAGCGGGTTGCGCTGCGCGACGATGCGCCGGCACTGGCGTTGCGCGGTATCGCGATGGCGCAGCTTGGCGACCTGGTTCGGGCGAAGGTTCTTCTCAAGAGGGCGGCGCGCGCATTCAGCCCGAGGGAGGCCGTGGCCCGCGCGCGGTGTATCGTCGCCGAGGCCGAGATCGCGCTCGTCTCGCGCGACCTTACCTGGCCGGCCAAGGCACTCGACGCCGCACGGGCGACGCTCGAAAAGCATGGCGACCGCGTCAACGCCGCGCATGCGCGCAACCTCGACGTTCGGCGCCTGCTGCTGATCGGCCATCTCGACGAAGCCGAGCGCAGGCTGGACGGCTTCGATCCCTCGCCGCTGCCGCCGGCATCGCGGGCCGCCCACGAGCTGGCTGTCGCCGGCATCGCCATCCGCCGCTTGCGGACCGGCCCTGCGCGCGCCGCGCTTGGCCTGGCGGCGCGGGCGGCGCGCGCGTCCGGCATCCCCGCGCTGATCGCGGAGGTGGAGAGCGCATCGCTGGTGCTGGACACGCCGGCCGCACGCCTTGTCGCGCGTGGCGGGGAACGGCCCCTCCTGCTCGATGAAGTCGAGGCGCTCCTGGCGTCGGGGGCGCTCGTGGTGGATGCATGCCGCAATGTGGTGCGGGTCGCAGACACCGTCGTCTCGCTGGCGACCCGCCCGGTGCTGTTCGCGCTGGCCCGCGCGCTGGCCGAAGCCTGGCCGGGGGACGTGGCAAGAGCGACGCTCATTGCGCGCGCTTTCCGCGGAAAGGACGCGGACGAATCACATCGCGCTCGGTTACGGGTCGAAGTCGGGCGGCTTCGCGCGGAGCTTCGGAGCTTGGCGGATGTGAGCGCGACGAAGCGGGGCTTTGCGCTGGCCCCGCGCCGCGCAGGTGAGGTCGTCGTGCTGGCGCCACCCGTCGAAGAAGAGCATGCCGCCATGCTCGCCTTCCTCGCCGACGGCGAATCTTGGTCGAGTTCGGCCCTGTCGATTGCGCTTGGAGCCAGTTCGCGTACCGTGCAGCGAGCGCTCGAGCAGCTCGCCCAGGCCGGCAAGGTGCAGTCGTTCGGCCGCGGACGGGCGCGTCGCTGGATGACCCCGCCGCTGACGGGTTTCCCGACAATCTTGTTACTCCCCGGCCCACTGCCGGGCTACTAGGATGGAATTATGGAACGATCCGCAGCCGAAATCCTTCGAGAATATGGACCCTTTCCGGGTGTCGACCACGTGGACGGCGTTACCTTCGACGGTGAGCATGTCTGGTTTGCCTCAGGCGACAGATTGAACGCCTTCGATCCGGCAAGCGGCAAAGTGGTGCGCTCGATCGAGGTCGCGGCACACGCCGGGACGGCCTTCGACGGCCAGCACCTCTATCAGATCGCCGAGGATCGTATCCAGAAGATCGATCCGAAGAATGGCCAGGTGCTGGCGACGATCCCGGCGCCCGGCAATGGCGGTGATTCCGGGCTCGCCTGGGCCGAAGGAACGCTCTGGGTCGGGCAGCATCGGGGCCGAAAGATTCATCAGGTCGATCCCGAGACAGGGGCAATCCTTCGCACCATCGTTTCCAACCGCGTCGTCACCGGCGTCAGCTGGGTCGACGGCGAGCTATGGCATGGCACCTGGGAGGGTGAGGAGAGCGATGTCAGGCGGATCGATCCTGAAACGGGAAAGGTCCTTGAGAAGCTCGATATGCCGCCGGGAACAGGCGTGTCGGGGCTCGAATCCGATGGCGGCGACCAGTTTTTCTGTGGCGGCGGAAACAGCGGCAAGATCAGAGCTGTTCGCCGGCCCAAACGAGGCTCGGCGACCAGGATTTAAGCTTTCCACCCTCTCGGCCGGCCCTCTTGGCCGCCCTGGGTTAGCCTAGGCTCGCTATCAGTTTTTCGAGCAGGCGTGCGAGCATGATCTGCTCCGGGCGTATCAGGCCGGAAAGTATCTGGTGCTCGTTGGCGACGTGAGCGGTAACCGCCTCGTCGATCAACGCCAGACCCTTTTTAGTCAGCTGCACGACAATGCCGCGGCGATCGTCGGGGTGCGGCCCGCGCTTGATCAGGCCGGATTTCTCGAGCCGATCGAGGCGGTTGGTCATCGCGCCCGACGTTACCATCGTCGCCTCGTAGAGAGCCGTCGGCGTCAGCGCGTATGGCGGCCCGGAACGACGCAGCGTCGCCAGCACATCGAATTCTCCGGATTGCAGCCCGTAACTTGCAAACAGCGGCGCTAGCCGCTCTCGTGCGATCAGCGAGGCGGCCTCGTTCAACCGTCCGAGCACGGCCATCGGCGAGACATCGAGATCCGGCCGTTCCTTTTTCCATTGCCCGATCGCTTTTGCTGCGCGATCCATGTCTCTCACCGTTATGTATCTTGACGTGAAGAATCTTTACCTTATCTTACCTCAGCTTCTGGTGTAGGCCAAGGGCCGCGAACGGGCGACGGGACGGTGCGATGAAATTTCTCTGGGACTCGGCGCTTGGCCTTCTGGTCGTCACCGGTGGACTGCTCGGCCTGACGCTGCCGTTCGGCAAGATCGCGACGGCGGCCGGCGTGGCCGCCATGGTCTGGGCCTTCGTCATCTCGCTTGGTGCCGGCGGCGTGCTTTTGTGCGCATTGCTGCTCAACGGGAAGCGCATGCGGCTTACGCCGCACAGGCTGCGCTATTTCTTCGTCACCGCGGCCGTCTCATATGCAATCCCCAATCTGCTGATGTTTTCAGCGATTCCGCATCTGGGCGCCGGCTACAGCGGCATCATGTTCACGCTGTCGCCGGTCGTCACGCTGGTGTTCTCGATGCTGCTCGGCGTCAGGCGCCCGACCATGCTGGGCATCGTCGGCATAGTCGTCGGTTTCGTCGGCGCAGTCATGGTGGCGGTGACGCGCGGCGAAGCGGGCCAGCCGGCCGAATTTTTCTGGGTTGCGATGGGCCTGCTCATCCCGGTCAGCCTCGCCGCCGGCAACATTTACCGCACCGTCGACTGGCCCGAAGGCACCGGCCCGATCGAGCTCGCCGTCGGCAGCCATCTGGCAGCAGCCTTGATGCTGGTTGCCGGCATTCTGGTCCTGCTTGGCGGCAATGCATTCGGCTCGCTCGGCGGCGTGCCGCTGGTCGCCGCGGCACAGGTGGCATCAGCCTCGGCGATGTTCGCCTTCTTCTTCCGCCTGCAAGCGGTCGGCGGCCCGGTCTATCTCAGCCAGATCGGCTATGTCGCGGCGGCGGTCGGGCTGTTTGCCGGGACGCTCTTCCTCGGCGAGCGCTATCAACTGCTGACCTGGGCCGGTGCCGTCATCATCACCGCCGGCGTGTTCATCACCACCAAGGCGCAAAGCCAGAGGCCATAGGGGCCAGAAGGCGTAAGCTTCAGACGGATGCCTTCTCCGCCAGCACCATGTAGTTGACGTCCATGTCCTTCGAGCGCTGCCAGCGGTCGGCGAGCGGGTTGTAGGTGACGCCGGTACGGTCGATGACGGTCAGGCCGGCGCCGGCAAGCGCCTTTTCCAGTTCCTCGGGGCGCACCAGCTTGCCGAACTGGTGGGTGCCGCGTGGCAGCCAACGCAGCACATATTCGGCGCCGATGATGGCCAGCCCCAGGGCCTTCAGCGTGCGGTTGATGGTGGCGACGAACATGATGCCGCCGGGCTTTACCATCTCGCCGCATTTGGCCAGGAACAGATCGACATCGGCGACATGCTCGACCACTTCCATGTTGAGGATGACGTCGAATTTTTCGCCGGCATCGGCAAGGTCTTCCGCGGTCGTGGCGCGATAATCCACGCTCACGCCGACTTCCGCCGCATGCAGCTTGGCCACTTCGATGTTGGTGGCGGAGGCATCGGCGCCGACCACTTCGGCGCCAAGCCGCGCCATCGGCTCGCACAAAAGCCCGCCGCCGCAGCCGATGTCAAGGAAGCGCAGGCCTTCGAACGGCCGTGCCGCACGCGGATCGCGGCCGAAGCGGGCCGCCACCTGGTCGCGGATATAGGCAAGCCGGATCGGGTTGAACTTGTGCAACGGGCGGAACTTGCCGTTCGGGTTCCACCATTCGGCGGCAAGGGCGGAAAAGCGTTCCACCTCTCCGGCATCGATCGTCGATCGTCGGGGCTCTGGCATGGCGTGGTCTCCTCGGACGCTAGGAAGTCGGGCGCGAGGCTGCGAATGTCAAGGCGCGAAATTCACCGCCGGCGGTGCGATGCGCGCGATGCCTTCCGGCGCCGCCTTTTGCCGGTGCATTTGTGTCAGCACGTGTCAGTTGATGGTGTGCCGGAAGGAAACGCCTAGGCTTGACGGACGAAGCAGAGACATCGGGTTCGGAGGAGTGCGCAATGATGCGAGCGGTTGCTTCCATTCTTTGGCGCCGGCTTGACCAGGAAGGCCACGACGCTTGCCTTCTGTCGGAAGCGAGTTCCGGGTGGAACCTCAGGGGACACGCGCTTTTCGTCGAGGACGGCGAGCCGTGCAGCATCGCCTACGAGGCGGACTGCGACGCCGATTGGCATACACGATCGGCGCGCGCCGACGGCTTTCTCGGCACGCAAGAGCTGCATTACAGGATCGACCGGCTGACCGAGCGCCAATGGACGCTGAACGGCGAGCATCAAGCGGAAGTCGACGGTCTCATCGATGTCGATCTCGGCTTCACGCCCGCCACAAACCTTTTGGCGCTTCGCCGTTTTGCCCTCGATGTCGGTATGGCGACGCCCGCGCCGGCAGCCTATCTGACATTTCCCGAACTCAGGCTCGTTCGCCTCGAGCAAACCTATCAGCGCGTCGATGCTGCACATTACGCCTATGCCGCCCCGATGTTCGGCTACCACGAGACACTGGAGGTCTCGCCGCTCGGTTTCGTCCTCGACTATCCGCGCCTGTGGCAGGCCATCGTGCGGACGGGCTGAACCGCCCACGTTGGGAGTGCAGCTGGCCGGTGTGGCTTAACGGCAAATTTACGATATTGGCGGTTTCTTAACGTTGGGTCAGTGTTTGGCATTTAGATTGCTGTCCGAGTAGGGGCAGCCCGGTGCGCATAAGAACCCAGATAGTCGCGACATTGTTCAGCGCCGTGGCCTTGATCGGCCTGGTCGGCGGCGTTGCGATCATCTCGCAGATATCGCTGACCAAATCCGTGGCGCTGGCCGAGGCGACAAGCGTCGCACGGCAGTTGGCCGAAACTATTGCCTTCAGGGCATCGGACGCGCCGCGTTCATTATTCGAGAGACCCGATGGGCTCCGCGAATTCGTGACTTTGCAGCACGGCCGCTCGAAACGCGATCTCGTCATCGTAGACAAAAACAAGGTTATTTTCGCCGACGTTCCGGGAGAAGAGCAAAATATCGGCACGACGTTCGACTACGATCCCGGCAATGAAATCGCCCGGACGATTGACGACGGCGTGCCGCGCAACTTCGTCGAGGCCAGTGCCGACGTGGCCGACCCGATTGACCTGGTTGCGGTGCCGATCGAGGATGCACCCGGCAAGATCGTCGGCGCCGTCCTGTTCGAGTATACGCCGCTGCTGCGTGCCGCACAGCAGCGCACGAACGATATGTTGTGGCTTGTGGGCCTGTGTACCGCGGCAGCCGTGCTGATCGCGGCGGCCTCCGCCTTCCTGTTGTTGCGAGGCTTCAGTAAAGGCCTTGCTGGTCTCAACCGCGGCATCGAATCGCTGGCGCGCGGCGACGCTGGGGCCCGTATCGGCCGCACCTCCGATGACGAGTTCGGACAGTTGGCGCAAGGGTTCGACACTATGGCCTCCGAAATCGAAGCCTCGCGCGCTCAACTTGTCGATCAGAAGGCCTACATCGAAGACATCGTCCAGACCGTTGCCGAAGGCATCGCCGTCATCGACGGCAAGGGTCAGGTCGTGTCCGTCAATCCAGCGGCAGCCGAGATCATCGGGCGGCGCAGCGACAAGGTCGTGGGGCAGGACTGGCAGTCGGCCCTGGATATCCGGGGGCCGTCGGGAGACAAGCCCGCGTCGGGAACATCTCCGGTCGAACTGGCCATGACCACCGGCCGCCGCCACCAGAATGAGGTGAGGCTGGCAAAACCGGATGGGACCTCCTTGCCCGTGGTCGTCAGCTGCAATCCGCTCAACCGCGCCGATGGCGGCATCGTGCTGACGCTCAGCGACATCAGCGACCTGCGCAGTGCCGAGCGGGCGGTGCACGATCGTGCCGAAGAACTGGCGAGGCTCAATCGTGAACTGAAAGAGACATCGGAGGCCACGACCCGCCTGGTCAAGCTCGGCGAACTGCTTCAGGCCTGCGTCACTTTTCACGAGGCATTTTCCGTCGTCGGCTCCGCCATGCCTGATTTCTTCGGCGGATTGAGCGGAACCGTTCATCTGACCAGTGCGTCGCGCAACCTGGTGGAGGAGATGGCGCATTGGGGCACCATCCGGTCGAGCGTCGGCCAGTTCGGACCGGAAGATTGTTGGGCGCTGCGGCGCGGCCAGGAGCACGTCGCCGGTCCAGGCATGCTGACGCCGCGCTGCAACCACATCACCGAAAATGGCGGCCGCGGTTATGTCTGTATGCCTCTAGCAGCGCAGGGAGAGACACTTGGCATCCTGCATCTGTGCGAGCCGAATGCCGTTGACAAGCCGGAGTGGCTTGCCGAACGGCAGCAGATACTGCGTGGCGTCGTCGATACGCTGGCGTTGGCGCTTGCCAATCTGCGTCTGCGCGAGACGTTGCGGCAGCAGTCGATCCGGGATCCCAACACCGGGCTCTACAATCGCCGCTACCTCGAGGAGACCAGCAGCCGCGAGCTCAGGCGCCTGGAACGTGCCGAGCAGCCGCTGACGTTGATCATGCTCGACGTCGATCATTTCAAGCAGTTCAACGATACGTTCGGCCACGAAGCGGGGGATCTCGTCCTCAAGCAGGTGGCCGCCACGCTGGTCGACCATGTCAGGGAAAGCGACGTGGTTTCGCGCTACGGCGGCGAGGAATTTGCCTTGATGATGCCGGGAACGTCACTGTCCGATGGCGCCGATCGCGCCGAAGCGTTGCGCAAGGCGATTAAGCAGCTGCATGTCACGCATCGCGGCCGCACGCTCGGCACCATCACCGCGTCGTTCGGGGTCGCCGCCTTCCCGGAGCTCGGCGCCTCATGGGCGGAGATCGTCAATGCCGCGGATCGCGCTTTGTATCAGGCAAAGGCTGAGGGCCGTGACCGCGTCATCGCCGGAGCGGGTCTCGCCCGTGTCGAGCAGCAAAAGCCAAAACTCACCAAGAGCGTGGCTTGAAATCTGGTTGATGGACGGGGCAAGGCGACGGAATCCTCACCGCCTTGCGAAACCGCTATCATTTGGCTAAGGAGGCCGCGCATTGAGCGCCCGGCCACAGCTTGGCGCATTTTTCCGCTTTTCGGCCTCCGGTCCGGCATCCAGTCAAAGGCATTTCGCTTCTATGGCGCGCATCGTGATGAAATTCGGCGGAACCTCCGTCGCCGACATCGCCCGCATCCGCAATGTGGCGCGTCATGTCAAACGCGAGGTCGACGCCGGCCATGAGGTCGCCGTCGTGGTCTCGGCGATGTCCGGCAAGACCAACGAGCTCGTGCAATGGACGCGCGAGGCCTCGCCGATGCACGATGCGCGTGAATATGACGCCGTAGTCGCGTCCGGCGAGCAGGTCACTGCCGGCTTGCTGGCGATCGCGCTGCAGAATATCGGCGTGCATGCCCGCTCCTGGCAAGGCTGGCAGATCCCGATCAAGACCGACAACGCGCATGGCGCGGCGCGCATTCTCGATATCGACGGCGGATTCCTGATCAAGCGCTTCGGCGAAGGCCAGGTGGCGGTGGTCGCCGGTTTCCAAGGCATCGGGCCGGACAACCGGATCGCAACGCTCGGCCGCGGCGGTTCCGATACCAGCGCTGTCGCCATCGCGGCAGCGGTCAAGGCCGACCGCTGCGATATCTACACCGATGTCGACGGGGTCTACACGACCGATCCGCGCATCGAGCCGAAGGCGCGGCGGCTGGCCAAGATTTCGTTCGAGGAAATGCTCGAAATGGCCTCGCTCGGCGCCAAGGTCCTGCAGGTGCGCTCGGTCGAGCTTGCCATGGTGCACAGGGTGCGTACTTTCGTGCGGTCGTCCTTCGACGATCCCGACGCACCAGGAATGGGGGATTTGCTTAATCCGCCGGGAACGCTTATTTGCGACGAGGAAGAGATCGTGGAACAGCAGGTCGTCACCGGAATTGCCTACGCCAAGGACGAGGCGCAGATTTCGTTGCGCCGCGTCGGCGATCGGCCGGGCGTCGCCGCCGGCATTTTCGGGCCGCTGGCCGAGGCCAACATCAATGTCGACATGATCGTCCAGAATATCTCCGAGGACGGCAAGTTCACTGACATGACCTTCACCGTGCCATCCGGCGACGTCGACAAGGCGCTCGCCGTGCTCGAGCGGCTGAAGGCGACGATCGGCTACGACGTGGTGCAGTCGGAAGCCGGCATGTCGAAGGTCTCGGTCATTGGCATCGGCATGCGCAGCCATGCCGGCGTCGCCGCCACCGCCTTCAAGGCGCTGGCCGACCGCGCGATCAACATCCGCGCCATCACGACGTCCGAAATCAAGATTTCGATCCTGATCGACGGTCCCTATACGGAACTAGCAGTTCGCACTTTGCATTCCGTGTACGGTCTGGATAAGCAGTAGCGGACTGCATCGGCCCGAAAATCGGAATCGATTTTCGAAAGGCAGGATGCAGCGGATCGAAAATCTTGGAGCGGTCTTTATGCGTCCAATTGGACGATGGCGCTCTAATTGAGTTGTTGCGTTTGTGCCGCTGTGCAGGGCAACCTGCACCGGTTGAAACGCTATTGGAGAAGAAGCCGCGATGCGTGATTCGGCCAGTGGCCCGCGCGTTTTGCTGAAACGGCTCCGCGAGCTCATGCAAGAGCCGCTGGAGCCGCAGGAGCGGCTTGACCGAATCGTGCGCGACATCGCCTCCAACATGGTTGCCGAGGTCTGCTCGCTCTATGTGCTGCGCGCCGATTCGGTGCTCGAACTCTACGCCACCGAAGGCCTGAACCCGAACGCCGTCCACCTGGCGCAGCTCAGGCTGGGCCAAGGCCTGGTCGGCACGATCGCGGCCTCGGCGCGGCCGCTCAACCTCTCCAATGCACAGGAGCATCCTGCCTTCGCCTACCTGCCGGAGACAGGGGAAGAAATCTATAATTCCTTCCTCGGCGTGCCGGTGCTGCGGGCAGGGCGGACACTCGGCGTCCTGGTCGTGCAGAACAAGACCATGCGCCATTATCGCGACGACGAGGTCGAGGCGCTGGAAACAACGGCGATGGTGATCGCCGAGATGATCGCCACCGGTGATCTGGAGCGGCTGACAAGGCCCGGCCTCGAGCTCGATCTGCGCCGCCCGGTAAGCTTTACCGGCCTATCCTTCAACGAAGGCGTCGGTCTCGGCCATGTGGTGCTGCACGAGCCGCGCATCGTCGTCACCAATCTTTTCAACGAGGACAGCGAGGAAGAGGTCAGGCGGCTCGACGCGTCGCTCGGCTCGCTCAGGCTCTCCATCGACGACATGCTGGAGCGCCGCGACGTCGCCTTCGAGGGCGAGCATCGCCAGGTGCTCGAAGCCTATCGCATGTTCGCCAACGACCGCGGCTGGGTGCGCCGGCTCGAGGAGGCGATCCGCAACGGCCTGACCGCCGAAGCGGCGGTCGAAAAGGTGCAGAGCGACATGCGTGCCCGCATGCTGCACATGACCGATCCATATCTGCGCGAACGGATGAGCGATTTCGACGATCTCGCCAATCGGCTGCTGCGGCAGCTGATGGGGCGCGGACCGGAGGACGTCGCGGCCTCGCTGCCCAAGGACGCCATCATCGTCGCCCGCTCGATGGGTGCTGCGGAGCTGCTCGATTATCCCAGAGACAAGCTGCGCGGGCTGGTACTGGAGGACGGCGCCGCGACCAGCCATGTCGTCATCGTGGCGCGGGCCATGGGCATACCGGTCGCCGGCCAGATGAAGGGCGCCGTTTCCATGGCGGAAAACGGCGATGCCATCATCGTCGACGGCGAGGAAGGCGCGATCCATCTGCGCCCGCAGCCCGACCTCGAGGCGGCCTATGCCGAGAAAGTGCGTTTCCGGGCGCGCCGGCAGGAGGTCTACCGCGAGCTGCGCAAGAAGCCGTCGGTGACCAAGGACGGTGTCCAGGTCGACCTTCTGATGAATGCCGGGCTGGCGGTCGACCTGCCGCAACTGGCCGAAGCGGGCGCGGCCGGCATCGGCCTGTTCCGCACCGAGCTGCAATTCATGGTCGCCTCGACCTTTCCGCGCGCGGAAGCCCAGGAGCGCTTGTACCGTGACGTGCTCGAGGCGGCGCGCGACAAGCCGGTGACGTTCCGCACCATCGATATTGGCGGCGACAAGGTGCTGCCCTATTTCAAGGGCTCGATCCAGGAGGAAAATCCGGCTCTCGGCTGGCGGGCCATCCGCCTGACGCTCGACCGGCCAGGATTGCTGCGCACCCAGATCCGCGCGCTGCTCAAGGCGTGCGGCGGACGCGAACTGAAACTGATGCTGCCAATGGTGACGGAACTCGGCGAGATCGCGCAGGCGCGCGAGATCATCGACCGCGAGGTCCGGCATTTGTCGCGCTTTGCCCATCATTTGCCGACCAGCCTCAAGGTGGGGGCGATGCTGGAGGTGCCGTCGCTGCTGTTCCAGCTCGACGAGTTGATGAAGGCGGTCGATTTCGTCTCGGTCGGCTCGAACGACCTGTTCCAGTTCGTCATGGCGGTGGACCGCGGCAACACCCAATTGTCCGACCGCTTCGACCCGCTGTCGACGCCGTTCCTGCGTGTTTTGAAGCAAATTGCCGATGCCGGGGCTCGCAACCAGACGCCGGTGACCTTGTGCGGCGAACTTGCCGGCAAGCCGATCTCGGCGATGGCGCTGATCGGCCTTGGCTACCGCTCGATCTCGATGTCGCCGGCATCGATCGGCCCGGTCAAGGCGATGCTGACGGAACTGCCGCTCAGCGAGTTGGAAGCGTTCTTCGACGACAATCTGATGGCGCCGGCGCATGGCCTGCCGATGCGGGCGCTGCTGCAAGCCTTTGCCGACGACCGCTCTATACCGCTATAGACTTCGCCATGATCAACCTGCCCCGCGACCGTATGGATCAAGTCGTCAAGCGTTTCGACATGCTCGAAGCGCAGATGTCGGCCGGGCCAGCGCCGGACGCCTATGTCAGGATGGCCTCCGAATATGCCGACATCCAGGAGATGGTGGCAAAGATCAGGGCGCTGCGCGCCGCCGAGCGCGAACAGGCCGATCTGGAGGCGATGCTCGCCGACAAGGGCACCGACGCCGAGATGCGGGCCTTGGCCGAGGCCGACCTGCCAGGGGTCAAGCATCACATCGAGGCGCTGCAGAAGGACATCCAAATCCTGCTGTTGCCCAAGGATGCCGCCGACGACAAGAACGCCATCCTCGAGATCCGCGCCGGCACCGGCGGCGACGAGGCGGCCCTTTTCGCCGGCGACCTGTTTCGCATGTACGAGCGCTATGCCGCGGCGCATGGCTGGCGTTTCGAGACGGTGTCGGCCAGCGAGGGTGAGGTCGGCGGCTACAAGGAAATCATCGCCACCGTTTCGGGCAAGGGCGTCTTTGCCCATCTGAAGTTCGAATCCGGCGTGCACCGGGTGCAGCGCGTGCCGACGACCGAAGCGGGCGGACGCATTCATACCTCGGCGGCGACGGTCGCGGTGCTGCCGGAAGCCGAAGAGGTCGACATCGACATCAGGGCCGATGACATCCGCATTGACACGATGCGCGCCTCGGGTTCCGGCGGCCAGCACGTCAACACCACCGATTCGGCCGTGCGCATCACCCATCTGCCGACCGGCATTATGGTGGTGCAGGCGGAAAAGTCGCAGCACCAGAACCGGGCGAAGGCCATGCAGATCCTGCGCGCCAGGCTCTACGACCTCGAGCGCAGCAAGGCGGACGAGGAACGTTCCGAATCGCGCAAGTCGCAGGTCGGCTCGGGCGACCGCTCGGAACGCATCCGCACCTATAATTTTCCGCAGGGTCGCGTCACCGATCATCGTATCAACCTGACGCTCTATAAGCTCGACCGGGTGATGATGGGCGAACTCGACGAGATCATCGACGCGCTGATCGCCGATCACCAGTCGAAGCTGCTCGCCGATATCGGCATCGATGGCTGACAGCCTGCCCGCCACGCTGGCGCCGCTGCTGCGGGAGGCGCGAAACCGGCTCACCGCAGCCGGGATCGCGGATCCGGCGCTCGATGCCAGGCTGATCGTCGAGCATTTTTCCGGCACCAGTCGCACGCAGGCCATCGCCGATCCCGGGCGCGCTGTCGATGCGGACGTGACGGCGGTAATCGAAGCCGCCTTGCGGCGGCGCATCGCCGGCGAACCGGTGCACCGCATCCTCGGTTATCGCGAATTCTACGGCTTGCGCCTGTCGCTTTCGCCGCAAACGCTGGAGCCGCGGCCGGATACCGAAACGCTGGTCGAGGCTATACTGCCCTTCGTCAAGGCAATGGCGGCAAGCGAGGGCGACTGCCGCATCCTCGATCTAGGGACCGGTACCGGTGCCATCGCGCTGGCGCTGCTCAGCGCCGTTCCGGCCGCGACCGCCACCGGCGTTGACATTTCGCAGGAGGCGCTGGCCACAGCCATGCGTAATGCCGGGGAATTGGGGCTCGCCGGCCGGTTCACGCCACTCAAATCCGACTGGTTTGAAAAAGTTTCTGGCCGGTACCATGTAATTGTCGCAAACCCTCCCTATATACCCTCAGACGACATTGGAAATCTGCAGGACGAGGTCCGCGGTTTCGATCCACGCCAGGCCCTCGATGGCGGCGTGGACGGTCTGAGCCCCTACAGGAAGATCGCCGCGGGAGCGGCAGCGTATTTGGAACTCCAAGGCAGGATTGCGGTCGAGATCGGCCATACGCAGCACCAACAGGTTACGGAGATATTCTCCGCGGCCGGGTACCGTTCGGTCGGGGTGTTTCGTGATCTCGGCGGAAACGACAGAGTTCTTGTGTTCGAACGGTGGAAGCCGTGATGCAGTGCGAAAAAAGCGCTTGGCAATACCGGGGAATGCGGCTAGGGTCGCGTTAACCGGATGAGACGAAGCAGGCAGTGCTCTTAGCGATTCGGTTTTCCTTGGAAATAGCTGCCTTCTTGCGCAAACGACGCCCAAGCTTCGTGCGGGAATCGTCCGGCAAGTGAAGTAACCGGAACAGGATGGCACGTGGCGCCAACGCAATTGATGCGGGCGAACGCCGGTGAAGGAACGAAACGGCTGGCCGCATGAGCGCCTCCGTTCGTGAAGAGTTTTTCGAAAATTTCAAAGTGAAGAGAGTCTAATGAGGCCACAACAGCAAAACAGGCGCATGCGCGGTCGCAACAACAGTGGCGGCGGCGGCAACAACAATAACAACAACAATCGTAAGGGGCCAAATCCCCTGACGCGTAACTATGAGAGCAACGGCCCGGACGTGAAGATCCGCGGATCGGCTCAGCAGATTGCCGAGAAGTACGCAACCCTTGCCCGTGACGCGCAAAGCTCCGGCGACCGGGTGATGGCGGAAAACTATCTCCAGCATGCAGAGCACTATAACCGCATCATCGCAGCCGCTCAGGCGCAGATGCCGATCCAGAACGCCCAGCAGAATCGCGACGATTTCGACGATGACGGCGACGAGGATCGCGACGAGTTCGACAATGCCGGCAACAACAATGCCAACGAGGCATCGGCTTCGGCCAATCACGGGGCCGGCCCGCAGCCGGTCATCGATGGCACGCCGGCCGAGCTGGCGCTGAACCAGGAAAACAGCCGCGACAATCGGGGCGGCCGCGACAACCGTGACGGCCGCGACAACAATGGCGGACGCCACCGCGACCGTCGCCCCAATGGCGGTTACGGCCAGAACGGCCAGCGCGGCGAGTATGGCGCGCGCGGCGAGCAGCAGGGTGGCCAACGCGTCGAACAGCCACGGCGCGACGAGACGCCGGCGCAGGCGGAGCCCGTGCCGGCCGCTGAGCCGGTCTTTGTGAGCGAGCCCGCACCGCAATTCGAAAACCTTTCGCCAGCGGGTCTCGCCGCCCAGGCCGAGCTCAACGAAGCCGCGGCCGAAAACAGCCCGGCACGCCGCCCCAGGCGTCCGCGCCGTCCGCGGCTCGATGTCGAACAGGCAAATGGCGGCAACGACAATGCCGTCCCTGACAGTGCCGAGACTGGCAAGGTCGATGCAGCGCCGGCTGAAGACGCAGGCGGTCAACCTATTATTGCCGACGTCGAGAATTGATCGAAGAAACGTTCAGGCGATCTTAGCGCATCGTTTACCCTAGGCGGCGGAGAGAAATCTCCGCCGTTTTTGTTTGCGCGCTCGGAATATTATGCGTTCGCCAGTGTCGAGTCTTGAGGGGCCATGGTTTGCGTCCCATATCTTGCGTGAACAGGATCCGGCTCGAACGGGCGGGTCCGTCACCGCAATCTGATCCGGTGCCGCGAAGCGGGCCGGTGACGGAAGGAGACAGGCATGAATCTTGAAAAATATTCCGAGCGCGTGCGCGGCTTTATCCAGTCCGCGCAAACCATGGCGCTTTCCCGCAGCCACCAGCAATTCACCCCCGAGCATATTCTCAAGGTCCTTGTCGATGACGACGAGGGCCTGGCTGCGTCGCTGATCGAGCGCGCCGGCGGCAATGTCCGTGACGTCAAGCTCGGCGTCGAAACGGCACTGGAAGCAATGCCCAAGGTCGAGGGCGGCAATGGCCAGCTCTATTTGGCGCAGCCGCTGGCAAAGGTGTTCTCGACCGCCGAGGAACTGGCCAAGAAGGCCGGTGACAGCTTCGTCACCGTCGAACGGCTTTTGCAGGCGCTGGCCATGGAAAAATCGGCCAAGACCGCCGACATCCTGTCCAAGGCCGGTGTCACGCCGCAGGCGCTGAACCAGGTCATCAACGACGTACGCAAAGGTCGCACCGCCGATTCGGCGAGCGCCGAGCAGGGCTACGACGCGCTGAAGAAATACGCGCGCGACCTGACGGCGGACGCCCGCGCGGGCAAGCTCGATCCGGTCATCGGCCGCGACGACGAAATCCGCCGCACCATCCAGGTGCTGTCGCGCCGCACCAAGAACAACCCAGTGCTGATCGGCGAACCCGGCGTCGGCAAGACGGCGATCGCCGAAGGGCTGGCGCTGCGCATCGTCAATGGCGATGTGCCGGAATCGCTCAAGGACAAGCAACTGATGGCGCTCGACATGGGGTCGCTGATCGCCGGCGCCAAGTACCGCGGCGAGTTCGAGGAGCGGCTGAAGGCGGTGCTTTCCGAAGTCACGTCTGCCGCCGGCGGCATCATTCTGTTCATCGACGAGATGCACACGCTTGTCGGTGCCGGCAAGGCGGATGGCGCCATGGACGCGTCGAACCTGCTGAAGCCGGCGCTCGCCCGCGGCGAACTGCATTGTGTCGGCGCAACCACGCTCGACGAATACCGCAAGCATGTCGAGAAGGATGCGGCCCTTGCCCGCCGCTTCCAGCCGGTCTTCGTCAATGAGCCGACGGTCGAAGACACTGTCTCGATCCTGCGCGGCCTGAAAGAGAAATACGAGCAGCACCACAAGGTGCGCATCTCGGATTCGGCACTGGTCGCGGCCGCTACACTGTCAAACCGCTACATCGCCGACCGCTTCTTGCCGGACAAGGCGATCGATCTCGTCGACGAGGCCGCCTCGCGGCTCCGCATGCAGGTCGATTCGAAGCCCGAGGCGCTGGACGAGATCGATCGCCGCATCATGCAGCTCAAGATCGAGCGCGAGGCGCTCAAGGTCGAGAAGGACGATGCCTCGAAGGACCGGCTCGCCCGGCTTGAGAAGGAACTCTCGAACCTGGAGGAGGAATCGACCGAGCTGACCTCGAAATGGCAGGCCGAGAAGCAGAAGCTCGGGCTTGCCGCCGACCTCAAGAAGCAGCTCGACGAGGCGCGCAACGAACTTGCCATTGCCCAGCGCAAGGGCGAATTCCAGCGCGCCGGCGAACTTGCTTACGGCAAGATCCCGGAACTCGAAAAACAGCTGAAGCAGGCTGAAGCCAGGGACGGCAAGGCCGGCATGGTCGAGGAAGTGGTCGGTCCCGATCACGTCGCCCATATCGTGTCGCGCTGGACGGGGATCCCGGTCGACAAGATGCTGGAAGGCGAGCGCGACAAGCTGTTGCGCATGGAAGACGAGGTCGGCAAGCGCGTCGTCGGCCAGGGCGAGGCGGTGCAGGCGGTGTCAAAAGCGGTGCGCCGTGCGCGCGCCGGCCTGCAGGACCCGAACCGGCCGCTCGGCTCGTTCATGTTCCTCGGGCCGACGGGCGTCGGCAAGACCGAACTGACGAAGGCGCTGGCCAGCTTCCTCTTCGACGACGAGAGCGCGATGGTGCGCATCGACATGTCGGAGTTCATGGAGAAGCATTCGGTCGCCCGGCTGATCGGCGCGCCTCCCGGCTATGTCGGCTACGAGGAAGGCGGCGCGCTGACCGAAGCGATACGGCGCCGGCCCTATCAGGTCGTGCTGTTCGACGAGATCGAGAAGGCGCATCCTGATGTCTTCAACGTGCTGCTGCAGGTGCTAGACGACGGCCGGCTGACCGATGGGCAGGGCCGCACGGTCGATTTCCGCAATACGCTGATCATCATGACGTCGAACCTCGGCGGCGAATATCTGGTCAATCTCGGCGAGGACCAGGATGTCGACGTCGTGCGCGACGAGGTGATGAATGTCGTCAGGGCTTCGTTCCGGCCGGAATTCCTCAACCGCATCGACGAGGTGATCCTGTTCCACCGGCTGCGCCGCCAGGATATGGGCCAGATCGTCCAAATCCAGCTCAAGCGGCTGGAAAACCTGCTTGTTGACCGCAAGATATCGCTTTCGCTCGATCAGGAGGCGATCGACTGGCTGGCGGCCAAGGGTTACGACCCGGCCTATGGCGCGCGGCCGCTGAAGCGGGTGATGCAGAAGGAATTGCAGGACCCCCTGGCGGAAAAGATCCTGCTCGGCGAGATCCTCGACGGCTCAACCGTCAAGGTCACCGCCGGCTCCGACCGCTTGAACTTCCGCTCGAAGCCCGCGGTCGTGGCAACCGAGGCGGCTGCCTGAGCTCAAGCCAAGAGCTTGTTCCATCCCGATCGAATCGGGATGGAATTCCTATCTTCAATCTCGACCATGATCCTTTCCGAAAAACCGGCATACCCTTTTGTTACGCCGGCCTTCGGTTCATGGTCCAACATCACTGGCGGGGCGCAGATGACGCTGGACGACTATAACAGCTTCTGCGCCTCGCTGCCTTCGGCGACCCATGTCGTGCAGTGGGGCGGCGCCCATGTCTGGAAGGTCGGCGGCAAGGTCTTCGCGATCGGCGGCTGGAGTGAGGGCAAGGAGCCGTTCGTTACCTTCAAATGCTCCGACATCGCCTATGACGTGCTGAGGGAGCAGCCGGGCCTTCGGCCCGCGCCCTATCTTGCCTCACGCGGCATGAAATGGATCCAGCGCCAGACCGGCGAAAGCATGGATGATGGCGCACTGAAGGATTACCTGCGCGAAAGCCACCGTCTTGTCGTGCTGAAGCTGACGAAGCAGGCGCGCAAGGAATTGGGACTCGCTGCCGGTTAATCGGTCAGAAATCCGCCATCTTCATGCCCGGTTCATATTGGAACCTTATCGTTGGCAACTGATTTGCTGGCGAAGGGGTTCGCCTACCACATCGGCCCGAAATCGAGTTTTGATTTTCGCAAAGCACGATGCGGAGATTTAAAGCGTTAGAGCGTCCTTTGCGCGTCGAAAAAGACGCGCGGCGCTTTGAAGAGACAATGCCGGCGGCGGCAATTACGGACCGGAGAATTTGGCCATCATGTTGCGCACCATCTTCACCCTTTCAGCGCTTGCTGCCGGGCTGCTGGCGTCGAATGCGATGGCCTCGCCAATAGTGGATACCGCGCCACGGGTGGTTCGTGCCGCCAATGGCGGCGGCATTCTTGTCGCCCAGAACGGCAATCTCGATATCTACTACGATGCCAGGGGAAACCGCGTCATCGTCGATGCGGAGACCGGCAAGGTCATCGCCATCCAGCCGCCGCAGACCAGGCTCGACCGCCGCGCCTTGCGCCGCGAGCGCTTGCGCAACCTCGGACCGGTCGAGGACGACCCCTATCATCTCGACGACCCTGAGGACACGGCGCGGTTCCGCCGCAGGCAGATGGAAGACGAGGGCAGGGTCATCATACCGCCGGCTGACGAGTACGACCCCTATGGCGACAATTCGGTGGAAGCCTTCCCAGAAGCGCCACGGGATGACGGCTACGGCAACGGTTATCCGGAGGCAGCGCAGCCGGTAAAGCCGCGCACCATCGAGCGCCAGCCGCTCAACGAGGCCTCGATCGAGCCGGTCGAGCCGACGGTGCCGAACGAGCAGGCGGCCTTACCGCCAGACACAGCCCCGCCGCCAAGCACTGGCGGCAAGACGGCGGTCGACCCGTCGCTTGCGCTCGGCGCCCGCGAGGACGTGGCGGCACTGCAGGTGCTGCTCGACCGTGCCGGTGCATCGCCCGGCGTCATCGACGGACGCTTCGGCTCGAATGTCGACAAGGCGCTCGCCGCCTATAATGAGATCACCGGCAGCAATCTGAAATCGACCGACGCAATCGGCATCCAGGCGGCCCTGGCGCAATCCGGCGGCGATGCCTTCGCCTCCTATACGATCACGCCCGAGGATGCGGCCGGTCCCTATGTCGCCTCGATACCGGAGGACTACAGCCAAAAGGCCCAGCTCGATCGGATGGGCTACACGTCGGTACCCGAAGCGCTGGCCGAGCGCTTCCATATGGATGAAACCTATCTGAACAAGCTCAATCCGGACGCCAATTTCAACCGTCCGGGCACCATCATCAAGGTCGCCAATTTCGGCAGGCTGGTGGCGACGCCGGTGGCGCGCATCATCGCCGACAAGTCCAATAAGCAGGTCCGCGCCTATGATGCGGCGGGCAAGCTGGTCGCAGCCTATCCGGCGACTATCGGCTCGTCCGACACGCCGTCGCCGTCAGGCACGCATGCGGTGTCGCGTGTCGCATTGGACCCGAACTACACCTACAACCCGAACATCAATTTCAAGCAGGGCGAAAACGACAGGATCCTGACCATCCCGCCGGGGCCGAACGGCCCGGTCGGCTCGGTCTGGATTGCGCTGGACAAGCCGACCTACGGCATTCACGGCACGCCGGATCCGTCCAAGATCGGCAAGACCGAAAGCCATGGCTGCGTGCGGCTGACCAATTGGGACGCGCGCGAGCTTGCCAAGATCGTGACGCCCGGCGTTACGGTGGAGTTCGTCGAGTAGGGCATGTTGATATTCAGGTGATGCCGGCCTGCAAACGGCGGCTTCCTCCGCTTCCGGTGCTCACGTACCCAAAAGTACGCTCCGCTCCGGTTCTCGGAAGCCACCATTTTCGGCTCGGCCTGACCTGAATCTCAACACACCTAAAGCGGACAGGCGTCGCTCCATTCACCCGATGACCTTGCGCAGCAGTGGCGCGCGCAGCGCTGCGGCATAGATCAGCTGCACCACCAGGATGAAGCCGACGCTGAGCAACGGGCTGATCAGGCAGAGTGCAGCGCCGACGGCCCACAGGATCTGTGCCTTGACGATGCGCAGATAGACCGTTCGGGTGGTTTCCGCGTCGACACCTTCGGCCAGAAATCCGTTTTTGTCCGCGTAGCGTCAACTGGCGAGCAGCGTCAGTCCGAGCATCAAAAGATTGAACCAGTAGACGCGCACCGCAGTCCTGAATTCGAGGAAGTCGGCGAGAAGGTCGGTCGAGAACGGCAGCAAGGCGATGAAGCCGAGGAAGCAGAGGTTCAGCGTGGCAAGCCGCCGGTCGGATTTTGCAATCAGCCCGTGTTGCGCCTGCTGGCCGAACCAGAAGATGGTCAGCGTCAGGAAGCTGAGCGCATAGGTCAGGAAGCGCGGCGCCAGTGCTGTGATCGCTGTGATCAACTCGCGTTCGGAATGCACCGTTTCATGCGCCGGCACCCTGATCTCGAGAACGATCAGGGTGAGCGCGATGGCGAACACGCCGTCGGTGATGCCGACGACGCGCCCGCGTCCTTCCGCCGAGGGTTCGAGCGGCCGTTTCACGCGGTATTCCCCCTTGTCTGTAGCGCTGCGAGAAGCTTAGCACGGCACTTGCCGTTTGCACCCTGAGCGGCGTGATCCTGCCTGTGTGGCCAGGTTCGGCCTGGTTTCAACGAGAACAGCCTGCTGGCCGGTTGTCGGCGGCGCGCCGGCGATCTAGGTAAGGCGGCATGCACACGCCAACCAAAGTCGGTACCGGCGCCGTTCTCCTGACCGGCTCACTTCCCGCCGATACGTTCTGTCCGCAGGCGCAGCGGCGGTTCGTGCTGATCGCCGCGATCCTGGCTTCTGCGCTCGGCTTCATCGACGGGTCGGTCCTGGCCATTGCGACGCCGGCGATCCGCGTCGACCTCGGCGCCAGCCTCGCCGAGGCACAATGGATTTCCAATGCCTACGCATTGACACTCTCAGCCCTCATTCTCGTCGGCGGCGCCGCCGGCGATCGCTTCGGCCTGCGCCACTCCTTCGTCGCCGGCATCGTCCTGTTCATTGCCGCCTCGCTTGCCTGCGCGCTGGCGCCTAACCCGGCGGTGCTTATTGCGTTTCGGGCTATCCAGGGTGTCGGAGCGGCCATCATGGTGCCGGGCAGCCTGGCCATTATCGCCAAAGCCTATCCGAAAAAGGAACGCGGCCGGGCGATCGGCATCTGGGCCGCAGCATCAGCACTGACGACGGCGCTCGGCCCGGTGCTGGGCGGCTTCGTGCTGTCGGCGTTCGGCGACGGCATCTGGCGGGCGATCTTCGGCATCAATCTGCCGCTCGGCCTTATCTCGGTCTATCTTCTGCTGGCCAAGGTCCCTGCCGACGCGCCGGCGGAAAAGCGCAGCCTCGATCTCGGCGGCGCTGCACTCGCCATATTGGCGTTCGGAGCTCTCGCTTACGGTCTGACCTCGATGAGCGGCGACGGGGAGGGGCTGATGTCCGGCCCGAGTATTGCCGCCGGTGCGGTTTTGCTCGTCGTGTTCATCGTCTTCGAGCGCCGGCGGCGCGAGCCGATGATCGATCTGTCGTTGTTTCGGATCGGCGCGTTCGCGGGCGCCAATGTGGCGACCTTCTTCCTTTATTTCGCGCTGTCGGCCAATCTGTTCTATCTGCCGATGCTCATGATCGCCGGATGGGGGCTGAGCGCCGCCGAGGTCGGTTTCATCTTCCTGCCGCTGTCGGCATTGATCGCAGTGTTGTCCGGACCGGTCGGCCAGTGGTCCGACCGCATCGGGCCTCGCTTTCCGATCGCCAGCGGCGGTCTGGTTGTGGCTCTTGCCTTTGCCGGACTTGCCTTGCTGGCCTATCGGGGCATCCACAATTTCTGGATCGGGGTATTCCCGCTGATGGCTCTGATGGGGTTCGGCATGGCGCTGGTGGTATCGCCGCTGTCGACCGCCGTCATGACGGCGGTCGAGGACAAGGATACGGGTGCGGCCTCGGGCATCAACAACGCCGTCTCGCGCATCGGCGGCCTGATTGCCGTGGCGGCGATGGGATCGCTGGCGGCCTGGGTCTATGCTGGCGTGCTCGGCACCGCTGCCGGCTCCGGCATTCCGGGTTTCGGCGAACCGCCGCCAGCCGGCCTGGCGCCCGGCCTCGATGCGGCACGACTTGCCGCCAGCGACGCGGCATTCGCCGCCGTTGCCGCGGTGACCGCGCTGCTTTGCCTGTTTTCGGCAATCACCGCGTGGACGACGGTTTCCGGCGAGCGGCTGCCATGGGCGCGCGACACGGCGAATCAGCAGGGCTGACGACGAAAAACGTCGGCTCAGCCTTCGAGCTTGGCGCTCGCGACCTTCAACTGATTGCTGTCTTCCTGCTTGAGCAGGTCGTCGATGCGTTCGCGCTCGCGCTTGAAGGCGACGAGGTCGTCGCCCTTCAGCGTCTTGCCGACCGGTAGGCGGACGCGCATCGAATCGACCTTTGTGCCGTTGACGATTAGTTCGTAATGAAGATGCGGACCGGTGGAGAGGCCGGTTGAGCCGAGATAGCCGATAACCTGACCCTGGCGAACGCGAACACCCGGCTCGATGCCTTTGGCAAAGGCGCTCTGGTGATTGTAGGACGTCTCGTAGCCATTGGCGTGACGCAAGATGATCTGCTTGCCATAGCCACCGGCCCAGCCGGCTTTTTCGACGACGCCGTTGCCCGCGGCAATGATCGGCGATCCCACGGGAGCTGCCCAGTCGGTGCCGGTGTGCATTTTCACATACCCCAAAATGGGGTGACGCCTGGCACCGAACCCGGACGTAAACCGGCCATTGGGCAAGGGATTGCGCAGCAGAAACTGCTCGGCGCTGCTGCCGTTTTCGTCGAAATAGTCGGTGCTGCCGTCCTGCATCTGGAAACGATAGAAATTTCGTGTCGTGCCGCCGAAAGTCGCGGAGACGTAAAGCAGCTCGGATTCGTCAGACGCCTGGTCGTCGCCATCGGGCTGCGAGAACAGCACCTCGATGCGGTCCGTAGGATTGAGGCGCGACTGAAAGTCGACACTGGATGCCAGCAACTTGATCAGCCGTTGCGTCATCGCCTTGGACATGCCGTAGGAATAGGCGGTGCGGTAGATGCCGTCATAGATGTTCGGCAGATTGCCGCGCACCACGGGCGCAGGCGAATCGTCGAACGCCGTCAGCAATTCGGGATTTGGCTCCGGCTCCTGCGCCGGCACGTACTGGTCGTGGTCGTCGAGCGCGATGGTGACGATGTGCTGGGTCCTGTCGTACACGCTGGTGCGAACGATCTTGGCGGCGTCGCCATGGACCTCGAGCCCAACGCGCAGCACGGTTCCTGCCTTGAGGGCCGTGGCATTCAGCAATTTGGCGATCGCCTCGGCCATTCCGGTGGCATCCTCGCCGGTATAGCCCGAATCAGCGAAGGCCTCGGCAATGTCGAGATCCTTGGTGAAGGGGATGATTTCCTCGGCGAAAGCCGGCGCATGGTCGTCGATGGCGGCACGCGGCGACACCGAGACGTTTTCCGGGACGATCTTGACGTCATAGGAGCCAGCCATGCTTTCGGCGAAGCCATCACCGAATCGCTGTGGGTCGACATAATGCAGCGAAGCGACCTGGACAGCGCCGTCGCTCAGATCGGTGCCGGCCTCGCGCACGACCTTTTCCACCTCGTCGGCAGAAAGGTCGCTCTTTTCGTCGAAGGCCGCCGTCTCGATCGGGAAATCGACGGTCTTCAAGCTCATCTCGCTTTCGACCTTGGCGCCATAGATCTGGCTGGCGGCGGCGGCTGCCGGCTGGGCGGCATTGTCGTCGCCATTGCCAAACACCTGCATCGGGTCGAAAGGCGGATAGGCCCGGCTGGTCGTGTGACCGGCGGCAAGCGCCATCTTGATCTGCACGAAAGGCATGGTGTGGATGACATCGCGGTCGCCGACCTTGGTCACCATCGACACTTCCATGCGCCGGCGATCCTTGGCCTTGGCGATCTGGCGCAGCGCGACCAGCCTGGTCGTCTTGGCGATCTCACCGGAATCGTCGCCACTGGCAAGGCTGATCAGTTCGGCGATCTCGGGTGGCGTCGCCAACTGCTGGCGGCCGTCAAGCGCTGCAAACAGCGCCACGCCCATCAGCACGCTCGAGGTCACGCCGGTAAGGAAGGTGCCCGACAGCCAGCGCGCCGAAACCTCGCGCCGGTCGGGAGGGCCGCTGCGGCCGTCCGCGATCAGCGGCGGCTCGTTGCCGAGGTCGGCTATGACATCTTCCGTGTCTGGCATCCAGAAAGGCTGCTTCTTCCCCGGGGCGGAACGGCTTGTCGTTCTTGTTGTGGCCATGACATTTGCCTGTCACGGCGGGTGAAGTCAACGAAGCGCCTGGCCCCGGCCGAAATCCCCAATCATACGTCTGTCTCTATGGGTTCTCTTTAGTCTCTTATAGGAAGCGCCTGGGAGGCGCCGTTTGGTCTCTTATAGAAGGCCCTGCGCGGGTGGCGCTTTCGCCTGCTTCGCTGGCCTTGGTGTCAAACTGCAATACGGCGGCAATAGGGCTCCACCGCGACAGCCGGCTTTGTTGTCCCCATGCCGTAGCGGCAGTCGGCTACAGAAAAGCGGCGCCCCAACTTTCGTCGCAAAAAATTCAAAAAAGTTCGAAATCGCTGTTGACACTTTGGACGCCCCCCGACTATATACGCCTCAACAACGAGGGCGGCGCGCCGCTGGCGACGAAGAAGTTCGCTTCTAAATCTGCCCTCCGCGAAATTCAAGAGAGCCGCGTGAGCGACACTCGACAGGCCCCGAAGCCAAAAGCGTAACGGGCCACGACACTGCGTCTGCAGAGTCTGTTCTTTGAAAATTGAATATTGAAGAAAGAGAAACGTGGGCGGCAGAGTCCTGCTGAACCCCTCATCCCGCCAGGGATGGGACGGTTCGAACGAGACTTTGGCGGACACGTTTTGAGAGAATAAAATCTACCAAGATACGCAAGTGTCTAGGTGTGAATGTTCTCGTCAATTCAAAGCGTGACCAGATAAAGCCAAATCAAAGTCTTCTAAACTTGAGAGTTTGATCCTGGCTCAGAACGAACGCTGGCGGCAGGCTTAACACATG